>JALEGX010000092.1 GCA_022763485.1 Paracoccaceae bacterium | reverse complement strand
GGTGGCCCGGATACCCCTCCGGGATATTACGCGCTGGCGACCATGACCTTTGCCGATCAGGCGGCCATGTCGGCGGCGATGCAGAACTCCGCCCCGGTCATGGCCGATATCCCCAACTTCACCAACGTCCGTCCGCAGATCCTTGTGGGTGAGGTGATCGGCTGAACTTCCGGCGGCGCTCTTGACCACAGGCAGTTGTTGACGCATGCCCGCGAAAACGGAACCACCGGGACTGATCAGATGACAGCAACGCAGCAGACTGCGGATTGGATTGCCGCCGAATACTCCGCGCAGGAGCTTCATGTCTGGATCATGCGCGAGGCCGATATCCTGGCCGAGCGGACAGCCGTCTGTGGTGCGGCACATATAAATGAGACGCTGACCGCGCTCTGTGCCGATCTGCTGCCGGATCAGATGATCCCCGTGATCCTGAGCGGGGACACGACAGAGCTGCATTCCGTGCCGCACAAACCGGCCGACCTGCGCCCTGTGCCAGAGAGCGGATCAGACCGGCTCATCATCCACCGCCTGCCCGGTCTGCGTCAGGCCGCACCCACGGGATACATCACCCATGCCGCCACCCGGCTGGCGGGCTTCATCACCCTGAACCCCAATTGGGACGGGGTTGTCTGCCTACCCGGTGCGCGCTCCTGCTGGGCGCTGCTCAGCGCGGGTGAGATTGTCAGCTTCCAGTGTTTCTCCAGCTTGCAGATGCTGCAATCACTGGCCCCGAACGACAACGCCGATTGGTGCCGGGAGAGCTTTGCCGACGCGCTGTCTGACACGATGTCCCGCCCGGAGCGCCTGGCTGCGCGCCTGTCCGAGGCGCAGGCCGGTCAGGACCTGGGTGAACTGAACGCGACACAGGCACAGGGGCGCAAGCTTGGTGCCCTTCTGGGGGCAGAGCTTGCCGCCACCCGCGCCTATTGGCTGGGTCAGAACCTGGCCCTGATCGGCGATCCTGCGCAAGCTGCCGGATATGCGGCCGCGCTGGAACAGCAGGGCCTGCCGGTCACTGTTACGGATGCCAAGCGGATGGCGCTGGCCGGGCTGTCGGTTGCTTACAGGACACTGACCACCGGCTGATCCTAGGCTTTATGGCGCGCGCCTTTTGCGGGCGGCGTCTCGGGCGGGCCTGCAAAACACTGGGCAACCTCCATCCAGCGCTGCGCCGTATCGCCGGTCATCCGCAGATCGGTGTCCGAGACATTGCGCACCTGCGTCACCACCTGGGCGAAGTCCACCGCGGACCCGGTTACGCAATTGTCATCCTGTGGCTCGTTCCATTCCCACACCGCACCCGACGGCCCTTGCAGCCGGACATGCGGCGCGGGTTCTGGCACCGGTTCCTTGCGGTTGATGAAAGTCCAGCCAAAGGTCGACACCCCAAGGTGACAGATATTGCGGATGCGATCGGCCTCGGCCCGGTCGATGCCCAGCGCGTCAAACACCTCCTGCCCATGCGCCCAGGTTTCCATCTGGCGCGCGGTGATCGAGCTGAGCGCGCTCATGTCCGGCCCGACCCATTTGACCCGATCCTTCGGGTTTGCAGCGGCAAAGGCATCGGCACAGCTTTCCGCCCCTTCCCTCCACGCCTGATAGAGCGCTGTGCCGGACAGACCGTCCAACCACGGGTACTGGCATTCCAGGATCGTCTTGCCGGATTGCATGTCCGCCAGGATCGGCGTGATGAACTCCGCAAATGCCGCCTCCCCCTGCAGCGAGGTCTCTGCCGCGACATTGAACAGGTGCAGATGCCCCAGCACGTCCTCGATCGTCCAGTTCTTGAACAAAGTCGGCTGGTGCAGCCCTGCGTCGTCCAATCCCTCCAGCACGGCTGCAAGCGCCCTGCTCTCCTGTCGAAAATCCTCGGCCTGCTGCATGTCAGCTCCCTTGCGTCATTCTTGGTCTTCCGCTGCGTCGCGGGCTGCGTGCCACGATTGAACGGTTTTTCATTCCTGACCTAGGCTGACGCAAAGACCCGTGCGCTGGCAATGTTCTGCACAACAGAAGGCACAGCAACCTTGCGTCACGGATCAGGGCAGACTGGGAGGTCACAATGAAGAACCCGTTCGAAACACCGGAGCGCCGCGCCTTTCGCGACAGTTTGCAAAGCTTTGTCGCGCAGGAAATCACCCCCTATTGCGACGACTGGGATGAGGCGGGCGAAGTGCCTTGGTCCCTGCACCAGAAGGCCGGAGCCCTGGGCATCTGGGGGTTTGGCATTGACGAGGCATACGGCGGTCTGGGCTTTGACGACTGTTTCATGCGCGCCGCCTACAGCGAGGAGCTGGCCCGATGCGGCGCAGGTGGCGTGGCGGCCGCGATCAACGGACGCATGATCTCCATCGACCCGATTGCCCGGTTGGCGAACTCTGACATCAAGGACCGTGTGCTGGCCGATATCGTGGCCGGTCGCAAAGGATCCAGCCTGGGCGTGACCGAACCGGGCGGCGGGTCCGATGTTGCCAACCTCAAGACAAGCGCACGGCAGGATGGCAACCATTGGGTGCTGAACGGATCCAAGACCTTCATCACGGGCGGGATGACCTCGGACTATTTCGTCGTGGCAGCGCGCACCGGTGGGCCGGGCCTGACCGGGATCTCGCTGTTCTTTGTCGAAGCTGATACGCCCGGCTTCTCCCGCAGCTCACTGCCCCGCAAGATGGGCTGGTGGTGTTCCGATCAGGCGACCCTGTTCTTTGACGACATGCGGGTGCCTGCCACCAACATGATGGGAGCGGAAAACAAGGGCTTCCTTGCGATCATGGAGAATTTCAACCTGGAACGGGTCGGGTTGATCGCAGGTATGCTGGGCATGATGAAAGCCTGTCTGGAGGACAGCATCGCCTGGGCGCAGGAGCGCGAAACTTTCGGGCAGAAGCTGATCCAGCATCAGGTGATCCGGCACAAGATCGCCGAGATGTCCGCCCGTATCGACGCGGTCGAGGCGTATCTGCGGATGATCTGCTGGCAGGTCAATGAAGGGCAGATGCCAGTGGCCGAGATCAGCAAGGCCAAGTTCTTTACCTCGAAGGCCTGCGAATACTGCGCCTCTGAGGCCATGCAGATCCTGGGCGGCGCCGGGTATCTGCGTGGCAACCGGGTCGAACGGATCTATCGTGAGGTCAAGGTGATGGCCATCGGCGGCGGGTCCGAAGAGATCATGCGCGATCTGGCCGTGCGGCAGATGGGGTTGTAACGGTCAGACGCGCCGCGCCTGGGTGAGTGACAAGAGCTGCTTGCAGCCCGCCAGCGCGGCCTCGCTTTTGCCTGTTTCCAACTGGGCGGTGATCCGTTCCAGCGTTCGGGGCAGGCAGATCGGGTCCAGCATACCGGGCCCCAGCGCGGGGTTCAGTCGCCGGACGGTGAAATAGTTCACCCGCTGCGGCACGGCCCCGTATCCGAATTTATAGGCCTCATCCCCATGGCAGAGGTCATAGACCTCATAGTTTTCCGAAATCGCCCAGCGCACAGTTGCCGCATGCAGCAGCGGTCCCACCTGATTGCCGTCAAAACTATCGTCCCGCCCGGTGACGACGAAATGCACCTTGCGGTGCTGCGGGTCGACCACATGCGCCAGAACCGCCAGACAGCGGTCCCCCTGCCAAAGTGACGGCATCCGCAACAGACCCAGTTCCGCAGCCTGCATCAGCATCTGGCGATAGTTCTGTGCTCCCTTGCGGGCGTTGTCGGCGCCCTTGATCGGTCCCCATTTCTGCAACCACATCTCCAGCAGACGGTCCACCATCGGCGGCACCTGCGGACCCTTGGCCCATTTCACCGCCATTTCACCGCTGTCGATATACTTGCGGCCGAAACGCCGGATCTTGGTGCGCATATTGCGGCCCAACCCGACTAGATACTCTTCATAGCTTTCAGGCAGCTTCACCCGCGGGCAGACCAGGTTGTCCGTCTTGCCCTTGTTGATGAAGTACGGTTTTTCCTTGGCCGAGAATTCCGCAGGTGAAAACGCGCTGAGAAAGCGTTTCGCGCGTGCCCTGCTGTCTTCATAGCGGATGGACATTCGGGTCCAGGGCAGCTGCTGCATGCGCTGCGCGATCTGGTGCAGGGCCGCCTGTTCATAGGCAGGATCACAGAGGAACCCGCTGTATTCGGAGAAGGCCAGACGCCCTGCGGCCTCCATTTCAGTCTGGAACTGGTTGTGCGTGTCGCTCCAATGCACCCGGTATTTCACCGGGAACACACAGACCAGATCCTTGCCGTGAAACGCGGCGAAGACCCGCCAGCGCCAGGGGTTGTTGCGAAAAATGGCCTGCATCCAGCGCCAGGACAGATAGACAGTCCCCTCGGGGTCGCGGGTTTCCAGATCCTGCCAGGCGTCCTTGACGGCTTCCATCTGCTCCAGCGTCTCAAACGTCCGCACGAGCAGATGCGGTTCAGAGCCGGTGAAAGCCGTCGACGTGGCCGGATGCGCGGTCATGGATCAATCCTCTTTCAGCGAGGTTCCATCGCGCATGATGGCGCGGAAGTTTCGCATCGCCCCATCAAAATTGCGGGACAGAGGCGCCGTAAGCTGTGACTGGGCTGCAAAATAGCGGCCCACCTTGCAGATTTGCACGGCGAACTCCGGATGCACCCCGGCGTCATCGTATTTGCGCACACGCTCCTTGGAGAGCCAGCCGCGTTTCTTGGCTTCCTTGACGATCAGCTTGAACCGCTGCACAGAATGCAGGGTCAGATAGATCGCCAGATATTCCAGATAATCGGCGATGTCATGGCCACAGGTCGGATCGAAGGCGTCGATCATGATGTCGACCATATCCTCGGGCGGGACCGGCCAGGCCTCATCCCCGATCAGCCAGGCAAAATCTTCGGCCCCGTGACGCAGCCCGGAATATTCGAAGTCGAACCATCGCAGCTTGTCATCCGGTCCCAGCGCGGCATTGCCAGAGCGGCAGTCCCATTTCACGAACTGTCGGCCCGGATAGGCAACCGCGGCGGCAACCGCGTTGCGGTCATAGCTGTCCGGGATGCCCGAGGAATAGGGCTCCAGCGCATCGACTGCATTGACCAGATTGGCGATCCAGTCGTTGTTGTTGCCCAGATGGGGCAGCATGGTGTGCAGGTCGGTTTTGCGCGCTGCGGCCTGAATCCGGAAAATCGATTCAACCGCTTCCACGGCCATTTCGGTTTCGCGTTCACGGCTGGCGCGAGCAATCTCCACGTTCAGGCGTCGGCGCCCGACATCGGACTGGAACAGGATTTCCCCTTCAAGTCCCAGAACCCGCGGTGTGTCATCACAATGCTGGCTCAGATTCTCCAGCACATAGGCTTCCAGATGGGTCCGCCTGAAATTGGGCCGGAGTGTCGCGATCACATCCCGGTCGGCAAAATGCAGCCGGAAAGAAGAGCGCCCCTCCCCGCCCGGTGCAGTCACACGTTCAACTTCCTGACCAAAGTGATCTTCGGCAGTGGCCACAATGCGGTTGATCCGCTCCTGATTGGAATCCTTTGCCACGTTCTCACCTCTCAAAATCACAAATACCTGCTCACTTCCCTCCCGGCATCGGGCATGGGAAACCTCAGCTTCTGTCTATTTTTGAAATCTGACATTTTTAAGGACGCGATTCTGTCAGCACTGCGGCATCCGCGAATTTTGCTGTTTCACATTCTTGCCACGATTCGCGCCCTGATTGCGGCGGACGTGGAAACGAAACAAGCTGACCCGCGGTCATTGTTTCCAGTTATGGCCGAGATTCACCGCAAAACCACTGAAAAAATGACAAAAAATTGCCTCAAATGGTGCAGGCCCATACCGTTGATCATCGGCTGCGAGCATTCGTTCACGTCAAAATCCGGAACGAGCATCGGGGATCTACCCTCGCAGGTAATTGTGGTTTTTTTGTAGTTCAGGGAGGTCGCACTTCATGGCATGGCGTGGATGGGGATCCTACGGATTAAGATTTCAGAATAGTTGGCAACACTCCGACTTTGGCCGTTGGGGATATGATGGCACCAAATCCTATCATAATGGCGGTGTAGAAGGTAACGGGTTCTCCCTGTGGTACAACTCCTGCCTGGCCGGCCACTATGGCGGCGATGCGTCTGATGGCACCAAGGGGTCTGGTTCGGGCGGCACCAAGGGCTCCGGCTCTGGCGGCACCAAGGGCTCCGGCTCGGGCGGCACCAAGGGCTCCGGCACCGG
>JALEGX010000091.1 GCA_022763485.1 Paracoccaceae bacterium | reverse complement strand
TTACCCATCTCAAACCCCCATATCTGCCATGCAGACAGGGAATCACAGATCAAGCCTCATGGGAATATGAATCGATATGGGCGCAACCCGCTCTAATGTGCATCACAATATCGCGTGCCCACAAAGGAAAGCTCGTCGCATTGCAGCAGCGGATTGCGTGGAACTGAGAAGCAGACGTTGTTGCATCAGCAAATACTGTGTCGAAGGCCCGGCTCGGTGAGACGCCTTGGTCAATCGACCGATCGATCACGTAAGCTGCAGAACGCGACAGACGTCGATTGTGTCCAGTTGCACAGGATTCGCTTTGGTCGATGAGGCGGCCAAACCCAGTATGGCAATTGGTTCAAATTCAGTTGTATGAACGCCCAGGTCTTGTAGGCTTGGCAATTCGTTTGCATCCACGAAGTGACGCAATGCGAGGTTGCCGTTCTCACCCGGAACAACAAGACCAACGGCAAGCCATTCGTCTACTTCGCGAAACCGTATACAGTTGCCCTCTTGGCGGTTCAGGACATCTTGGTTCACGAAGAGCGCCGATGCGAGTAGCCTGCCACCAATCGCGCCATGGGCGGCCCCTCGTCCGCCAATGACAGATGCAAGACCGTGCACAATGCCAAGGCCGGAGTTAGCAAGAGCAATGCCGCTCAGATAACTGGCTCGGGCCATCTCATCACGGGCCTGGATGTTTTCGACTTCCATTAAGTGGCGCAAAGCGGCGATCGCCTTAGGAATGCTGCTTCTGCACAACGCATCGGTCACTGGGTTTGCGTGGTTGCACACATAGCTTTCGATAAGCTGGGTTATCGCATCGAGCCCGCTGGCCAGCGTCAGCCCCTTGGGTGAACCATCAGTTAGGGCGGGATCCACAAGAGCAAGGTCTGGCACCAGACGCGGGTCGCGCAGGCTGATCTTGGTTTGGCGTTCAGGGACGCCGATGACAGCGTTGCGTGTCGCTTCAGCCCCGGTTCCCGCAGTCGTGGGAATCGCAATGAACGGCAGTGGATCGTTCAACTGCCGGGCGGGCGCGTCGCCCATTTCGAGATACTCCGCGACATCCCCTTCGCTACAATACAACCCTGCAACAGCTTTGCCCAGATCAATTGCGGCACCGCCCCCGACGGCTACGACGCAATCCGCTCTTTGGACTTTGGCCACGCTGATGGCTTGGCGGACAGCGTCCAAATCTGGCTCGCCGGATGAAATCACGGTTTCCATACAACAGCCGGACCGGGACAGCGCGTCTACGAGTGTGTCCACCCAAGCCACGGATTGCCCCCGGATCAGCAATACACGCGTCCCTAACGCGGCAATCTCTGCCGCGGCGCTGGCACGGCTGTCTCGGCCAAAAATCGTGCGCTTTGGAGCGGTCAGCGAAAAGCTTGTCATGCAGCAACCATCGACTCCGATGCATCGCGAGCATAGCGTTCGGCCATCTCAGACAATATGATGGGCTTGATCCGAGGCGCATAGCCTGCGCTGCCAAATTGCACGAACCGGTCGTGACAGACGGCCGACATGGCCTCGATCCCCGGCGCAAGGTATTTGCGCGGATCGAACTCACCCGGGTGGTTGGCAAAAACCGTGCGGATCGCACCGGTCAGTGCCAGCCGCAGGTCCGTATCCACGTTGACCTTGCGCACACCAAAGTGGATGCCCTGCTGGATTTCCTCGACCGGCACGCCCCATGTCGGGGCGATCTCGCCGCCATGTGCGTTGATGATATCCTGCAATTCCTGTGGCACCGAAGACGAGCCATGCATCACCAGATGCGTGTCCGGCAAGCGGGTATGGATTTCGCGCAGGCGGTCCATTGCAAGGATCTCGCCATCCGGTTTGCGGGTGAACTTATAGGCCCCGTGCGACGTCCCGATGGCCACCGCCAGCGCATCGACGCCGGTCAGCCGCACGAATTCTGCCGCTTCTTCCGGGTCAGTCAACAATTGCTCGCGTAACAAAGCCCCCTCGAACCCGTGACCATCCTCGGCCTCGCCGCGCAGTGTTTCCAGCGATCCGAGATGGCCGATTTCGCCCTCGACCGAGACGCCCACCAAGTGCGCCATCTCGACCACCTTGGCTGTCACCGCAACGTTTTCCTCAAACGTGGTCGGTGTCTTTCCATCGGCTTTGAGCGAGCCATCCATCATTACCGAGGAAAACCCGTTGGTGATGGCCGACAGGCAGGTGGCTGGCGCATTGCCGTGGTCCTGATGCATGCAGACCGGGATATGCGGATAAAGTTCGATCGCCGCCCGGATCAGATGTGACAGGACGATATCATTGGCAAAGGCGCGCGCGCCGCGGCTGGCCTGCATGATGACCGGGCTTTGCGTGGCGTCCGCCGCCGCCATGATGGCCAGCATCTGCTCCATGTTGTTCACGTTGAACGCGGGCAGCGCGTAGTCATGTTCAGCCGCGTGATCGAGCAGCTGACGCAGGGAGACGAGAGCCATTTGTATGTCCTTTCTTCAGGACGCGGCCGAACCGGCGTCCGCAATGTGGTAGTGTGCAATCCGCGCCACCTCGCTGGCCGAGCCAAGGATGACCGGCACGCGCTGATGGTGGCTGTAGGGGTGGATATCGAGAATGCGGTTCGTGCCGTCTGTGGCCGTGCCTCCCGCCTGTTCGATCAAAAGAGCCATGGGGC
The DNA here is from genome assembly GCA_022763485.1 of Paracoccaceae bacterium. Lineage (GTDB taxonomy): Bacteria > Pseudomonadota > Alphaproteobacteria > Rhodobacterales > Rhodobacteraceae > Aliisedimentitalea. Next base: position 11,439 of record JALEGX010000091.1, on the reverse strand, counting down.
TGGCCTCGTAGAGCAGGCGCAGCTTGCCACCTGCGTTGCGATTAACCTCATCTGCCGGGTACAAGAACACCCCACCGCGGGTCAGGATACGGTGCACATCCGCCACCATGGAGGCGGTCCAGCGCATGTTGAAATCGCGCCCGCGCGGACCGGTTGAGCCCGCCAGGCATTCGTCCACGTATCGTCGCACCGGTGCGTCCCACATACGATAGCGCGACGCGTTGATGGCAAACTCCGCTGTCTCTGCCGGAATGGTCATCCGGGGATGGGTCAGCCGGAAATCCCCGGTCCCGTATTCGCAGGAAAACCCGTAGACCCCGCTGCCCACTGTCAGAACAAGCATCATGGTCGGGCCATAGATCGCATAGCCCGAACAGTTCTGCGCGCTCCCTGCCTTGAGAACGTCCCGGTCACCATCCATCTCGGCGGTGCAGATCGAAAAAATTGACCCGACGGACAGGTTGACGTCGATATTCGATGATCCGTCCAGTGGATCGTAGAACAAGAGGTAGTCGCCTGCTTCAGGGTTCTTTAGCCAGACCGCGTCTTCGCGCTCTTCACTGACCAGAGCCGCCAGACGGGGCGAGTTTTCACAAATGCGGGCAAAGACCTCATCCGCGATCACATCAAGCTTTTTCTGGTCTTCACCCTGCACATTGGTATCCCCGGCAAGGCCGTGATTGTCCTCAAACGCCGCATTGCGCAGTCGGTTGCCGATCACCCGGCACGCCGAAGCGATATCCTCGATCAGGAAAATCAGGTTCGGATCAAGCCCGTTGGAATGCGCATGACGGGTCAGAAACCGGCGCAGGGTTATCGGTTCGGACATGATTCAAAACCTCATTGTGGCATCGACTGCGCGTTTCCATGCGGCGTATTTGGCGGCCCGGGTATCTCCGGTCATGGATGGGGTGAAGCTCTTGTCCAGCGCCCACTTTTCTGCAAACGCGGCTTGGGCGGGATAGATCCCAGCGCGCTGTCCGGCAAGCCAGGCCGCGCCAAGCGCCGTGGTTTCCAGCACCCTGGGGCGGTCGACCCGGGCCCCGATGATGTCGGAAAGGAACTGCATCGCGAACTCGGACGCGCTCATGCCGCCGTCTACGCGCAAAACAGCATCCCCTGCCCCACCCATATCCGCTTGCATCGCAGCCAACAGGTCGCGGGTCTGGTAGCCCACGCTTTCCAGGGCCGCGCGGGCCAGTTCCGCAGGACCGGAATTGCGCGTCAACCCGAACACCGCACCGCGGCAGTCAGCATTCCAATAGGGCGCGCCCAGTCCGGTAAAGGCCGGAACCAGAACCACGTTCTGCGCCAGATCGGCGGCTTCCGCGAGCGGTTGGGACTCTTTGGCCTCGCGGATGATCTTGAGCCCGTCGCGCAGCCATTGCACCACCGCCCCGGCAATAAAGATCGACCCTTCCAGCGCATAGGTCGGCTTGCCGTCCAGCTGATAGGCGATGGTGGTCAGCAGACGGTTCTGCGAGCGTACCGGCTTATCGCCGGTGTTGATCAGCGCGAAACAGCCCGTGCCATAAGTGGATTTCAGCATGCCGGGTTCAAAACAGGCCTGCCCGACCGTAGCGGCCTGCTGATCGCCGGCGATGCCAAGGATCGGGATGGAGCGGCCAAAGAGATCGGCGCGCGTTTCACCGAAATCGGCGGCGCAGTCGCGTACTTCGGGCAGCATGGACATGGGAATGCCCAAGCGTTCACAAATCGTCTGCGACCAGCGCCCCTTGCGGATGTCATAAAGCATGGTCCGCGCCGCATTGGTAGCATCGGTTACATGCGCCGCACCGCCGGTCAGGTTCCAGACCAGCCATGTATCAACGGTGCCGAAAACCAATTCGCCGGCCTCAGCCCGCGCCCGGGCACCCTCCACATTGTCGAGTATCCAGGCCAGTTTCGTGCCGCTGAAATACGGGTCGAGCAACAGGCCGGTGCGGTCGGTAACGATCTCTTCGAACCCGTCGGCCCTCAGCGCCTGACACATGGAAGAGGTGCGCCGGTCCTGCCATACAATAGCGTTGTGAATCGGGGTTCCGTTCTTGCGATCCCAGACCAGCGTTGTCTCGCGCTGGTTGGTGATACCAATAGCAGCGATCTCTGCGCCGCCGGATTTCTCTATCGCCGCGCGGCATGTCGCAGCGGTCGTAGCCCAGAGATCGCTCGGGTCATGCTCCACCCAGCCGCTGTTCGGGAAATGCTGCGGGAATTCTTCCTGCGCTGAGGCGACAGCTGTCATGGATGCGTCAAATACTATGGCCCGAGTCGATGTCGTGCCCTGATCAATGGCCAGAATATGGGTCATGACCGCCTCTCCTCAAAGCGATGTTTATCTGCGCCGTACTGGCACGAATGTCTGTTCGATGGAATTGGAGTGGTCGAGGCCCCGCAGGGCCCCGACCTGGGAGGAAGGCTTACTTCCAGGACGCGATCAGATCATCATAGCTGACGGTCTGGGGGTCTTCGTCTTCGTTCTCAAGCTTGGCGTAGGGCGCGCCGGGCTGGGCGAACCAGTGCTCCGCCGACATTTCTTCGTTCAGCTTGGGACCGATGTCACCCTGGATGCCTGCGCGCTCCAGACGCTCAAGAACGCGTTCCTGGTCGGCGCAGAGGCTGTCCAGTGCTTCCTGTGCGGTCTTGGCGCCGGACATGGCGTCACCGATGTTCTGCCACCACAGCTGGGCCAGCTTCGGGTAATCCGGAACGTTGGTGCCGGTGGGCGACCATGCGACACGGGCGGGCGAACGGTAGAATTCGACCAGACCACCCAGCTTGTTCGCACGCTCGGTGAAGCTGTCATGCTGCACGGTGGATTCGCGGATGAAGGTCAGACCCACATGGGATTTCTTCACGTCCACGGTCTTGGAGGTGACGAACTGGGCATAGAGCCACGCGGCTTGCGCACGATCCACCGGGGTGGATTGCATCAGCGTCCAGGAGCCTGCGTCCTGATAGCCGACCTTCTGGCCTTCTTTCCAGTAGGCACCATGCGGGCTGGGGGCCATGCGCCATTTCGGCGTGCCGTCCTCGTTCATCACCGGCAGGCCGGGCTTCACGGTGTCGGCGGTAAAGGCGGTGTACCAGAACATCTGCTGTGCCACGTTGCCCTGTGCCGGGATCGGGCCTGCCTCGGAGAAAGTCATGCCAGCGGCGGCGGGCGGCGAGTATTTGTTCAGCCACTCAATCGCTTTTTCAACAGCGTAGACAGCAGCAGGCGCGTTGGTTGCACCGCCACGGGCCACACAGGAACCGGTGGGCTGGGAGTTTTCGTTCACACGAATGCCCCACTCGTCCACGGGCAGGCCGTTGGGCTCACCCACGTCGCCCATGCCAGCCATCGACATCCACGCGTCGGTGTAACGCCAGCCGAGCGAGGGGTCTTTCTTGCCGTAGTCCATGTTGCCAAAGACGTCGCCTTCGACACCCAGATGCGACAGGTCGCGGCCTGTGAAGAATTCGGCGATGTCCTCATAGGCCGACCAGTTGACCGGAACGCCGAGGTCATAGCCGAACTGCGCTTTGAAGTCGGCCTTGTTTTTCTCGTCGTTGAACCAGTCATAGCGGAACCAGTAGAGGTTCGCGAATTGCTGGGTCGGCATCTGGTAGACCTTGCCATCCGGACCGGTGGTGAAGCTCAGGCCGATGAAATCATCCAGATCCAGCGTTGGCAGGGTCACATCCGCGCCTTCACCTGCCATCCAGTCGGTCAGGTTGCGCACCTGCTGATAGCGCCAGTGGGTGCCAATCAGGTCGCTATCGTTGACATAGGCGTCATAAATGTTTTCGCCCGACTGCATCTGCGTTTGCAGCTTTTCGACCACGTCGCCTTCGCCGATCAGGTCATGGGTGACCTTGATGCCGGTGATCGCGGTAAAGGCCGGGGCCAGCACCTGAGATTCATACTCGTGCGTGGTGATGGTCTCGGAAACGACCTTGATCTCCATGCCCTCAAAGGGCTTGGCCGCGTCGATGAAGAACTGCATCTCCGCTTCCTGCTCGGCGCGGCTGATCGACGACAGATCGCCGATTTCCGCATCGAGGAACGCCTTGGCGGCATCCATGTCGGCAAAGGCAGGGCCCGCAAGGACCAGCAGCGCCGCTGTTGTGGATTTGAGGTTGAGGTTCATTGGTATAATCCTCCCATTTTGAACCGATGAATGAGGAAGTTCGAGACGTGGCCGGGTCTCCTCCTGTCCCGGCCACGGGGGCCTGTGCCTACACCCAGCGGAACACCGCGGCAGCGTAGATCAGGCAGACGATGAGGGCGTATGGTTGATGCGCCCCAACGATCCCGAGCCAGGCTAGATTGATAAAGGCCGAGCCCAGAAGGGTGATGAAGAGCCGGTCGCCCCTCGTTGTTTCGATTCGCAGAATGCCCGTCCGGGGCGTTTCCGGGAACTTGATCGCGAGCACCGTAAAGGTGATCAGCAATGTGGCGATGACAGCGAAGAAGATCGCGGTCGGCCAGGTCCATGCCATCCAGTCCATTGGAATTCCTCCCTTTCTTCAGACTTACACGCGACCCAGGGCAAAGCCCTTGGCGATGTAGTTGCGGACGAAGTAAATCACGAGCGCGCCGGGCAGGATGGTCAGGATGCCTGCCGCCGCCAGCACGCCCCAGTCGATACCGGATGCGCCCTGGGTCCGGGTCATGATCGCGGCAATCGGCTTCGCGTTCACGGTGGTCAGCGTGCGGCTCAGGAGCAATTCCACCCATGAGAACATGAAGCAGAAGAACGCGGCGACCCCGATTCCGCTGGCGATCAGCGGCGTGAAGATCTTCACGAAGAAGGCCCCAAAGCTGTAGCCGTCGATATAGGCGGTCTCATCAATCTCTTTCGGCACACCGCGCATGAAGCCTTCGAGGATCCATACCGCGAGCGGCACGTTGAACAATGTGTGCGCCAGCGCCACGGCGATATGTGTATCGAACAGGCCCACAGAGCTGTAGAGCTGGAAGAAGGGCAGCGCGAAAACCGCGGGCGGAGCCATCCGGTTGGTCAAGAGCCAGAAGAACAGGTGCTTGTCGCCCATGAAGTGATAGCGCGAGAAGGCATAAGCCGCAGGCAGCGCCACCGCGAGAGAGATCACCGTGTTCACCGTCACGTAGATGATCGAGTTCACATAGCCCATATACCAGGCCGGATCGGTGAGGATCGTGGCGTAGTTGGCGAAAGTGAGGTCGCGCGGGAACAGCGTGAACTCGTTCAGGATCTCGGTGTTGGTCTTCAGGCTCATGTTCAGCAGCCAGTAGATCGGCAAGAGCAGGAACAGGAGATAGAGGGTCATCACCACGAGGCGGCTGTTGATCTTGGGCAGAGACAGCCCGCGGGATGAAGTTTTGTTTACGGTCATATCGGCCATGGATCAGCCCTCTCGCTTATCGAGGTTGGTCATCACGGTGTAGAACACCCAGGAGATGAGAAGGATCACGAGGAAATACATGATCGAGAAGGCCGCCGCGGGTCCGAGGTCGAACTGTCCCAGCGCCATTTTGACGAGGTCGATCGACAGCAGCGTGGTGGCGTTGCCGGGGCCACCGCCGGTGACGACGAACGGCTCGGTATAGATCATGAAGCTGTCCATGAAGCGCAAGAGGATCGCGATCATCAGCACGCCCATCATCTTGGGCAGTTCGATGAAGCGGAACACCTTCCAGCGCGATGCCTGGTCGATCTTGGCCGCCTGGTAATAAGCGTCGGGGATCGATTTCAGACCGGCAAAGGCCAGCAGCGCCACAAGCGAGGTCCAGTGCCATACATCCATTACGATGATCGTGACCCAGGCCGCCAGAATGTCCTGCGTGTAGTTGTAGTTGATGCCAAGCGCGTCCAGCGTGTATCCCAGAAGGCCGATATCGACGCGGCCAAAGATCTGCCAGATCGTGCCAACCACGTTCCATGGAATAAGCAACGGCAGCGACATCAGCACAAGGCAGAAGGACGACCAGAAGCCGGATTTCGGCATGTTCAGCGCCACGAAGATGCCCAGCGGAATCTCGATGGCCAGAATGATGCCCGAGAACATGAGCTGGCGTCCAAGCGCGTCCCACATGCGCTCCGAGCGCAGCATTTCTTCGAACCATTCAAGCCCGGCCCAGAAGAACTGGTTATTCCCGAACGTGTCCTGAACGGAATAGTTGACCACGGTCATCAGCGGGATCACCGCCGAAAAGGCCACCAGAAGCAGCACAGGCAGGACGAGAAACCATGCCTTTTGATTGACTGTCTTTTCCATTACTTCGCCCCCTCCCCGGACGAGTGCGCCACGGGGCGCGCGATTTGTGCGGATGCCTGATCGAGGAAACGGTCAACCATTTGGATTTGGCGTTCCATGATCTGTTGCGGTGTCAGGATCGGACGGCCATCCATCACGCGGCCTCCCCGTTTACGCGCCAGTCATTGGCATAGACATTGACGCGGGTAGGATCGAATGTGACACGGTTCATATCGGCGCTGATATGGTCGTCTTCGCCCGCGATGATGTTGATATCGCTCCCGAAAAACTCTGCGCGGATGATCTTGTGGCGGCCCACATCCTCGACGCGGCGCACCTTGACGGGCAGGCCCTCGGTCTGGCTCAGCTTGGCGAATTCCGGGCGGACGCCGATCTCGACCTTGCCATCCAGCGGCTTGTAGCCCTGCGCAAGCTCGACATAGGAGCCGTTCACATAGGCCTTGTTGCCGTCGATCCGCGCCGGGATCACGTTCATGCCCGGCGAGCCGATGAAATAACCCACGAATGTATGCTCGGGACGCTCGAAAAGCTCTTCGGGCGTGCCGATCTGCACAACGCGGCCGTCATACATGACCACAACCTTATCGGCAAAGGTCAGCGCCTCGGTCTGGTCATGGGTGACGTAGATCATAGTATGCCCGAAATCATGGTGCAGCTGCTTGAGCTGTGTGCGCAGTTCCCATTTCATATGCGGGTCGATCACGGTCAGCGGCTCGTCAAACAACAGCGCGTTCACGTCCTTGCGCACCATGCCACGGCCCAGCGAAATCTTTTGCTTGGCATCGGCGGTGAGACCACGCGCCTTTTTGCGCAGCATCTCCTCCATGCCGATCATACGGGCGATTTCCTGAACGCGCTCCGCGACATAGCTCTCGTCCCGGCCACGGTTGCGCAGCGGGAACGCCAGATTGTCATGCACCGTCATGGTGTCGTAGACGACCGGGAACTGGAACACCTGGGCAATATTGCGTTCTGCGGTGGGGGCGTGCGTTACGTCCTTGCCATCAAACAGGATGCGGCCCTGGCTCGGGTGCAGAAGCCCCGAGATGATGTTGAGCAGCGTGGACTTGCCACAGCCCGACGAGCCCAGCAGCGCATAAGCCGCGCCATCGGCCCAGTCGTGGTTCAGTTCCTTCAGCGCAAAGTCGTCTTCGCTGCCGGGATTGGGCAGGTAGGAATGCGCGAGGTTATCAAGTGTGATCTTGGCCATGGTGTCCTCCCTCAGGCCGCAAGCGCATAGGCGGCAGGTGCCACCAGCTTGCCGTCTTCGCCAAAAATGTAGACATGGCGGGGGTCCAGCCAGACATCGAGCCGCGCGCCCAGATCCAGCTCATGAACCCCATGGATCAGCCCGACCCAGCGTTCGCCGAAATGGTCCAGGTGAACAAAGGTCTCCGACCCGGTCAGCTCGGTCACCGACAGTTTCGTGGCGAATTGCATCGCGTTCGCCGAATGCTGGCTGATCTCAAGATGGTTCGGGCGGAACCCTGCAGTGTAGCGGCCATCGGCCAATTCGGCGAGCTTGCCGGTTGCCGTGGTGCTCTGACCATCGCCGAACATGATGCGGTCGCCGGTCTTGGAAATCGGCAGGAAGTTCATCGGCGGGTCTGAGAACACCCGCGCCGTCGTGGCATCCACCGGCTGGCGATAGACCGACGGGGTCGGGCCGAACTGGGTGATGCGGCCCTCGGACAGGGTGGCGACATTGCCGCCCAGCAGAAGCGCTTCCTCGGGTTCCGTGGTGGCGTAGACAAAGATTGAGCCGGACGCTTCGAAAATTTTGGGAATCTCGACCCGCAGCTCTTCGCGCAGCTTGTAATCGAGGTTCGCAAGCGGCTCGTCGAGCAACACCAGACCGGCATTCTTGACCAGCGCGCGCGCCAGTGCACAGCGCTGCTGCTGACCGCCCGACAATTCCAGCGGCCTGCGCTCCAGCATCGGGGTCAGCTTCATCAATTCGGCGGTTTCACGCACGCGGGCGTCGACCTCGGCCTTGTTCACGCCCATCAGCTTCATCGGCGAGGCGATGTTCTCATAGACGGTCATCGACGGGTAGTTGATGAACTGCTGATAGACCATTGCTACCTTGCGGTCCTGAACCCGCTGACCGGTAACATCGTCACCGTTCCAGAAGACCTTGCCAGTGGCGGGCACGTCAAGCCCGGCCATCAGTCGCATCAGCGATGTCTTGCCCGACAGGGTCGGTCCAAGCAACACGTTCATTGTACCTTTTTCCAGCGTCAGATCCGTCGCGTAGATATGGGTCTGCCCCTCGACGGTCTTTGATACGCCTTTCAGTTCCAGCGTCATCAGGTTCTCCTCCTTATTCCGCCGCCGCGGGTTTGGATTGGCGACGTCGCGCCATCCAGTCATCAAGTTTCTGGGTCTGTTCTTTTGTCAGCCGCAGCCCCAGCTTGTTGCGACGCCAGATCACGTCTTCTGCCGTGCGCGCATATTCATGTTTCATGAGCCAGTTGATTTCGGATTCGGTCAGCGTGGCGCCAAAATCCTGCCCCAGATCAGCAGCTTGCTCTGCAGCGCCCAAGATCTCCGAGGCTTCAGTGCCATAGGCCCGCACCAGTCGCTTGGCCCAGAATTCGCTCAGGAACGGAAAACGGGATTGCAGGTCAGCGACCAGTTGGGCCACGCCATCCACCGGGAAGTTCCCCCCTGGCAGCGGCACCCCGGCCGTCCACTTGCCCTTGGCAAGTTTCAGGTGCTCGCCTACCTTCTCCATCGCGCTCTCCGCAAGGCGGCGATAGGTGGTGATCTTGCCGCCGAAGATATTGAGCACCGGCGCGCCCGCGCTGGTATCAACCTTGAGCGTGTAGTCCCGCGTCGCCGCCGTGGCGCTGCTGGCGCCGTCGTCATAAAGAGGGCGGACACCGGAATAGGTCCAGACTACGTCGTCGCGGGTCAATTGGAATTTGAAATACTGGCTTGCAAAGCCCAACAGGTAATCCCGCTCTTCAGGCGTGCATTCCGGTTTGACAGACGGGTCCGGATGTTCGGCATCGGTGGTGCCAATCAGGGTGAAATCGGTCTCATAGGGGATGGCAAAGATGATCCGCCCGTCAGTGCCCTGAAAAAAGTAGCATTTGTCGTGATCGTAAAGCTTGCGAGTCACGATGTGACTGCCGCGCACCAGCCTCACACCTTCACGCGAATTCAGCCGGACCTTGGACTGGATGATGTCGCCCACCCACGGACCGCCGGCGTTCACCAGCATCCGCGCATAAAAGGTTTGCCTCTCGTTGTTTTCGGTATTGCGCGTTTCGATGCGCCAAATCCCGTTTTCGCTGGTCGCGCTGACGACCTGGGTTCGGGTCATGATATGCGCGCCACGCGCCTCGGCGTCGCGGGCATTGAGTACCACAAGCCGCGAATCCTCGACCCAGCAGTCGGAATATTCATACGCTTTGGCAAAGCGGTCCTGCAGCGGCTCGCTTTCCTTCGCGCCTCTCAGATCAAGCGTTGCCGTCCCCGGCAGAATCTTGCGCCCGCCCAGGTGGTCATACATGAACAGCCCCAAGCGGATCAGCCAGGCAGGCCTGCGCCCTTTCATCCACGGCATGAACAGGCCAAGCAATTTTGACGTCGGCGTGTCCGACTCAAACCTCATATCTTTATGATAAGGCAGAACAAAACGCATCGGCCAGCTGATATGAGGCATCGCCTTCAAAAGAGTTTCGCGCTCAATCAAGGCCTCTCGAACCAAGCGAAACTCGAAATATTCAAGGTAGCGCAACCCACCATGGAACAGTTTCGTGGACGCCGACGATGTCGCCGAAGCAAGATCATTCATCTCGGCCAGCGCTACCGACAACCCACGGCCTGCCGCATCCCGGGCAATACCGCATCCGTTGATGCCGCCGCCGATGATGAAAATGTCCGTGATTTCTGAGTCAGTTGGGCGTCCCACGCGATACTCCTCCAAGCGCGTATGTGTACCTTTGATACTCGCTCACGGGAATTTGGCAATCTTTTTTTGTTCGTTTCTGTTCGTTTTCGCGCTTTCTATGGAAAATCAAACGCTTACCCAAGGTAATTTCGGTGGATCATGGGGTAATCCTTCGCGGTTTGAGGATTTTTGTTTGCCTTTTCGTTCGTTTTTCGTGATTTTCTTTCCTGGCGCGGTGCAGCTTCGGCCGCGTGAGCACCCTGGCAAGAGGCAGACCATGTCACAAACATTCCGACATCCCGAAATTCTCGAAATCGCGCGCCGCGAGGGAAAGGTGACGGTCGAAGGGCTTGCCCGGCATTTCGACGTGACCCTGCAGACCATTCGGCGCGACTTGACCGATCTTGCGGAAGCGGGGCGTCTGGAACGTGTGCATGGCGGAGCGGTGCTACCTTCGGGAACGGCGAATATCGGGTACGAGGAACGTCGCTCTCTCAAATCCGAGGCCAAAAGCGCTATGGCCCGCGCCTGCGCCAAGGAGATTCCCAACGGCATTTCGCTTTTTGTAAACATTGGAACCTCGACCGAGGCTGTCACTCGAGAATTGATGCATCACAAAAATCTGATGGTGGTGACCAACAACATGAACGTGGCCAATATTCTGACAGGAAACGGCGATTGTGAAATCATCGTGACCGGCGGGCAACTGCGGCGTGCCGATGGGGGGTTGGTCGGCAACCTGGCCACCGAGACCATTCAGCAGTTCAAGTTCGACTTGGCCGTTATTGGTTGCTCCGCTCTGGACCGCGACGGCGATCTTCTGGATTTCGACATTCAGGAGGTCAACGTGAGCCGGGCAATCCTACGCCAGTCTCGCAAGACATTCCTCGTGGCAGATCAGACAAAGCTCAGCCGCAGCGCCCCAGCCCGCATTGCATCACTTGCCGACATAGACACGTTTTTCACCGATCGATCGCTACCTTCTGACTTAGCCGCATCATGTGACACCTGGAGAACAAAAGTGGTTGTTGCAAGTTGATGAGTTCCAATGGTTGAAATGTCGTGTAGACGCTGCTTTGCGCGGAGATGGGCTCTGATGATGTGACCGCCCCCCGACGGCATCTTTGTGCCAAGGTGGGTCTACGATGATCCACAAAGGAGGACGGTCATGTCGGAGATTATCACGGTTGGGCTCGATCTGGCGAAGAATGTGTTCCAGGTGCATGGGGCGGACGCCGTAGGCAGTGCGGTGCTACGGAAGAAGCTGCGGCGCACGCAGGTTTTGGGGTTTTTTG
>JALEGX010000090.1 GCA_022763485.1 Paracoccaceae bacterium | reverse complement strand
GCCCGCAAGCCGAAAGTAGCCAAACGTTGAGGCGCTTGCGCGAAATTGAGTTTGCACGAGCGCAGACAGGCAGTAGCTTGTGCGCGCAGCCAAGAACGGAGACTGGGGAATGTCTTTTTCGATAACGGGCAAGACGGCAATCGTCACTGGCGCCTCCAGCGGGATCGGCCTGGCCATCGGCAAGAAGTTTGCAGAAGCCGGGGCAAACGTGATGTTTGCCGATGCGGACGAAAAAGCCCTGGTTGCAGAGCTGGACAAGCTGCTGGAGCAGGACAACGTCAGCTATTTCGCCGGGGATCTGCGCGAACGTCTGAATATTGCGAACCTGCTGTCGGCGACGCTGGATGTCTTCGACAAGATCGACATCCTGGTGAATGGCGCGCGTCAGGTCGTGCCGTCGGATCCGCTGGATCCGAATGACGATTCGACGGAAACGCTGATGAAGCAGACCCTTTTGCCGACCCTGCGCCTGTCGCAGCTGGTGGCACGGCGGATGATAAAACAGGGGGAAGATGCAGAAAATGACGCCCCGGCGGGGACGATCATCACCTTGTCCTCAATTGCGTCCACGCGCACACACCCCGAGTTGCTGGCGTATTCCATCACCTCATCGGCGCTGGACCAGATGACCCGCTCGCTGGCCGTGTCGCTGGCCGAACACCGCATCCGGGTCAACGCGCTGGCCTTTGGCTCGGTAATGAGCGCGTCCATGCGCGACACGCTCAAGGACAACCGGACCTTCAAGCAGGATATCGAAAAGCACACGCCCCTGGGACGTATCGCGGCGCCGACCGAGCTGGCCGAAGCGGTGCAGTTCATGGCGTCTGAGGCGTCGGGTTTCATGACAGGCCAGATCATGACTTTCGATGGCGGGCGCACGCTCTGGGATCCGGTTGCCGCGCCGGTGCACTAACTTCATTTGCAGCAAGGATTTGCCATGACCGCTCCGCTGACCACGGAAAAGACCACCGCTTCCGAGTGGTTCCGCACCCTGCGGGACGAAATTGTGTCCCGTTTCGAGGCGCTGGAAGACAGCCACGACACCGGCCCGTTCAGCGACCTGCCCGCAGGACGTTTCGACGTGACTGAAACCAAGCGGTCCTCCGAGGATGGCAGCGATGCGGGTGGTGGCCTGATGAGCGTGATGCGCGGCGGGCGCGTGTTCGAAAAGGTTGGGGTCAACATCTCCACCGTTTACGGAACACTGGGTGAGCGGGCGCAGGCCGCGATGGCGGCGCGCAAGGGCATTCCGGGCATGAAGGATGATCCGCGGTTCTGGGCCTCTGGCATCTCTCTGGTGGCGCATATGCGCAATCCGCATGTTCCTGCGGTGCATATGAACACCCGCATGTTCTGGACGCCGCACGCATGGTGGTTCGGGGGCGGTTCGGATCTGAACCCCTGTATCGAATATGACGAAGACACCGCGCATTTCCATGCGACGCAGAAAGCGCATCTGGATCCGCATGGGCCGGGGCACTATCCGCGGCTCAAGGAATGGGCCGACGAGTACTTCTATATCCCGCATCGGCATCGGGCTCGGGGTGTGGGCGGCATCTTCATGGATGATTATTGCACGGATCACTGGCAGGCGGATTTCCAGCTGACCCAGGATATCGGGCGGGCCTTCCTGCCGGCGTTTGTCCCGCTGGTCGAAAAGCGCCGGATCCAGAGCTTTGACGAGGCCGACAAGGATGCGCAGCTGGTTCACCGGGGGCTCTATGCGGAATACAATCTGGTTTACGACCGCGGCACCAAGTTCGGGCTGGAAACCGGCCATGACGCAAATGCCGTGTTGATGAGCCTGCCGCCTCTGGCCAAGTGGGTGTGATCAGGGGCGAGCGGCGCCGTGGCGCCGCGACCTGTCATTTCTTCCAACCGGCCTCGGCCAGCGCCTGACCATACCCGCTGGCCACGCGCATCCTGTCGCCCAATCCTTTGGTCATCAGCAGCTTGTGCATCCGTTTGAGGTTCCAGCAGGGCACATGCATGACCATGTGATGCTCCAGGTGGTAGTTCACCCAGTAGGGGGCAACAAACAACCGTGCAATCGGGTTTGCCAGCGTGGTGCGCACGTTTTGCAGGGGGTTCTCCGATTGTTCGGTGGCACCATGTTCGGCGATGTTGCGCACCCGCAGGACGAACTGGAACCACGTGAGATAGGGCAGCAGCCAGAAGGCCAGCCCCCACCACCAGTCGCCGATCAGGCTCATCACCAGGCCGACCGCGATGAAGACGGGCAGGGCCCTCCACAGGTGGGGGGCTTTGAAGCTCTGGGCGAAATCCGACGCAGCGGCCTGGATCGCGTCGTCGTCCCCGGCAAAGCGCAGCGACATCATGATCTGCCCGACCAGCTGTTTCATCCCGGTACGGCCGGTCAGATCGCGGGTGAATTTCCGCTGCAGGGATGCCCTGGAGGTTGGGAATTTCGAGCTCAGCACCAGGTCCGGATCCTTGTCGGTCTGGGTGAAGCGGTGATGGGTCAGGTGGTAGTGGCGATAGGCCGCCAGTTCCGCCAGAATGGGCCGTCCGCATAGCCATTCGCCCACGATGTCATTCAGCCTGCGCGACTTGAAGAGCGCATTATGGGCCGCTTCATGCATCAGGATGGCCAGGCCCAGCTGACGTGAGCCGATGATCATCACCGCCAGGACGAAGGTCAGCGGGTTGGGCCAGAGGCCATACAGCAAGACGGCCAGTGCAATGGTGCCCCAGCAATGCAGCACCAGCCAGACGCCCATCAGGTCTGATCGTTCCGCAAGCGGTCGGATTTCCTCACTTGTCAGATAGCTTTTGCCTGGTGTCATGATGCCGTTCCTCCCGGTGCAAGTTTCCGGAAGGGAAGGCAGGAGGTCAAATCTGGCGTGGCGTCACTGCGCATAGGACCCCACGGCACACCGAATTCCTATCAGGAATTCGGCCCGGTTTCCGATCCGGAAACCGGACACCGCGTCGGGCCAGGCAGAGACGCGGGGGGATCCGAAATCCGTGACGGATTTCGGGCCGGAATTCGGGTCGAATTCCGGCGCTCAGCTGCGCCAGTCGAAGAAGCCGGGGCCGGCTTTCTGCAAGAGGCTGTGCGCCATCTCACGTCCCAGGTCCGCACCGTCCTCAATCGGGCAGCTGCGGTCTTCGGACAGCGCTTCGGACCCATCTGGACGCAGCACCTCGCCACGTAGGCGCAGGGTGCCGCTGTCAAGTTCGGCCAGCCCGGCAATCGGGGTCTCGCAGGATCCGTCCAGCGCGGCCAGGAAGGCGCGCTCTGCGGCCAGGCGCTGGCCGGTCTGGGTGTCATGGATGGCGGCAAGCAGATCGGCGGTCCTGCTGTCGTCGGCCCGGCGCTCGATCCCGATCGCCCCTTGTGCGACGGCCGGCAGCATGTCGTCGGCAGAAATCGCCGTGGCGGGCACGTCATCCATGTTCAGGCGGTTAAGGCCCGCCATCGCCAGGAAGGTGCATTCTGCCACGCCATCGGACAGCTTCTTCAGGCGGGTCTGCACGTTGCCCCGGAATTCCACCACGTTCAGATCGGGCCGGCGGTTCAGCAGCTGCGCCCGACGGCGCAGCGAAGAGGTGCCGACCACGGCGCCTTCGGCCAGATCATGTAGCGAGGCCAGCGTGGGTGAGACAAACGCATCACGGGTGTCTTCGCGCGGCAGGTAAGTGTCCAGCAGCAGTCCTTCGGGTTGCAGAACCGGCATGTCCTTCATTGAATGGACCGCGATGTCGATCGCACCGGACAGCAGGTCCTCTTCGATCTCCTTGGTGAACAGCCCCTTGCCGCCCAGTTCCTTGAGCGGCTTGTCGGCGGCAATCAGCGCCCTGTCGTCACCCGTGGTCTTGATCACCACGATTTCGAACGCCTCTTCGGGCAGGTCGAAGCTTGTGGCCAGGCGGCGGCGTGTCTCATAGGCCTGTGCCAGTGCCAGCGGCGATCCGCGGGTGCCAATCTTCAGGGGCGAAGCGGGGGAGGGCAGGGTCTGTGTCATGGATTGAGCCTTAAATCAGTTTGCGCCTCGGTGGAAACCGGTTTTTGCCTGTCCCACAGGACAAAGGCAAAAGCCTTGACATAGGACAAGGCGCAGGTCGCAAAGTCGCGGCACATCGCCCCTGCTCTTGACATTCTGCCCCGCAGACGTGACCTGAGTGTCGATACATAGCGAGGATGACCATGGCCGGACAAAAGAAGCTGCTGCGCGCATTGGCGGGTGAAACACAGGCTGTGCCGCCGATCTGGATGATGCGCCAGGCGGGCCGCTACCTGCCGGAGTACCGTGCAACGCGGGCTGAGGCCGGGGATTTCCTGTCCCTGTGCTACAACTCGGAACTCGCGGCTGAGGTCACGCTGCAACCGATCCGCCGCTATGGGTTCGACGCGGCCATCCTGTTTGCCGATATCCTGCTGGTGCCGCAGGCGCTGGGCGCGGATCTTTGGTTCGTGACCGGCGAAGGTCCGCGGCTTTCCACCATTTCCTCGCAGGCGGATTTCGATGCGCTGAAACCGGCAGATGCGATTCATGAGACGCTGAACCCGGTTTATGAAACCGTCCGCATTCTGTCGCGGGAACTGCCTGATGAGACCGCGCTGATCGGTTTTGCCGGCGCGCCCTGGACCGTGGCCACCTATATGATCGCCGGGCGTGGTACGCCCGATCAGGGGCCTGCGCATGCGCTGCGCGAGGGCAATGTCGAACTGTTCGAGGCACTACTGGAGCGGATCACCGCCGCCACCATCGACTACCTCTCGATGCAAATCCAGGCCGGTGCGGAATGCGTCAAGATCTTTGACAGCTGGGCCGGATCCCTGAAAGGTGAGGCCTTCGTCAAATACGCGCTGGAGCCCTGCCGCGTGATCACCCAGGCGCTGAAAGAGCGTCACCCCGGAATTCCGGTCATCGGTTTCCCGCGTGAGGCGGGTGAAGGCTATGTTGGTTTTGCGAAAGCAACCGGCGTGGATTGTGTGGCGCTGGACAATTCGGTCTCACCAGAGTGGGGCGCTGCGAATGTACAGGTGGACGGCTGCGTACAGGGCAATCTGGCCTCGTCACACATGGTAACCGGCGGTCAGGCACTGATTGATGAGACGCGCGCGATCGTGAAGGCGTTCTCGAAAGGGCCGCACATCTTCAACCTGGGTCACGGGATCACCCCGGATGCAGATCCCGAAAACGTCCAATTGATGATTGATACCGTTCGCAGCTGCTGAACGGTTCTGGCCGATCCTGTCAAGCAGATGGGATCGGTCGATTGTCCTGAACCCGGAACAGGTTGACCTTTCGGCGCTCTTCTTGCGGGGTCATGCCGAAATTGTCTTTGTAGTGTTGGGACAGGGTCGAAGACGTCGCATAGCCCACAGAGTTGGCGATCGACGTGATCGAATCCCGCGAATACATCACCAGTTGCCGTGCGGCGTTCATCCGCAGCGTCCGGTAGTAGAGCGCCGGGCTCTGGCCTGTGGCGGCCTTGAAGCTGCGCTCCAGCTGGCGTGGTGAGACGCCAATCTCGCTTGCGATGTCGCGGATTGACACTGGATGTTCCAGATTGTCGGCAAAGATATCAACGGCCTTGGCCACTTGCGGTGGCAGGCTGTCTGCGGTGCTGTCTGTCTTGAAGGCGGGGATCTTCTGGCGGACGCCTTCGGCCCGTACCAGCGGGTGCTGAAACCAGCAGGCGACTTCGGTCATGACGGTGTCACCCAGTTCCTGTTCGATCAGGTTGAGTGACAGATCAAACATCGCGGCGGCACCGCTGGCGGTGTACCTGCGGCGATCCAGGACAATCACATCATCCGAGGTTTCCAGCGATGGGAACTCCATCTGGAAGGCGGCCTTGTAGCACCAGTGGATCGAGCATGTGTGCCCCTCCAGCAGGCCGGATCTGGCCAGCGGGAAGACCCCGCCGGACACTGCTCCCATTGTGACCCCATGCCGGGCCAGGTGCCTCAGCTTTCCGCTCGAGGATTTGGCGTCATCGAACTTCCCCTGGGGGCTGCTGAGCAGGAACAGGACATCTACGTCGGACGCCTCCTCAAGCGAGCAGTCGGGTTGAAACACGACATTGGCCGAGGCAACCACGTTGTCGCCGTTCTCCGAGACCAGCTTCCAGCGAAACACCTCCTTGCCCGCGATTTCATTCGCGGCGCGCAGCGGCTCGATCGCCGATGTCACGCAGGCCATTGGGAAGCCGGGGAAGAGGAGGAAGCCGAGGGTCATGGAGCTGGTGCAGTTTGACATGAAGGCGACAATAAACTGTGCGGATGCGTCTGCACAGTCAGATTTGCCGAGGGGCGCGCGCCACAGGGAGGACGCGCGCCCAACCGGTCAGTTCTGGAGGTAGGATTCCAGGCTATCGTCCAGCGCATCTTTCCATGGCGTATGGTGCACGGGGGCCATGGTGCCGGTGATGACCGATTTGTAGCTGTTGTTGCGGAAGGCCATGATGTCTTCGGCCTTGTGCTTCTTCCACTCGAAGAACGCGTCGCAGGCGCCGTCGATGTCGAAGCTGGGGTAGTCGGTTTCCGCAACCAGTTCCTTGACGTAATCCGCCTGATAGCGAATGGCGTATTTCACGTCATCGCTGGCTTCTTCACGCTCTTCGCGCTCTTTCACGTCGGCCAGCATCTGGTCACGCGAAATGCCGGAGATGTCGATCTTGCCCAGGATCGCGTCGCGGACCCACCAGGCCTGCGCGTCGAACATGTTGAAGGTGAACCACTGGTCCTGCATGCCCAGGTAGAACATCTTGGGGTTGTTGACCCAGACGACACCTTTGTAGAGGTCGGCAGATGCCAGGCGGTTGGCCGTCTTCAGGCGCAGATCGTCGGGCAGGAAGTTGAAGAAGTGCTTGTAGCCGGTGCACAGGATGATCGCGTCCACATCCTTGGTGGTGCCATCGCTGAAGTGCACGGTGTTGCCGACAACCTTCTCCATCGCGGGCTTTTCTTCCCAGTTGTCCGGCCATTTGAAGCCCATCGGGGCCGAGCGGTAGCAGGAGGTCAGCGATTTCGCGCCATATTTCCAGCACTGCGATCCGATGTCTTCGGCGGAATAGGAGGAGCCGACGACCAGCACGTCCTTGCCGGAGAATTCGCGGGCGTCGCGGAAGTCATGGGCGTGGACCAGGCGGCCGTTGAAGCTTTCGAAGCCTTCGTAATAGGGCACGTTCGGCGTGGAGAAGTGGCCGGAGGCGCAGATCACGTGATCGAACTCTTCCGAGTAGATGTAGTCTTTGTTGTGATCATGGACCGTAACGGTGAACTTGCCGGTGTCATTGTCGTAGTTGACCCAGCGGATGACCGAGTTGAAGCGGATCCACTTGCGCACGTCTGCCTTCAGGACGCGCCCTTCGATATAGTCGAACAGCACGGCGCGCGGCGGGTAGGATGCGATCTGCTTGCCAAAGTGTTCTTCAAAGGAATAGTCGGCGAATTCCAGACCTTCCTTCGGGCCGTTCGACCAGAGATAGCGATACATCGAGCAGTGAACGGGCTCACCGTTTTCATCCAGACCCGTGCGCCAGGTGTAGTTCCACAGGCCGCCCCAGTTGTCCTGCTTTTCGAAGCAGACGATTTCGGGGATGTCTTCGCCCTTCTGGGCAGCGGATTGAAACGCGCGCAGCTGCGCCAGGCCGGACGGACCAGCGCCAATGATGGCGATACGTTTATCGGACATGTCGTTCTCCCTATTGGTATAGACCAATATATAGGTTTGGTTCATTTGGTCTGATCCAAATCAGGCCGAATTTGCGCCAGCAAGTCAACCAATTTTCACGTCAGGAATAAGATTTTCTGCCAAACAGGGTGGCAACATTCGGTTTTATTGCTAGATTCTGATCATGAGTTCCTCGAGTTTCGCCCATCTCCTCGCCACGAGGAGTGCTTTGCCCCGCCTGTCGGTGGGAATGTCAGAATCAGTGAATGTCGGCTTCCTGGGCCCTTTGTCCGGGCCGGTTGAAAGCTGGGGATTGCCCGGCTTGAACGGCTGCCGCATCTGGGAGGACTGGCTGAATCAGGCGGGGGGCCTGCTGATTGGGGGACGGCGTTACCCGATCAAGATCCATGCCTATGATTGCGGGTATGATCCTGAAAAGGCGCTTGAAGGGGCAACTCATCTGGTGCGCCAGCACGATATCAAGCTGCTGATGATGCTCGGTGGCGATACGTTCACGCTAGTCCGGGATTTTCTAACGCGCAACAAAGTGCTGACTTCAACCCTGCTACCGTCCGATCTGTCGCCTGATACGCCTTACCTGATCGCGCCGTCGGAACTGCACCCGATCTTCAACGTCACCGGAGTGCAGTGGCTTGCTGAGAATCGGCCGGAACTGAAAACCGTAGCCATCTGTTCACAGACGGATGAAATGGGCCTGCCGTCCCTGGCGACCTATCGCGCGGCGTTCAAGGCCGCCGGAATCCAGATCGTGCGCGAGGTGCAATATGCCCCTGATGCGACCGATCCCGCGCCGATCGTGGATCCGATGCTGGCGTCAGGTGCGGATATCCTGTGTTGGGGGTCGTCCTTTGCCCCGATGGTGCATGCGATGACCGAATACGCTTATGCCAAGGGGTTCGCAGGGCAATTGCTGTCTTGTACCTTTGACCAATATGAACGGCTGGTTGAGCGCACATCGGTTGAATTCATGGAAGGCGCGCTGTTCCAGTTCCCGGATTTCGACGATCCGCTGCTGCGCGAGAAAGCCTTTTTCTTCAATCAACCCCATGTGTTCTACGAAGAGTATCACCGTCGTTTTCCGGAAAGCTGGACCGCGGTGAGCTGGGAATACGCGGCGATCCTGGATATCTGGCACGCGGCCGTTGAAAAGGTGGGCTCGGTGCAGCCGCTTTCGGTTCTGGCGGCGATGAAACAGTTGGGCCATGTCACTCATGCTTTTGGTGCCGCCGAATGGTGGGGCGACGATATGTTCGGTATTTCCAATGCCTTGGTGGGTGAATGGCCGGTTGTGCGCGTTCAGGATGGCAAGGCCCGGATCGTCGAATTCGGTTCCATCCCGGGCTGGTTGTCCCAGCACGGCGGTATGCTCAAGGATGAGATGTCGGCGCTGGGGCAGCTATGGCACCAGCGGCTGGAAAGCGGTCAGCGCAGCACGGTGCGCAACACCCGCAGCCTGACTGGTTAGCTTTCCTGAAGCAGCAGCTTCTGCTCTTCGATCAGGTGCAGCTTGATGAATTCCACCGCCGATTCCACATCGCGCGACGCGATGGCGTTGAACAGCGTGTTGTACCGCTTCTGGTATTCCTGAATACGCTGCGGTGTCAGATGACGGCGGCGCAAGGCGGTGCGATAGCTCAGGCGGCAGGCCTCGATCGTCAGCTCATAGCATGACGTCAGCAGCGGATTGCCGGTGCCTTCGGCGATCTTGCGGTACATGTTCTCTTCGGCACCGATGAATTCAGCCACATCCGTGCGCACCGCCTCAACCTTGGACAGCAGCTGGTCCAGTTCTTCGATCTGGCGCGGGTTCATGTTGATGACCGCAAGGCGGACCATTTCGGGCTCAAGGATGCCACGCACTACAAGGTGGTCCAGCGGAGAGGTTTCCTTGGCGATCGAGGAATAGGTGTTTTCGGGCTTCGGATCCGACCGGTATTTCACGAAGCTGCCAGAGCCGGGGCGGCGGTGAATGACGTTCTGGCTTTCCAGGACATCCAGTGCTTCGCGCACCGTATTGCGCGCTACACCCAGTTCCGAGGCCAGCGTGCGCTCGGACGGGAGGCGGGTATCCAGAGGGTAGGCGCCGGATTTGATACGGGCGAACAACGTATCGATGACAACCTGTACAGTCGCGCCAACAGAGTGGGTGGTCAGGATGCGTGAGGTCTTCTCTTCGGCTGTGGTCATCTGGATACTCTGGTGTTCATTACGAAAGCGGACGCCGGTCTGGCTCCATCAGGGAGCAACGGGGCCTTTTCGGCTCTGTTGCGGCGTTTCGCAAGTCGGAAGATGCCTGTCATTGGGTCTCAGATTATCCCGAATGTGACTGCTCAACAAGCCTTGTGCTCAAATTGGTATCAAAATTGGTCCGTCTTGAATGGGTGCATTACATGACCGTTAAGTGCATGTTTTTGAGTGAATATCCTTGATTTTAAACCGATTTCTGTACGTGTGGTTCAGGAATTGGTTCACAGTATTGCACCATAGAGAAATAAAATTTCTTGTTGGTGAATGCCGATTCTGTTAGCGTCGAGGCGAAACCGATCCAATTTCCGCAAACTGGTTCAGTTCTGGTTGAACCAAAATATCACCGCGGAGGCCCAAAGAAGGCTGCAGGTTTCGATGAATTCAGACCGCATTCCAACGGGCGGTTCCAACATGGGAGAATGAAATGATTTCCAAGATCGTGAAATCCGGACTGACGCGGCGGACTTTTTTGAAGTCGACCGCAGCGACCGCGATGAGCGCCGGGCTTCCGGGAATGGCGTTGGCCGCCGGAGAAACCATCAAGATCGGCTTCCTTGCGCCGCTGACCGGTGCGGTTGCGGCCTGGGGCAAGCCCGGGCTGGATGGCTGCGAGATCTGGGCCGAGCGCGTGAATGCCGCAGGCGGGATCAAGCTGGCCGATGGTATGCACAAGGTCGAATTCGTGTCCTACGACAACGAATATGATCCGGCCAAGGCGCGCACCGGCGCGACCAAGCTGATCCGTGAGGACGGCGTGAGCTTTATCATGATGCTGGGTGGTGACACCTGGCCCGGCGTGCAGCCGGTGGCGGACAAGACCGGTATGTTGTTCTCCACCCTGCTGCCGTCGGACCTGTCGCCCGACACCAACACGCTGATCGCGCCCGCCGAGGTGCATCCGATCTACAACGTGACCGGTGTGGAATGGCTGGCCGAAAACCGCCCCGAGCTGAAGACCGCCGTGATGTGCGCGCAGGATGATGCGCTGGGGCTGCCTTCGGTCGCGACCTATCTGGCCGCCTTCGAAGCCGCCGGCATCGAGATGCTGGACGATCCGCTGCTGTTTGACCCGGCAACCACCGACTTTGCGCCGGTTGTGACCCGTCTGATCAGCAAGAACCCGGACATCGTCTGCCTGGACACCTGCTATTCCGACTACGTTCACCCGATCGCAGAACAGTTGTTCCAGCAGGGCTTCAAGGGCCAGATCATCTCCTGCACTGCCGATTTCTATGATCAGATGATTTCGAAGACGTCGGAAGAGTTCATGGAAGGCTTCATCTTCCAGTTCCCGGACTTCGACGATCCGGCGCTGAACGCTGACAACATCAACTTCACCGATCCGAACGGCTTCTACGCAGCTTTCAATGAACGCCACCCCGGTCAGTGGGGCGCGGTGAGCTGGGAATATGCCTCGATCATGGACCTGTGGAAGGCCGCGGCCGAAAAGGCCGGGTCGGCAGATCCGGATGCGGTTGCTGCCGCGATGAAGGAAGGCGGCAAGGGCAAACATGCCTTCGGCGACGCAGACTGGTGGGGGACCGAACTGTTCGGGATCGACAATGCACTGGTCGGCGACTGGCCTGTTGTCGCGATCGAAAAGGGCAAGGCCCGGATCAAGGGCTTCCGGTCCATCCCGGAGTGGTATGCCAAGCATGGTGACCTGCTGATCAAGCACATGAAAGCCTATGATCAGATGTGGGATCAGCGCGGCTAAGCGCGCCGATGCGTCCTGCGGCGTGGCCTGCGTCACGCCGCAAACCTACTGAAAAATAGAGACAATCCGATGTTGGAACTTCTGGCGCAGACCGGCCTTAACGCCGTGTATGCTGCGAGCTATATTTCCCTTGTCGCCGTCGGCCTGGTGCTGATCTTCGGCGTGATGGGAGTGGTTAACTTTGCCCATGGCGAATTGTTCATGGCGGGTGCCTACGCAATCGTTGCCCTATATGCGGACCTTCATGTCCCCTTCTTTGTCGCGGTGGCCATTGGCCTCGTGTTTGTCGGCTGCCTGGGCCTGTTGATGGAAAAGGCGCTCTTCAGGCCTCTCAAAGACAATCCGCTGGGTGGCCTGGTGGCCTCGATCGGCTTCCTGATGATCCTTCAGGCTCTGGCGGTCATGGGGTTCGGCGTTCGGATGGAGCATATTCCGCCGGTGACACAGGACGTGATCGTCTTCTCCGACAAGATCCGTCTGCCGGTGGCGCGCCTCTATGTGATTGTCGCGGCTCTGGTTCTGCTCAGCGCGCTTTGGTACTTCCTGAAGAAGACCAAGTTCGGCTGGGCCCTGCGGGCGTCTGCCCAGGATCCCGAGGCGGCGGCGCTGCAAGGGATTTCGATCACCCAAACCGCCAAGATCGCCATGTTCATCGGGGCGGGGCTGGCCGGGATTGCCGGTGCGCTGACCGCGCCGCTGGTGTCGGTAAACCCGCACATGGGGCATTCCGTCATCGTGACCGCGTTCATCGTGATCATCGTGGGCGGTGTCGGATCGTTGGAAGGCGCCATCGTGGCCTCCGTGGCCTACGCCATCGTCCACACCTTCGTCACGACCTTCTATGACGGCGTTCTGGCGGACATTGTTGGCCTGTGCCTGATGCTGATCGTGCTGATCGTCAAGCCGACCGGCCTGTTTGGGAGTGCGGATCGTGCCTAAGATTCTGATTTGGATTGCGGCGCTGGCCGCGCTGATCGCCCTGCCGCATGGGTTGAGCTTTTCGCAGCAGGAAATTCTGGTCTTCCTGACCATCAATGTTCTGCTTGTTTCCTCCTATCGCCTGCTGACCCTGACCGGGGAATGGTCGCTGGGGCATGTGGTCATCATGGGGGTGGGGGCCTACACCTCTGCCCTGCTGACCAAGAAGCTGGGCGTCTATGTGCCGGTTTCGATGCTGCTGGGCGGGGTCGCCGCCGCGCTGCTGGCGGTGTTGTTGTCCTTCCCGCTGTTCCGGATGAAGGGGTTCTACTTCCTCATCGGGTCCTTTGCGGCGGGTGAAATCATCCGGCTGCTGTGGAAGCGGTTCCGCGATCCGTTCGGTGGTGCCAAGGGGATCAAGGGGATCGACCCGATGCCCGATTTCTCGCTCGGTTTTTACCAGTTCGATTTCTTTGAACCCACCAGCTACTACTATTTCGCCGGGTTCATCGTGATCATCTGTCTGTGGATCCTGTGGCGGATTGAGAAATCCCCCGTTGGCCTGACCTTCCATGCTGTACATTGGCAGGACAAGCTGGCCCAGGCCTCGGGTGTGAACGTGCGCGCCTATCGGACACTGGCCTTCGCCATCGCCTCTGGCTTCGCCGGAATCTCGGGCGCGCTGCTGGCGCATTATGTGGGCACCATCAATCCCAACGCCTTTGACATCGACCTGATGGTCTTTGTGCTGACCTGGGCCATCGTGGGTGGAACGGCGACTTTCTATGGCCCGATCCTGGGCTGCGTGGTTCTGACCGTGATCAACGAGATCGTCCTGCGTGAACTGGGCCTCGAGCAGATGCGCCCGCTCATCTACGGCGCGATCATGATCCTGTCGATCCTGTTCCTGCCCAACGGGCTTGAAAGCATCGTGCAGAAACTGACCCGGAAACGCGCCCCGAATGGCACCGCACAAAGGAGCCCGGCAGAATGACCAACTTTCTCGAAGTGAAAAACCTGACCATGCGCTTTGGCGGGCTGACGGCGGTCGATAACCTGTCCTTCAAGGTGGAACATGGGACGATCCATGGCCTGATCGGTCCCAACGGGGCAGGCAAGACCACCACGTTCAACATGATCTCGGGCTTCTACAAGCCGACCGAAGGGCAGGTGCTGCTGCGCGGCGAAAACATCTCGGGCCTGCAAATGCATGAGGTTGCACGCCGTGGGGTGGTCCGCACCTTCCAGCATTCGACCCTCTTTGCCGAACTGACGGTGTTGGAGAACGCGCTGGTGGGCACCCATATGCCGTTCCGCCCCAATATCTTTGCGGCGATCATCGGTTGGGACAAGGAGGATCGCCATGGGGCCGAGGCCCGCGCCAAGGAGGCGTTGGAGTTCTTTGGTCTGGATGGGCTGCTGGACGAAAAGGCCGGGGACCTGTCCCACGGGCACCAGCGGGCGCTGGGCATGGCAGTCGCCTATGCCAGCCACCCGGACGTGATCCTGCTGGATGAACCCTTTACCGGGATGAACCCGGAAGAGACCCGCCAGATGATGGACCTGATGGAGCGGCTCAAGGCGGACGGCATCACCATCCTGATCGTTGAGCACGACATGCAGGCGATCATGGGGCTGTGTGACAACATCACCTGCATGAGCTTCGGCAAGTTCCTGGCCGAAGGCGGTCCGACCGAGATCCGTAATCACCCGGCCGTGATCGAGGCCTATCTTGGAGGCGCGCGCCATGTTGCTTGAGATGAAGAATATCGCCGTCAACTATGGCAAGATCAACGCGATCCGTGACATCTCGGTGTCTGTGCCGGCGGGCAAGATCGTCACGATCATCGGCGCGAACGGTGCGGGCAAGACCACGACGCTGCGCGCCATGTCGGGAATGCTGCCCATCACCAAGGGAGAGATCCTGTTCGAAGGGCATCGGATTGACCACCTTCCGGCGCACAAGATCGTGGCGAACGGGATTGCTCATGTGCCCGAGGGGCGGCGTATCTTTCCGGATATGACGGTTGAGGAAAACCTCCGAACCGGGGCCTTTCTGCGCAAGGACACCGACGCGATCGAAGACGATCTGGAAGACGTGTTCAAACGCTTCCCGCGCCTACGCGAGCGGCGGGTGCAACTGGCCAAGACGATGTCGGGCGGCGAACAGCAGATGCTGGCCATCGGTCGGGCGCTGATGTCCCGCCCGCGGCTGCTGTTGATGGATGAGCCGTCCATGGGCCTGGCCCCGGTGATCGTCGAAGAGATCGCCCAGATCGTGGAAGAGATCAACGAACAGGGCCTGTCCGTGGTCCTGGTCGAACAGAATGCCGAACTGGCGCTGGAGCTGGCGGATTACGCCTATGTTCTGGAAACCGGAAATGCTGCCTTGGAGGGACCTGCAAATGAGCTTCACGACAATGAACATGTCCGCGCTGCCTATCTGGGGCTCTAAATCGGATACGGAAATGAAGGTTGCGCGCGAGGCCGGATGGTCCCGCGCCGACCTGATCTGGGAGCGGGTGACCGAACGTGCGCTTCAGGCGTGGTCGGACAGCTCGGATGCCCAGGCGCGGAAGCTGGCACACCGGTCCTTTGTGGTCGCGGATCTGATCGCGCGGGTCTGTTTTTCTGCCGGCGATCTGCGCCGCGCCGCAAGTGCTGCCAACCTGTCCCTGTCGCTGAGCGACAAAGGGCGGGCCGCTGCGGCAGAGGCACAGCAGGTCCGTGCGCTTCAGGTCTGGGCCGGGGCAAAGCAGCAGATCGAAGGCATGACGATCCTGCCGCGCAGCCGCTCGTCGCTGTTCCATCTGCGGATGGAGGCGCTGCATCGTGATACCTATCACGGCAATCTGCGGACCCGCATCGGCAAGTTCGCGGCAGAGACCGAAGAGACGCTGCGCGCATTGACCGGACGTTCAAGCAACCCGCATCGTCACTATGCCCGCTGGCGCGGGGAGAAACCCACCGTTTTTGACGATACCCGGAAGGTGCTGAGCGCCTGCCTGATGATTGCCGACCGGTAGCAACGGGTATCCCGGACCAACGTGATGAAATGAACCAGCCAGGCGGACGCAACGCGCGGATTCGCCTGGACTGACCAACTGCGCGCTTGTGCCAAATAATGTTGCTGAACTGTCGCGGCTCCCTGTTTCTTCATTGGAGTTGCTCTTGCGCAACGACATGAATTGTCCAATTCTTGCATTGTGGGAAACATTATTTCGCATGAGTGACGAAAGGAGTGCCGGAAAACGCTTTCGGGTCGAACCGCACTTGTACGGAGCCATCAACAAGGAAAATAAAGAGTGGAAGACGTAGCAAAAGACGAATCCGTGGCACCTACAAATCTTTCCCAAGATCCTCACCGTGTGCGTGAGGGCTCAGAAAAAGTCCTGGAAGTGGCGATCGGTCGCGAAGTGCGCGCCTACCGCCGCCAGCAGGGGATCACAGTCGCCGAGCTTGCAACTCTTACTGGCTTGTCCATCGGCATGCTGTCCAAGATCGAGAACGGCAACACCTCTCCGTCACTGACAACGCTTCAGCTGCTTGCAAATGCGCTGAGTGTTCCGATCACATCGTTCTTCCGGCGTTTCGAAGAGCAGCGCGATGCGGTTCACACGCCGTCGGGGGAAGGGGTGATCATGGAGCGCGCCGGAACACGCGCCGGGCATCAGTACACCCTGCTGGGGCACATCGGCGCCAATGCCAGCGGCGTTGTGGTCGAACCCTACCTGATCACCCTGTCGGAAAAGTCGGATGTGTTCCCGACCTTCCAGCATGACGGGATCGAGCTTTTGTACATGCTTGAAGGTGAGGTGGACTATCGCCACGGGGATCAGGTGTATCGTCTGCGGCCGGGTGATACGCTGTTCTTTGATGCCGACGCGCCGCATGGGCCCGAAGTTCTGGTTGAACTGCCCGCGCGCTATCTCTCCATCATCTCCTATCCGCAATCGGGCTGAGCCGGCGCACGTTTTGATGCTCTGAGACGGGCTAAACGAAAAACTGCCGATGCTTTGGGAAGCACCGGCAGTCAGGAAAGCTGTGGTCACGGGGAGACGTCGCCAGCAGCTTGGGAGGTTTCGATCAATCGTCGGGGAAGATCCCGTCAGTGGTCGGCGCGCCGTCATCGTACTGCGACAGCCATTCAACCATCAGCGGACGGTTGTCGATGAAGCCCTTGTAGGTCGCCAGCTCGTCCGGCAGGTCGCGGATCACCCGGTGCAGGCGACGGCCCCACTTCGGAACGCTTACCAGATCATTGAAGCTGCACAGGTAGCAGCGGATCGGGAAGGCGATCGCATTGGAACGCGGCAGGCGGAACAGGGTCTGCAGCTCAACCCGCAGGTGCTGTTTCTCACCGATGTTATCCTTGGTCAGCTTGGACTTCATCTCACCCCATTTGTGATAGTTCTCGGGGCTGGTGTCCAAAAGCGGGTTCACCGTCATGGTCCAGTTCAGGCGGCGCACCGGCGCACCCTGTTGCAGGTTCAGCAGGAACTTCAACGCGCGGACAAAGATGCCCATCTCATGCGCCTTGGGCACCGGCGCGTGCCATTCGAAGAAGTTCATCCCGATGTCGAAGTCAAGCGACCAGTCCGCCTGGGTTGTCACCATGCCGGCGTCCATCCACAGGTTGTCATCGCGCTGATCCAGCAGGGCAAAATCGCCCTGGGTCTGACGGGTGATGTATTCCATCGGCCCGTAGGGCAGGGTGCTCTCATCGAGGAAGGTGAAGGTATCGTCGATGCCCAGCGGCTTGTTGACCCAGCGCCAGCGGTCGCCGTTTTTGTGCAGCTCGAACAGGTCCGGATAGTCCTGCGCCTTGGCCTCCATGATGTATTCCAGCAGGTCCCAGCCCGCCAGGGTCATGTGCGGCAGCGACTGGCAGCGCAGCGGGTCATCCGCCAGCACCTTGGCGCGGTCCGCCATTTCAGAGACGTAATGCTCGTCCACGTCAAAGGCGAATTCAAAGGGCGAGCCCGGACGCTTCAGCGCAACATGCGGTTCCAGGTTCACCGAATACATGTAGCTGTCTTCGTGGAACGGGAAGGGGAAGCGTTTGATGGCCTCGGGCGAGTTCCGGAAGGTGAAATCGTCGCGGAAGGTTTCGTCGTTGAATTGAATGGTCATGTCGTCTCTCCCTTACCGGTCCAGAACCAGGGTCTTGCCTTCGAACCGCGACACGCAGGGCATGATCAGCTTGCCTGCCTCGCGCTGCTCGTCGGTCAGCCAGTGATCATAGTGAACCAGCTTGCCGTCGCATTCGATGACGGTGGTTTCGCATTGCCCGCAGGCGCCGCCGCGGCACAGATAGGGCGCGTCAACGTCGTTGGCTTCCAGCGCTTCGAGCAGCGACTGGTGTTCGCCGACCTGAATGACCTTGTTGGACTGCGCCAGCTTGACCTCGAACGGTTGACCCGATGCAGGGGCCAGAAACTCTTCGGAATGCACGGCTTCGCGCGGCCAGCCAAGCTCTTCTGCGGTCTTGTGGACCCAGTCGATCATGCCTTTGGGGCCGCAGACATAGATATGCGTGCCCAAGGGCTGGGTATCCAGCAGTTCTTCCAGGTTGATCCGCTCGTCCTGGTCGTCGTGATAGATATGTACCCGGTTCGGATACTGCGCCTGCAATTCGTCTGCATAGGACCCCAGCGAAGCGGTGCGCACCGAATAGTGCAGATCAAACAGGCCGTTCGTGTGCGACAGCTGGTGCATCTGGGCGATGAACGGCGTGATGCCGATACCGCCGGCCAGCATCAGGTGCTTTTTCGCGCGCAGATCCAGCGAGAACAGGTTCACCGGGTTGGAGATCACCATCTCCATCCCCTCTTTCACGCTGTTGTGCATGAAAAGGGACCCGCCACGGCCTTCGTCATCGCGACGGACCGAGACCATATAGGCCCCGCGGTCTGCCGGATCGGACATTAGCGAATAGGGGTTCAGGCGGGTGGTTTCGCCATCCTGCATTTCGACAACGGTATGGGCGCCGCCGGAAAAGGTGGGCAGGTCGCCGCCACCGGTGCGGACAAACTTGAAGCGGGTCACCAGCTCGTTGATCTGTTTGACCTCGGCCACGGTGACGTTGAGTTTTGCGGTTCCGGCACTCATTTGAACACCTCCACTTGCGGCGGCACATTGCCGGGATCTTCGGCGTCGATGCAGACACCCTGGAAGGCGGCAAGACGGCGGGAATAGTGATCACGCACGAACAGGTTCAGCCCGCAATGCGAGCAGACGAACGGGTCTGTCGTGACGTCTTCGGTGATGCCCTTGCAGTGGACGCACTGCATGCGCCGGGCGGTTGATCCGCGATGTTCGGTCTGGATCGCCGTGTGGGGGATCCCGGCGGCGATCGCGGCGGCCATGGCCTGGCCCATCAACCCTTCGGTGCCGGTCAGATAGACCTGAAGACCCATGTGGGACTTGGCAAAAGTGTCTTCGATGCGCTGTTTTGCGGCCTCATAAGACGGCCCGACATACATCTGGGCTGGGTCCAGGGCTTGAAGATCGCCGGTAAAGGTCTCACCGGTTTTCTTGGGGATATAGATGATGTGCGTCTTGGCCCAGAGATCAGCAGGGGCGGAAGCTGCGAGGCCCAGGATGGCTTCGGCGCCTTCGGCGTCTGCGATCATCAGATGGTGTTTGCCCGGACGCACCTCAAGCTCGCCATAGATGGGGCGGCTTTTGATCGAGGGGGGGAATTCGGTTTTCGACATGTGGGTCTGTTCCTGCGGTCGGATTGGCGAAATCGGACGCCCCCCGCATGGGGACGTCCGGGATTCAGCTCAGCCCTTTGCGGTGCGGATGGATTTGTCCTTGTCGTAGAAGGGCATCTCTTCGGCGGTTGCTGCGATTTCGGTGCCGTCGCCATTGCGCACGGTCAGTGCGGTGCCGGGCTTGGCGCAATCAACCGGCATGCGGGCAATGCCCACGTTGTGGTTGTTGACTTCCGAATACATGCCATAGGTGACAACGCCGACCTTTTCGCCGTTTTGCAGCAGGTCCGCGCCTTCGTCCGCAGGCGTGGTGCCTTCAAGCATGACGCCGTAGATCTTGAAGCGTTCCTTGCCCTGCGCGGCATAGTGGTTTTCTGCGCCGATGAAACCGGTCTTGCCCGGCGAAACGGTGAACTCCAGACCCAGCTCCCACAGCGTGTCGCCGCAGGTTTCGTTGTCGAAGGGGTAGGTCTCGGAGTTGTCGCCCGGATAGAACAGCAGGTAGCTTTCGGTGCGCAGCAGGTCGAGGGTGGAGAACTGCACGGGGACGATGCCCATGTCCGCGCCATCCGACAGGATGTTGTCCCACAGGTGAACGGCATCTTTGGCCTGGCAGAAGATTTCATAGCCGCGCTCGCCGGTATAACCGGTACGCGAGATCATCACCGGGCAGCCAAACAGCTTGGTCTGGATGATGCCGAAGTAGGCCAGGTCGCGAATGCCCGGCACATGTTTGGCCAGGAAGTCGACAGCAACGGGGCCCTGCAGCGACATGTCATGCAGGTTGTCGTCAAAGATGACGGCGCAGTTCTTCGAGGCGGCGACGGTGCTCAGCTGCTCCATGCCGGTGCCGGTGCCGTGCACCACCATCCAGCTGTTTACCGACAGGCGATAGATGATGCAGTCATCAACGAATTTGCCCTGGTCGTTCAGGATCGATGCATAGGTCGAACGGCCCGGCATGATCTTTTCCACGTTACGGGTGGTGACGCGATCAATGACCTGAGCGGCGTGTTCGCCGACAACGTGGACCTTTTTCAGGCCGGAGACGTCCATCAGGCCCGCTTTGGTACGAATCGCTTCATAGTCTGCTTTGGCGCGCTCGGGCGTGTGGTCATAGAACCAGGCGGTGCCCATGCCGTTCCAGTCTTCCAGCTCTCCGCCGATTTCCTTGTGGCGCTGTGCCAGCGCAGACGTACGCCAGATGATAGCCATTGTTGTTTTCTCCCTGTGTTGGTACCAAATTACTTGATTTGGTGCATTTGGTCTGGTCCAGTTAGCCTGGAGTTATACCAATATGTCAAGTTTCATTCATCTAGTGAAAAAGTTTTTCTTGTAGGTACCTGACTTTGAAGCCTGACTCTGTGTCGAGCAGGGCCAAAATTCGAGCAATTGGCTCAATTTTTGAGCGTTGCTCTGGCCGATGCAGCGCGGGATGCGCGGGAATCAATGCGGCGCAAACCGCTGCGATCAGGTCGCATTCAGGAAGTCACAAGACGCGCCTTTTTCAAAGCGCTATTTTCCCTAGGTGCAAGTTATTTTCACAAGAATGTTGACATAAGGTCATCCCTGATTGCAATCTTTGAGAATAATTTTTCACTCAGAGGCAAAAACGCCCAGCAACTACAGCTAACAGGGAGAGCTAAAGTGGATGGCAATCTGAACGCCCTGACGACAGTGTTTACCGAGTTTTATTACTGGGTCACCGTCGTCTTCATGTTCCTGATTCACGTCGGGTTCTGTATGTATGAAGTCGGTGCAAGCCGGCATCGAAACCATATGCACACATTGATGAAGAACATCATGATCATTCCGTTGGTCACGGTGACGTTCTTCTTCTTTGGCTGGTGGATTTATTGGGCCTTCCCGGACTTCCCGTTCTTCGGTGGTCTGAATCACGAGATGGGCAACGCAAACCTGCCCTGGTCGGAAAACATGGGGACCAACCTGTCCGACAGAATCACCGGTGTGTTCTGGGCGGCGTTCCTGCTGTTCTCCTGGACCGCTGCTTCGATCGTATCGGGCGCCGTG
The DNA here is from genome assembly GCA_022763485.1 of Paracoccaceae bacterium. Classification (GTDB taxonomy): domain Bacteria; phylum Pseudomonadota; class Alphaproteobacteria; order Rhodobacterales; family Rhodobacteraceae; genus Aliisedimentitalea. The sequence continues at coordinate 20,775 of JALEGX010000090.1, read as the reverse complement.
ATCGAGCGTATCCGGTCTTCGGCGCTGTGGGTGCACGCAGTGCTGATTGGTTCGGTGTTCTGGATCATCGACGCGGCCTGGGGCTGGCACTACGCTGGCTGGATGGTCAAATACCTCGGGTATCATGACGCGTATGCCTCGGGTGTGATCCACGCGATCGCCGGTGGTTATGCGCTGGGTGTGATCATGGTGCTGGGCCCCCGTATCGGCAAATTCGCCGCTGACGGAACCCCGCGCGATATTCCGCCGCACAACCCGTGGATGCTGACCATCGGTATCTTCCTGATCTATTCGGGCTTCTGGGGCTTCTATGCGGCCTGTAACGTGCCGATCATCTCGCCTGAAGGTATCGGCGGTCAGATCACCGGTGTCACCTGGACGGCGACCAACATCTATCTGGCACCGACATCGCTGTCGGCCATCACCTTCAACTTCCTGATGTCGCTGTCCGGCGGTCTGATGGCAGCCTATGTGGTCTCCAAGGGCGATGCGTTCTGGACTTTCTCCGGCGGTCTTGCCGGGGTCATCACCGCCTCCGCAGGCAACGATCTGTATCACCCGATCCAGGCCATGCTGGTGGGTGCCGTTGGTGTCGTCATCGTCTACAAGCTGCACTTCTGGGTCGAGCGGACCTTCAAGCTGGACGATGCTGTGGGTGCGGTTGCCGTGCACGGCTACTCCGGTGTCGTTGGTCTGATCATCTCCGGCTTCCTGCTGTGGGGTGTGCCGAGCTCGCCTTATGAAGGCTATGCCGCGATCAACCCGGTTGGTCAGACTGTTGGTGCCTTCATCATGTTCTTCGTCCTGGGCTGGCTGCCCGCCTACATCGTGGCCAAAATGCAGGCTGCGGCTGGTGTGCTGCGCATCCCCGAAGAGGTGGAGCTGCAGGGTCTCGATTACGCCGAGCACCATGCCTACGAAGACGCCAAGGCCGAGATCATCGCCGCCGACAAGGCTGCGCTGGCCGGACAGTAAAATCCCAGCAACATAAGGAAATCGAAAATGTCTACGATTGGATATGAAAGCTGGGCCGTTGACCTGGCGGATGTGGGAGCGGTTTACCCCTTCCAGGGTTCAGAAGGCTTAATGGTTCTCTTGGGGGTCATCTTCTGGGTCGGCTGGCACAGGATCCAGTTTGTCCGCGAGGGCAAGCACCTGGAGGAAGCTAAGCATATGGGGGATGAGGAAAAAATCCACGATCTCCTTGAGAAGTACTAACCTGTACCTCTTGTCACGCGCTGGGAAACTGGCGCGTGATTTTCTTTGGGAACAGTGAAAATTCACCCCTTAAAGGAAAAAAAGTTTCATTACAGTTGAATGTCACGCAGCGAACTGTTAGCGTTGATTCGAGACGAAAAGCAGGAGGCACACCCATGTGCGGGATTGTCGGTCTTTTTATAAAAGACAAATCACTTGAGCCGAAGCTGGGCGAAATGCTCACCGAAATGCTCATCACCATGACTGATCGTGGTCCTGATAGTGCAGGTATCGCGATTTACGGCTCCGACGCTGACGGCAACGCAAAGCTGACAGTTCAGTCGGACAACGCCGACGCCGATTTCGAAACCCTGGCCGATGACCTGGGTTCTGCGATCGGTGCGTCGGTATCCTTGCGTCGCAACGATACGCACGCGATTCTGGAAATGCCGCATGACAAGCTGGAAGAGGCGCGCAGCGCTCTGGCTTCTTTGCGTGACGGTATGCGCATCATGTCGGCTGGCGACGTGATCGAGATCTACAAGGAAGTAGGGCTGCCCAAGGATGTGGCCGCGCGGTTCGACGTGTCCAGCATGTCGGGTACCCACGGTATCGGCCACACCCGGATGGCGACCGAATCCGCTGTGACCACCGAAGGCGCGCACCCGTTCTCGACCGGCACTGACCAGTGTCTGGTTCACAACGGCTCGCTGTCGAACCACAATTCCTGGCGCCGCAAGCTGAAGCGCGAGGGCGTGCGGATCGAATCCATGAACGACACCGAGGTTGGCGCGGCCTACCTGACCTGGAAGATGCAGAACGGTGCATCGCTGGGCGAAGCGCTGGAAAGCTCGATCGATGATCTGGACGGGTTCTTCAACTTCGTCGTTGGCACCAAGGACGGCTTCGGCGTGGTCCGTGACCCGATCGCGTGTAAGCCGGCCGTAATGGCGGAAACCGACCAGTATGTGGCCTTCGGTTCCGAGTACCGCGCTCTGGTGAACCTGCCGGGTATCGAAGACGCCAAAGTCTGGGAACCCGAACCCGCAACCGTTTACTTCTGGAACCATTAAGATGCAGACATACGACGTAGCAGCCGATGGCCTGCGCGGCCTGAACCAGGCCCTCCAGGCTCAGAACGAAGAAACCAACCAGACCGCATGGCAGGTGAACAACCCGAAAGGGGCGCATGCCATTGCCGTTGGTCTGGACGCCCCGATCAAGGTGACTGTGAATGGATCGACCGGCTATTACTGCGCCGGGATGAACCAGCAGGCACATGTGCATGTCAAAGGATCGGTTGGTCCGGGCGTCGCGGAAAACATGATGTCCGGTGTCGTCGAAGTTGATGGCGACGCCAGCCAATACGCCGGTGCAACCGGTCATGGCGGCCTGCTGAACATCAAGGGCAATGCCAGCTCGCGCTGTGGGATCTCGATGAAAGGGATCGACATCGTGGTGCACGGCAATATCGGTCACATGTGCGCCTTCATGGGGCAGTCCGGCAACCTGGTGGTTCTGGGTGACGCGGGCGACGCCCTGGGCGACAGCTGCTATGAGGCACGCTTCTTCGTGCGCGGTTCGGTCAAAAGCCTTGGCGCCGACTGCATCGAGAAAGAGATGCGTCCCGAACATATCGAGATCCTGAAGGATCTGCTGGAACGTGCCGGTGCCGATGCCAAGCCCGAAGAATTCAAACGCTACGGTTCCGCGCGTCAACTGTACAACTTCGACGTGGACAACGCGCAGGCGTACTAAGGATAAGGCTATGAAAGATATGGATAACAAAATCCCACAGACGGTGCCGATCCAGTCGGCGACCTTCTCGAACCCGATCAACGCCGAGATCCGCCGCGCCGCTGCTACCGGTATCTACGACATCCGTGGCGGTGGGGCCAAACGCCGGGTGCCGCATTTCGACGACCTGCTGTTCCTTGGGGCGTCGGTGTCGCGCTATCCGCTGGAAGGCTACCGCGAGAAATGTGAAACCAAGGTTGTTCTGGGCACCCGTTTTGCCAAGAAGCCGATTGAGCTGGACATCCCGATCACCATCGCGGGCATGAGCTTCGGCGCCCTGTCGGGCCCGGCGAAAGAGGCCCTGGGTCGTGGTGCGTCCGCGGCGGGCACCTCCACCACCACCGGTGACGGCGGCATGACCCCGGAAGAGCGCGGTCATTCGACCAAGCTGGTCTACCAGTATCTGCCCTCGCGTTATGGTATGAACCCGAACGACCTGCGCAAAGCAGACGCGATTGAGGTCGTGGTTGGTCAGGGCGCCAAGCCCGGCGGCGGCGGGATGCTGCTGGGTCAGAAGATCTCGGACCGGGTTGCGGAAATGCGTACCCTGCCCAAGGGCATCGACCAGCGTTCAGCCTGTCGTCACCCCGACTGGACCGGCCCGGATGATCTGGAAATCAAGATCCTGGAACTGCGCGAAATCACCAACTGGGAAGTGCCGATCTATGTCAAGGTTGGCGGCACCCGTCCGTATTACGACACCGCACTGGCCGTGAAAGCGGGCGCTGATGTTGTGGTTCTGGACGGTATGCAGGGCGGCACCGCCGCAACGCAGGACGTGTTCATCGAACATGTCGGCCTGCCGACGCTGGCCTGTATCCGCCCCGCCGTTCAGGCGCTTCAGGATCTGGGTGTGCACCGCGAAGTTCAGCTGGTTGTCTCTGGCGGTATCCGCACCGGTGCGGATGTGGCCAAGGCGCTGGCGCTGGGTGCGGACGCTGTTTCCGTCGGCACCGCTGCGATGATTGCCCTGGGCGACAACGACCCGAAATGGGAAAGCGAGTACCAGAAACTGGGCACCACCACCGGCGCTTATGACGACTGGCACGAAGGTCTGGACCCGGCGGGTATCACCACCCAGGATCCCGAGCTTGCGGCCCGTCTTGATCCGGTCGCCGCTGGCCGTCGCCTGCGCAACTATCTGAAGGTCATGACGCTGGAGGCGCAAACCATCGCGCGCGCCTGTGGTCACAACCATCTCCACAACCTTGAACCCGAGGACCTGTGCGCCCTGACTATGGAAGCGGCTGCCATGGCCCGCGTGCCGTTGGCTGGGACCGATTGGTACCCCGGTAAGGCCGGCTTCTGAACTGCATAACAAAGGCGCGGGGAAAATGACCTGCGCCTTTCCTTCAACGACACACAACAGGGAAAGGAAAGTGGACCAATGACTTTGGATCTGGCTGCTTTCGCAAAAGAAAAAGGCGTCAAATACTTCATGATCTCGTTCACCGATCTGTTCGGTGGGCAGCGGGCCAAACTGGTGCCTGCGCAAGCGATCGCAGACATGCAGGAAGACGGCGCAGGATTTGCGGGTTTCGCAACGTATCTGGACATGACCCCGGCGCACCCCGACATGCTGGCGGTTCCGGATCCGTCTTCGGTGATCCAGCTGCCCTGGAAGCCCGAAGTGGCATGGGTTGCGGGCAACTGCGTGATGGAGGGCCAGGACGTCGCCCAGGCCCCGCGCAACGTGCTGCGCCGTCTGATCGACGAGGCAGCTGCCGAAGGCATGCACGTGAAAACCGGCATCGAGGCGGAATTCTTTCTGCTGACCCCGAATGGCGAAGAAATCTCGGACCCGTTCGATACGGCCGCCAAGCCGTGTTACGATCAGCAGGCCGTGATGCGTCGCTATGACGTGGTGCGTGAAATCTGCGATTACATGCTCGAACTGGGCTGGGGTCCGTATCAGAACGACCACGAAGACGCGAATGGCCAGTTTGAAATGAACTGGGAATTCGATGACGCGCTGAAGACGGCTGACAAGCACAGCTTCTTCAAGTTCATGACCAAGTCGGTTGCTGAAAAGCACGGCTTCCGTGCAACCTTCATGCCGAAGCCGGTCGAAGGTCTGACCGGCAATGGCTGTCACGCGCATATTTCGGTCTGGGACGCGCCGGGTGCTGAGTCCAAGACCAACGTTTTTGCGGGTGATGGCGAAGGCCAGACCGGAGAAGTGGGCCTGGCCGAACGCGGCAAGCACTTCCTTGGCGGCATTATGAAACACGCCTCTGCGTTGGCTGCGATCACCAACCCGACGGTGAACTCCTACAAGCGGATCAACGCACCGCGCACCATGTCCGGGGCCACCTGGGCGCCCAACACCGTGACCTGGACCGGCAACAACCGGACACACATGGTTCGCGTCCCTGGCCCCGGCCGGTTCGAACTGCGTCTGCCGGATGGTGCGGTGAACCCCTACCTGCTGCAGGCGGTGATCATCGCTGCGGGCCTGTCGGGCATCCGCACCAAGGCCGATCCGGGCAAGCGCTGGGACATCGACATGTACGCCGAAGGCCACATCGTCACCGACGCGCCGAAGCTGCCGCTGAACATGCTCGACGCGCTGCGTGAATACGATCGCGATGAAGAGCTGAAGGCGATGATGGGCGATGAGTTCTCCGCCGCTTATCTGAAGATGAAGCAGGAAGAGTGGAACTCCTTCGTGTCGCACTTCTCCCGCTGGGAAAAAGAACACACTCTGGATATCTGAACCCCCTCGCTATCCGGAATGTCGTCGCCCGATCGAAGCCTCTTCGGTCGGGCATTTTCTTTTCATCCTGCCAGATAGGCGATGCCTGCAAAGGCTGCGGCAATACTGACCCATTGCAGGGGCGCGACCTTTTCCTTGAGGATCAGCCACGCCAGGATGACGGTGATCAATCCGAAGAGGGATGAGCTGACAGAGGCGAATTCGGGGTTGGGCAAGCGTCCCGAAATCAGCACCAGGCCCAGGGCCACCATGTCGAGCGCGCCCATGATGAACAGCACGGGAAGCACCCGCCCGGATGGCAGTGCCGGTCTGCCCGAGGTCAGCAGGATGGCCGCCAGCAAGGCCAGGATCGACGCCGCGCGAGTCACCACCAGAACCGGAAGCTCAGCGCCTGCTCGTGTGGCTTCCTGACCGATGGCAAAGGTCAGGGCAAAGCCGCTGGCCGCAAGGATGCCCCAGATCACCGCGATAACGCTGGCCCCGGTCGTTTCGCGCTCCTGTGAGAAGATGGCGACACATCCCACGGCCCCGACAATCACGAAGATTGCAATGACATGGCCCAGCCCAACCGGTTGCCCCTGTAGCGCGGAAATGGCGACGGTCATGATCGGGAAGGAACCGGTGATCGGTGCCACCAGTTTGACGGGGCCGATGGCAAAGGCGCGGTAGAGCGCGTAGGATCCGGCTGAAAAGAAAACGCCGGACAGGCAGGCCATCTGCACCGCATAGGCATTCAGATCCTGCCAGTCGCCCCAGATCAGAGATGCAATGCAGATCAGAATCGCCCCCGAGGACAGCACCGTCATGATCGCAGTCGGAATGCTGGTTCGCTGGGACACATAGCGCACGCAGAAATCATGCAGCCCCCAGGACAGCGCGGCGATCAGCCCAAAAAGCAAGGCTTGCATCCATGTGACTCCTTCGTTTGCGACACGGGTCCCGCTGGAAATGTCGTATCTCCGGTGTGCCATTGGAAAGTTGCGGGAAATCAACAAGTTTGTTGCTTAGATTGCGGGAGCGGCTTATTCTTTTCAATAAATAAATATTCCGGCGGTGCAAAATTTGCCGGGCTTGGCAACCGGGAGAACACGCAATGAACGACCTGAGCTTTCCAGCGGTCAAGAACGGCCCGCCCGTGCCCTCTGGCCTGTATCAACCCTCTGTTTTTTCGCTCCCCAAAGGGACTGAGCGCTACGTGGTCGAAGGCTGTGGTGCCATCCTTGTTGCGGTTGAAACCGGGGACAGGATCACGGTGACGAATGACGAAGGCGGACAGCCGTGCGAAATCGTGGCCGCAGATGTCAAAGGCGCAATCGATGCTGGTCTGATCGGTGCACTGGCCAACAGTGATGCAGCTGGGTTGAAGGGGTTGCTCGCGTCTTCGGATCAATCCCTGCGCGGGCTCCGCATGGGGCTGGACGCACGGGGGATCGATCTGGCCGCGGGCGGGGCTGTGCGGTTCTTTGACAGCGCGACGCCGGCAAAGACGGAACAGGAATTTACCGTCCAGCGCGACGGGATCGTGATCATTGCCGCGCCGGGTGGCATCATGGATTTCGAAGCGCAGGACACCGCAACCCCGCTGACGGTTCTGGTCAAACGCGCAGTCATCAAGCAGGTGGCGCGCTTCGAACTGCCCGACCCGCTGGCCGATCCGGTGAACGAAGTGCGCGTGCATAGCGCCACCGCCGAAAGCTACTTCGTCAAGGCGGGCGACTATATCCAGATCATCGATGTGGATGGTCGACAGTGTACGGATTTCCAGTGCTTCGCCGCGCGCAAGCTGGACAAGGGCATCGAGCACGCGCTGGATGTGACCACCACACGCACGCTGATGGGCCACGCCTATCCGATGCCGGGGCTGCATGCGAAATACTATGATCAGGACATGCTGCCGCTGGTTGAGGTGGTGCAGGACACCGTGGGCCGTCACGACGCCTTCGCGCTGGCCTGTGCGGCGAAATACTATGACGACATCGGTTATCCGGGGCACGTGAATTGTTCGGACAATTTCAACGGCGCGCTTGCGGGCCACGGGGTGACACCACGCGCAGGTTGGATGGCGATCAACTTCTTCTTCAACACCGGCCTGGATGAGCACGGTGTGATGTACGCTGATGAGCCGTGGACGCGTCCCGGCGACTATGTGCTGTTGCGCGCGCTGACCGATCTGGTCTGTGTCAGCTCGGCCTGCCCGGACGACACCAGTGCGGCCAATGGCTGGAACCCCACTGATATCCACGTCCGCACCTACAGCGGCGAAGAGAAATTCCAACGAGCTGTCGCAATCCGTGCGACCCCTGAATCGGAGCCCAAGATGACCAAGGAAACCGGTTTCCACGACCGACTGAGCAAGATGACCCGCAACTTTGTGGAATACAAAGGCTATTGGCTGGCCAATTGCTATTCCGAGTCCGGCCCGATTGAAGAGTACTGGGCGTGCCGCGAAAAATGCGTGGTCCTGGACCTGTCCGCCCTGCGCAAGTGGGAAATCACCGGGCCCGATTCCGAAGCCCTGTGCCAATACATCTTTACCCGCAATATCAAGAAGCTGGCGGTGGGGCAGGTGGTCTATACCGCGATGTGCTACCCGCACGGCGGCATGGTGGATGACGGCACGGTCTTCCGTCTGGGCAAAGACAACTTCCGCTGGATCGGCGGGGATGACTACGGCGGGGAATGGATCCGCGAGCAGGCGGAAAAGCTGGGTCTGAACGTGTTGATCCGCGCGTCCACCGACATGCAGCACAACATCGCGGTGCAGGGTCCGGAAAGCCGGGATCTGTTGAAGAAGATCATCTGGACCATGCCCCATAACCCGACGCTGGAAGAGCTGGGCTGGTTCCGCTTCACGCCGGCGCGTATCGGGGACGATCAGGGCATTCCGGTGGTCGTGTCCCGGACCGGGTATACCGGCGAGCTGGGGTATGAGATCTTCTGCCACCCCAAACACGCGGGCGAAGTGTTCGATGCGGTCTGGGCCGCCGGGCAGGAGCATGGCATCCGCCCGATGGGGCTGGAAGCGTTGGACATGGTACGGATCGAAGCAGGTCTGATCTTTGCCGGTTACGACTTCAGCGACCAGACCGATCCGTTTGAGGCGGGCATCGGCTTTACCGTGCCGCTGAAATCGAAAGAGGATGATTTCATCGGACGTGACGCTCTGATCCGGCGCAAGACCACGCCCGCGCGCAAGCTGGTGGGCCTTGACATCGACTCCGCCATCGATGTTGCACATGGGGATTGCGTCCACATCGGACGGGCGCAGATCGGCGAAGTGACCTCCTCCATGCGGTCGCCGCTCCTGGGCAAGAACATCGCCCTGGCACGGGTGGATGTGTCCTGTGCCGAGGTTGGTACAGAGGTGGAGATCGGCAAACTTGACGGACATCAAAAACGCCTGCCCGCCAAGATTGTACCCTTCGCCCATTACGATCCGAAGAAGACGCGGCCTCAGTCCTGAGGTCGCGGATTCGCCGCGCGAGAGAGAGGGTTTGAAATGGTTCGAAAGCTTATTGATGAGATCGGCGGAGAAGACGTTCTGCGAAATTTGGTGGAGCATTTCTATGATCTGGTCGAGCAGAGCCCGGAAGGTGCTCAGATCGTCAAGCTTCATAAGCGGGGCCACGGTATGGGGCACGCGCGGATCGAACAGTTCAACTTCCTCTCCGGCTTCATGGGTGGGCGCAAGTATTACCAGGAAAAGCATGGGCATATGGACGTGAAGCTGATGCACGAACATGTGCCCATCACCACCGAAGACGCCGAAAACTGGCTGACCTGTATGGATCGGGCGCTGGAGGATCTGAACCTCACGGGCCCGGGCGTGGAGCGTTTGCGCGCCGTGTTCCGGCGTGTGGCGCTGATGCTGGTCAACGATCTGGCGGAATGGGGCGAAAAGCGCCTGCCGGCCTGACCCCTGCGATGCCTAATGGGGGGCGTCAGCCCCCGAAGAAGACCGCGTGCATTGCCCGTCCGGGCAATAGCGTAAAGCCGCCGGTCAGCACCAATCCCAAAATATACATGTAGATCATGGTTTTGCGGTGACGTTCCATGTCGCCGCGCCGGGCGGCGCGTATGGACACGAACAGCATCACAAGTACAAAGACCGACAGCAGGTGAATGGGTGAGAACGGCCCGAACAGCCGGATCTCATGGATGAACAGCCCGCTGGCCGCGACAATCGCCATGCTGGTAACCCACGTATAACCCAGGGTGCGATGCAGCCCTGTGCCCTTGCGCAGCAACAATTGCACCGCCCCCAGCGTCAGCGCGATCAGCGCAAAGATCGCATGGGGTGGGATCGGAAACGGCTCGGCCGCCAATACGCCTGGCTCAAACTGCATCATGGGAATTCCGCGTCTGTGAATACGCTTATGTAAATAGAATTAACATAGGCGTGGGGCAACTCCCAAATTACCCGCGCCGCAGGAACACCTGAACATCGGCCACATTGGTGCCGGTCCCGCCGGTCATCACCAATGCATCGGCGGCGGCAAGGGCGGCATTGCTGTCATTGTTGGCCAGCAAGGCATCGGGGTCCTGATCAGTGGCCCGAATGCGGGACCATGTGTCGGGCGTGACCAAGCCACCTGCGGCTTCCGTTGGGCCGTCCCGTCCGTCCGTACCGCCAGACAGGAACACCCAGTCGCCTGGAATTTCATCCGCCCGTTGTGCAACGCGCAGGGCCAGCTCCTGATTGCGGCCCCCCAGGCCGGTTCCTCGGATCTGAACCGTGGTCTCGCCGCCGAAAACAAGGGCGACGGGTTTGCCCGCAGGGGCGGTTTGGGCGGCCCGGATCACGACATCCGCCGCGTCTTGCACATCCCCGACCAGCCGGTGGGTGATCAGTTTCGCGGCCCAGCCTTCGTCCGCTGCCTTGGCCATCATCGCCTTCAGGCTGTAGCGGTTGGACCCGATCAGGGTGTTCGTGGCAGCGGGAGGCGCGCTTTCCTCCTGCTGAGGTGCGCTCAGCAGTGCTCGAACGCTTTCCGGAGCCTGCTCCCAGATCCCGGCGCGTTGCATCATCTCTCGGGCGGCGTCGCGGGTGCCGATCGGGGCTACGGTCGGGCCCGAGGCGATCGCCCGCAGGTCATCGCCAATGACATCAGACAGGATATAGGCCTGCACACGGGCGGGCGCGGCATGGCGTAGCAAACCGCCGCCTTTCAGATCCGACAGCTGTTGGCGGATCAGGTTCATGTCGTTGATCTCCAGCCCGGAGGCCAGAAGCAACTTGTTCACCTCTGCCTTGTCGCTGAGTGAAAGACCGGGGGCAGGGGCGATCATCAGGGCCGACCCGCCGCCGGAGATCAGCGCGATCAGCCGGTCATTTTGCGACATGGAACGCGCCATTTCTATGGCCGCTTGACCGGCGGCCTGGCTGGCCTCATCCGGGACAGGGTGGGAGCCGCAGAGCACGGTTGCACCGGGAATATCTGTTTTGTTTTCGGGGTTTGTGATGACCAATGCCTGAGCAGGATCCGGGATCTCCTCCAGCGCCGCGCGCATCATCGGAACCGCGGCCTTGCCGACGGCAAGGATAAAATTGCGACCTCCGTCCGGCAGTTCAGAAAGCGGCGATGAGGCAAGTTGCGCCCGCAGCGCTTCTGCCGGGTCGGCCCGGTCGATGGCGGCCTGAAACAGCTCCAGTGCGGTTTTTGCAAGATCGGTCATGGTCTGTTCCCTCGTGGCCAGAAAACCGCCCCGACTTCTGCCGGGACGGTCTTGTTCTAAGTTGGTCTGCGTCGGGTTGCGACCCTAAGGATCAGTTCCCGGCGATCTGTTTTGCCTTTTCGACCAGAACTTCGGCCTGACGGATCGAAGCATAGTCGATCAGGCGGCCGTCCAGCGAAACGGCGCCTTTGCCGGCGGCTTCAGCCTCGGCCATGGCTTCCAGAATGCGCTTGGCTTTGGTGACTTCGGCCTCGGACGGCGACATCACTTCGTTGGCCAGTTCGATCTGCGACGGGTGAATGGCCCATTTGCCTTCACAGCCCAGAACCGCGGCGCGTTTTGCGGCGGCCTTGTAGCCTTCGGGATCCTGGAAATCGCCGAACGGGCCGTCGATCGGACGCAGACCGTTGGCGCGGGCGGCGACAACCATACGGGCCAGCGCATAGTGCCACATGTCACCCCAGTGCACATCGCGCGAACCATCCGCAGCCGGGTCGGTCAGGACCGAGTAATCGGGGTTTACACCGCCGATGATGGTGGTGCGGGCGCGGGTCGATGCGGCGTAGTCGGCGACGCCGAAGTGCAGCGATTCGTTGCGCTTGGAGGCGGCAGCGATCTCGCTCACGTTCTGCATGCCCAAAGCGGTTTCGATGATGTGCTCGAAGCCGATGCGCTTCTTGTAGCCCTTGGCGTCTTCGATCTGGGTCACCATCATGTCGACGGCATAGACGTCAGCGGCGGTGCCAACCTTGGGAATCATGATCAGGTCCAGACGTTCGCCGGCCTGTTCGACGACGTCGACAACGTCACGATACATGTAGTGGGTGTCCAGGCCGTTGATTCGAACGGACATGGATTTGTTGCCCCAGTCGATCTCGTTCAGGGCCTTGATGATGTTCTTCCGGGCCTGTTCCTTTTCGTCCGGAGCGACCGCGTCTTCCAGGTCCAGGAAGATCACGTCTACATCGGATTTTGCAGCTTTTTCAAACATTTGAGGCTGGCTGCCGGGGATGGCCAGTTCGCTGCGGTTCAGACGGCCGGGGGCCTGTTCAATGGCGTGGAATGACATGTCGAACGCTCCTTGTTCGCGTTGAGAATTGCGGGGCTGCCTCTAGGCATTCAACATCACGCACTTTCCTGTCAAGAAAAAAAATTTCATTTAAATATCCGGGCGCGCGTCATGCGCACGCGTGTCGCGCGCGTCGCGCGTATGCGAACGCGCGCGGGCGCAACCAACGATTTCCGTCAACTCAGTCCCGTTTTTCGGCACGGTTGGCGTAGTAGAACGCGATCGCCTGAGCGCGGTTCTTGACCGAAAGTTTTTCGTAGAGGTTCGACAGGTGGAATTTCACCGTGTTGGTGGTGATCTCCAACTCCTTGCTCAGCTCCTTGTTGGTCAGCCCTTTCGACAGCGCCTCCAGCATGGTGCGTTCGCGGCGGGACAATTGCTCGATCGGATCTGTCTGCAGGTCGCGGACGTCCAGAAACGGGAACATCATCTTGCCGGCGGCCACGGCCTGGCAGGTGTCGAGCAGGTTTTCGACCGCACCGGAGCGTGGCGCGAATCCGGCAGCACCTGCGCTCATTGCCTTGCGGGGGGTGTCGCTGCCTTCGTCGCCATAAACGACCAGCCGGGGTGCGTTGGCCTGATCCCGCAGCACCTCGATCAGTTTTGCACCGCCCAGAGCAGGCAGGTTCCAGTCGATAATTCCGACCTGAACGGGCACGCGCATCACGGTTCCCAGGAAGCCTTCGGCCGTTGCCGAGGTGGCGACCAGAGAGAATCGCGGGTCCTTTTCGAAAATTTCAGACATCGCGGTCAGGACCAGCGGATTTGCGTCAGCAAGCATGACTGATATCGGGGAAACTTTGTCGCTTATCGTAGCCATTGCGTGTCCTTTTGTTAAAAACTACCCAAATGGGTGGGTTAGATTTCGGTATACAACGGTATTTTTACACCTTTGGGTAGGTATTTGCCCACCCATTTAGATACCCAAAAGCAGGATATAGGGATGTTGTGGGAATTGTCGACCTGAGTTTTGCTTGGGTCAAGCGATGTTGCATGGTGGTGAATTGTTCTGCCTGAGGTGAAAATTCCTCGCCAAGCCAAGACATCGGCGCGAACGAAACCCGACATGAGGTCCGACATCATGACTGAACCCACGATCTTCCCCAGCCTGGAAATCCCCGAGACGCTGGCCGCAGGCCCTGGCCCCGGCAACACCGATGCACGCGTGTTGGCAGCCTTTGCCAACACCGGTCTGGCCGATCACATGCAGCCGGATGTTCTGCGCGGAATGATCGAATGCAAGCACATGCTGCGCCAGGTCTGGGGCACCCAGAACGTTTACACCTTCGGCGTTGCGGGCACTGGTTGGAGCGGTCTGGACTGCATGATGAATGCCATCCTGCCCGGCGACACCGTGGTTGCTTTCGTCAACGGCACCTTCTCGGGCATTGACGGTCTGACCATCCGGATGCGGGCCTCCACCCGCGAGGAACTGGCCGCAAACGCGCTGGATCCGCAGCCGGCATCGGTCACCATCATCGAAGTGCCCCACGGTCAGTCCGTGACCGGCGACATCGTGGAAAAGGCGCTGGCCGAACACAAACCCAAGTGGGCGTTCATGGCGCATTGGGAAACCGGCTCGGGCCGCATCAACGACATCCAGGGCTTCAACGATGCTTGCGTCAAGCACGATGCGATGGGCCTGATCGATGCCGTCAGCTCGCTGGGCATCGAAGACTTCTCGATCGATGACTTCCCCGGTGTGGTCGGCTGGGCCTCCTGCCCGCAGAAGGGTGTGCTGTGTTTGCCCCTGACCTATGCGCCGGTCAGCTTCTCCGACCGCTACATCAATGAGCTGAAGACCAACGGCAGCTACTCCTGGGTTCACAACGCCATCATGGAAGGGCGCCACTGGGGCATCATTGATGGTCAGGACGCCGAAGCGGGCACCTATCACCGGACCCATTCCGCCTATGCGGTTGCGGCTTTCCACGAAGCCCTGCGGATCAACCTGCAGCACGGCCGTGCGAAGAAATCGCAGGACTATGCCTTTCACGAGAAAGCGCTGCGCGACGCCGTCACCGCGATGGGCTGCGAAGTGACCTCGAACATGACCAGCCTTGTTGTTCTGAACCTGCCCGGTGATCTGGCCGGTCGCGAAAAGGAACTGGTCGGCAATTGCCGCGCCGTGGGCTTCGGCATCTGGCCGACCCTGTCTGAGCCCGTGCAGGTCCGCATCGGCATCCTGAACCAGATCACCCGCGCCCAGATCACCGACATCGTGAACCGCTTCGGCAGCGCGATGAACGACATGGGTGCGTCGGTCAACCTTGATGAGATCAACGCTCTGCTTGATCGCCACTATGACGCGGCCCTGGCCGCTGAATGACACCTATCCATAGGGAGGAGTACCATGGATATTCATGAGTATCAGGCCAAGGAAGTCCTGAGCAATTTTGGCGTAGCGGTTCCCCCCGGTGCGCTGGCCTACAGCCCCGAGCAGGCGGCTTACCGGGCGCGGGAACTGGGCGGCGACCGTTGGATCGTCAAGGCACAGGTCCACGCAGGTGGTCGCGGCAAGGCGGGCGGTGTCAAACTGTGTTCGTCGGACGCCGAGATCCTGGAAGCCACCGAAGAGATGTTCGGCAAGAAACTGGTCACGCATCAGACCGGTCCGGAAGGTAAAGGCATCTACCGCGTGTACGTCGAAGGTGCGGTGCCGATCGATCGCGAGATCTATCTGGGCTTCGTGCTGGACCGTTCGACCCAGCGTGTGATGATCGTTGCCTCTTCTGAAGGTGGTATGGAAATCGAAGAGATTTCCGCAGAGCGTCCCGACTCCATCGTGCGTTCGATCGTTGAACCGGCGGTTGGTCTGCAGGACTTCCAGGCGCGTGAAATCGCCTTCAAGCTTGGCATCGAACCGGCACTGACCCAGCAGATGGTGCGCACGCTTAAGGGCTGCTACCAGGCGTTTTCGGAACTGGACGCGACGATGGTTGAAATCAACCCGCTGGTCGTGACCGGGGACAGCCGTATCCTGGCGCTGGACGCGAAGATGACCTTCGACGACAACGCCCTGTTCCGTCACCCGCAGATCAGCGAACTGCGCGACAAGAGCCAGGAAGACCCGCGGGAAAGCCGCGCGGCGGACCGTGGCCTGTCCTATGTCGGCCTGGAAGGCAACATCGGCTGCATCGTGAACGGCGCCGGTCTGGCCATGGCAACCATGGACACCATCAAGCTGGCCGGTGGTGAGCCCGCCAACTTCCTGGACATCGGTGGTGGCGCAACCCCCGAACGTGTTGCCAAGGCGTTCCGCCTGGTGATGTCGGACAAGAACGTGCAGGCGGTTCTGGTGAACATCTTTGCCGGTATCAACCGCTGCGACTGGGTTGCCGAAGGCGTTGTTCAGGCGCTGCGCGAAGTACAGGTCGACGTTCCCGTCGTCGTGCGCCTTGCCGGCACCAATGTCGAAGAAGGGCAGAAGATCCTGGCCCAGTCCGGTCTGCCTCTGATCCGCGCAACCTCGTTGATGGAAGCCGCCGAACGTGCAGTTGGCGCCTGGAAAAACGACCTTGATCAAAACACTCGTGTGAGGGCTGTCTGATGAGCATTCTTCTTGATCGCGAAAGCAAAGTCATCGTCCAGGGGATCACCGGCAAGATGGCCCGGTTCCACACCAAGGACATGATCGAATACGGCACCAATGTTGTTGGGGGCGTTGTCCCCGGCAAGGGCGGCGAAACCGTCGAAGGCGTGCCGGTCTTCAACACCGTCAAGGAAGCCGTGGAAGCCACCGGCGCCAATGCCTCGCTGGTCTTCGTGCCGCCGCCGTTTGCCGCGGATTCGATCATGGAAGCCGCCGATGCGGGTATCAAGTACTGCGTCTGCATCACCGACGGTATCCCGGCGCAGGACATGATCCGCGTGAAGCGTTACATGTACCGCTACCCCAAGGAAAAGCGGATGATCCTGACCGGCCCGAACTGTGCCGGCACCATCTCGCCCGGCAAGGCGCTGCTGGGGATCATGCCCGGCCACATCTACCTGCAGGGTAATGTCGGCATCATCGGCCGTTCGGGGACCCTGGGCTATGAAGCTGCGGCGCAGCTGAAAGAGCTGGGTCTGGGCGTGTCCACTTCGGTTGGTATCGGTGGCGACCCGATCAACGGTTCGTCGTTCAAGGACATCCTTGAGTGGTTCGAACAGGATCCCGAAACCGAGGTCATCGCAATGATCGGTGAGATCGGTGGCCCGCAGGAAGCGGAAGCCGCGGAATACATCAAGAACCACGTGACCAAGCCCGTTGTGGCCTATGTCGCGGGTCTGACCGCGCCGAAGGGCCGGACGATGGGTCACGCAGGGGCGATCATCTCGGCCTTCGGTGAATCCGCGTCCGAAAAGGTTGAAATCCTGGAAGCCGCAGGTGTGACCGTCGCCGAAAACCCCGCCGTGATCGGCGAAACCATCGCTTCGGTGATGAAACAGAACGCTGCCTGACCCTTCGGGTCAAGCAGATGCACCTCATCCCCGGTCCGGGGCAATGGTGGGGGTGAGGTGCTCTTTTTCCTGAAACCTGTCTGCTTGAGGGAGATGCGACATGGCAAAGCCCAAGGTACTGGTAACACGCCGCTGGCCGGCGGCCGTTGAAGCGCAATTGTCGGAAAAATTCGACGCCGTTCTGAACACGAACGATGTGCCGCTTGGTGAGACCGAGATTCAGGATGCTCTCAAGACTTATGACGCGGTGCTGCCTACCGTGACCGACAAAGTATCGGCGCGGGCACTGGACGTCACCAAGCCGCAGACCAAGATCCTTGCCAACTACGGCGTTGGGTTCTCTCATATTGATATGGGACGGGTCGCCGATCACGGCATGACCGTCACCAACACGCCCGATGTGCTGAGCGAATGCACCGCAGACATCGCGATGACGCTGCTTTTGATGGTGGCCCGTCGCGCCTCCGAAGGTGAGCGCGAACTGCGCGCCGGGAACTGGTCCGGCTGGCGTCCGACGCATCTGGTTGGCACCAAAGTGTCCGGCAAAACCATCGGCATCGTCGGCTTTGGACGCATCGGCCAGGAAATGGCCCGCCGCGCACATCACGGGTTTGGTATGAACGTGGTTGTCTACAACCGCTCTCGCGTCCCAGAAGGTGTGCTGGCGCAGTACGGGGCGACGCAGGTGGACACGCTGGACGAGCTGATGCCGCTGTGTGATTTCGTGTCGCTGCATTGCCCGGGCGGCACAGCCAACCGGCATCTGATCAATACCCGCCGGTTGAACCTGATGAAGCCGGACGCTTTCCTGATCAACACCGCGCGCGGTGAGGTTATTGACGAACTGGCCCTGACCCGCGCGCTGTGGTTTGAAACCATCGGCGGCGCAGCGCTGGACGTGTTCGACGGGGAACCCAACATCAATCCCGAACTTCTGGATTGCGACAACTTGGTGATGCTGCCGCATCTGGGGTCCGCGACCCGGGAAGCCCGCGAAGCCATGGGATTCCGCGTATTGGACAACCTGTCGGATTTCTTTGAGGGGCGTACACCGCGCGACCGGGTGAACTGATGGCCGTCCCCGTTGAAACCGACCCGACGCCGACGACGGAAAGCAGCTATGCAGGCCGCCTGAGGGCGGAATTGCAGGACCTCTGGTACAGTGTGCTGCGGCAACGCGCACCCGAGGTCGCAAAGCGCCTGGAAACCGGGGCGCCCTGGGGGGCATCCGGGGAATCCTCCGTTCCGTATCTGCAAGCCTTCAACATCTGGTTTCAGCTGCTCAAGATCGTTGATGAAAATGCGGCGATGCGCGACCGGCGTCTGTCTGAAACCCGCGATGGTCCCGAAGCCGTGCCGGGGAGTTTTGCCCGCGCCATTCAGCGCAGCCAGGATGAGGTCCCGGCCGAGAAGCTGGCCGCGCTGGCCAGCCAGCTGTCTGTCGGACCCACGCTGACGGCCCACCCGACCGAGGCCAAGCGCGTCACGGTTCTGGAAATCCACCGCCGGATCTATCGCGGGCTGGTGTCGTTGGAGGCCAAACGCTGGACCCCGCGGGAACGGGCCGAAATCCTCGAAGATCTGCGCTCGGAAATTGACCTTCTGTGGCTGACCGGTGAACTGCGTCGCGAACGCCCGTCGTTGCAGGACGAAATCCAATGGGGGTTGCAGTTCTTTCGCGACAGCCTTTTTGACGCCGTGCCGCAGCTGTTTGACCGCTTCATCGCCGCGGTCGAGCCGGTCATTGGCGCCGATCAGGCCGATGCGCCCTGCCTCAAGTTCCATTCGTGGATTGGTGGGGATCGTGACGGCAATCCCAACGTTACCGTGGAAGCCACCGCCAACGCGTTGCAGGCCAACCGCGACGCGGCGCTGCTGAAGTACCGCTCCGGTCTGGATGAGGCGGCCGCGCGTATCTCCATCTCTGCCGCCGTTACCATGGTGCCTGAACAGGTGTCCGACCGATTGCTGCGGCTGGTCAAGGCGGCCCCGGGTGGACCGAAGCTGGCCCACAGAAACCCCGGCGAGATCTTTCGCCAGGCGCTGAGCGCGATTGGCAACCGTATCGACGCGACCCAACAGGCGACCACTGGCCGGTATGCGCATGTCGATGACTTCATCAAGGACCTGCATGAGGTCGAAGAGGCCCTGGGCCAGATTGGCGCGGATCGACTGGCGGCGCGGCATGTTCGGCCCATTCGCTGGCAGGCGCAGGTGTTTGGCTTCCGGACTGTCACGCTGGACATCCGCCAGAATTCGACCGTCACAACCGAAACCCTGCAAGAGATCTGGTCCCGCTCAGGCGATGTCCCCGCCTATGGAACGCAGGCGTGGTCAGATCGTCTGCGGGCCGAGCTGGGTTCGGCCTCGCTCGATTACATCGACCCGAATGCTTTGGAGCCGCAAAGCGCGGAGCTGATCCGCCTCCTGCACCTGATGAAAGACGCCGGGGCAGGGGATGATCCTCAGGTGCTGGGCCCGTTCATCCTGTCGATGACGCGATCCACGGATGATCTGCTGGGGGTCTATCTGCTGGCCCGCTACGCCGGGTTCGGCGCGGAAAAAGCCGCGCTGCGCGTGGTGCCCCTGTTTGAAACCATCGACGATCTGCGCGCCGCGCCCGGGATCCTGTCCAACCTGCTGGAGGTGCCCTTTGCCCGGCGGTCGCTCAAGGACGGGTCCGATCGCATCGAGGTGATGCTGGGCTATTCGGACAGCAACAAGGATGGCGGGTTCACCTGTTCGACCTGGGAGCTGGAGAAGGCGCAACGCCTGATCACCCGGCGGTTGGAGGCACACCGCCTGAAGCCGATCTTCTTCCATGGCCGCGGCGGATCCGTTTCCCGCGGCGGTGCGCCGACGGAACGCGCCATTGCTGCGCAGCCCGCCGGAACCATCGGGGGCAAACTGCGCACCACCGAACAGGGCGAGGTGGTCAGCTCGAAATTTGCCAACCGCGGCACCGCGCTGCACCAGTTGGAGCTGATGGCCTCATCGGTGCTGCGGCATTCGGTTCGGGACGATGCCCCGCCGATCAACCCTGAACATGATGACGCGTTCGAAGCGCTGTCCGGCATGTCACAGGCGGCCTATTCCAACCTGCTGAACGCACCGGGGTTCATTGACTACTTCACCCAGGCCAGCCCGGTTGAGGAACTGGCCCGGCTAAAGATCGGATCGCGCCCGGCGCGCCGTTTCGGGGCCAGCTCGCTGGATGATCTGCGGGCAATCCCCTGGGTCTTTGCCTGGACGCAGAACCGGCACATGATCACCAATTGGTATGGGTTCGGCAGTGCCGTTGCCAGCTTCAGGAAGTTCCGTGGCGCCCGTGGCGAAGATGTCCTGCGCGACATGTTCCGCAATGCGCCCCTGTTCCGTCTGGTCGTGGATGAGGTGGAGAAGGCCCTGTTTCACACCGACATCACGATTGCTGCCGAATACGCGTCTTTGGTAAAGGATCCTGAGATACGTGACAGGATCTTCGGGTCTATCCGCCGCGAATATGAGCTTGGCTGCGAAATGGTGAGCTTTTTCACCGGGACCGAACAACTGGCCGAGCGGTTCCCCAAGCTGCGCAGCCGCTTTGGCCGGGTTGAACCGATGCTGGCCGAAATTCACCACCTTCAGGTGGCGCTGTTGAAAGAAGAGCGTGAAACAAAGCCTTCTGCGCTGCCCATTCCCCTGTTGCAGTCGATGAACTGCGTTGCCGCCGGTCTGGGATGGACCGGATAACTGCCCAAGAACCAGGAGCCCCGAGATGAACCAAGCCTTTCGCCAAGACGGTTTTTTCACGCAACCCCTTTCCGAGCGGGACCCCGAGCTGTTCGGCGCGATCCGGGATGAGCTGGGCCGCCAGCGCGACGAGATCGAACTGATC
>JALEGX010000089.1 GCA_022763485.1 Paracoccaceae bacterium | reverse complement strand
TTCGGATTGCATCGCTTCGACCTGCTGCAGGATCTGGTTGGCCAGCCGCAGCAGGCGCAGCCCCGCCGCCGACAGCTTCATCGGCTTCGACCGGCGCAGGAACAGTTCCACCCCGGCCTGATCCTCGAGCCCCTTGATCTGATGGCTCAGCGCCGATTGCGTGATGTTCAGCTGCTCCGCAGCCCGCGCCAAGCCACCCGCCTCATGAATGGCTTTGATCGTGCGGAGATGACGGAATTCAATATGCATACCCTAGATTCGCTCATGTTGTTCTTGAGAATTATGAAATTGTCTCACAATGCTGCACATGCAACAAGAGGGCAACCAAAGAGGACACCGCCCCGATGACCACGCCGCAGATTTCATTCGAGTTTTTCCCGCCCCAGAATCTGGAGGCGTCCTTTCGCCTTTGGGATACGGTTCAAAGCCTTGCACCCCTGGATCCGCGCTTTGTCTCCGTCACCTATGGCGCAGGCGGCACCACGCGGGATCTGACCCGCGATGCGGTGGCCACCCTGCACAAATCCTCGGGCCTGAATGTGGCGGCGCATCTGACCTGCGTGAACGCCACCAAGGCGGAAACCCTGGCCATCGCCGACCAGTTCGCCCAGGCTGGCGTGCGCGACATCGTGGCCCTGCGTGGCGACCCGCCGAAGGGTCAGGGCGCGTTTGTCCCCCACCCCGAAGGCTTCGCCAATTCGGTCGAGCTGATCGAGGCGCTGGCGGCAACCAACACGTTCAACATCCGCGTCGGCGCCTACCCTGACCGCCACCCGGATGCGGCCAGCCAGGATGCCGATGTGGAATGGCTCAAGCGCAAGATCGACGCGGGCGCAACCGAGGCGCTGACGCAGTTCTTCTTTGAGGCCGAAACCTTCTTCCGCTTCCGTGACAAATGCGCCAAGGCGGGGATCGACCACGCGATCACGCCGGGTATCCTGCCGATCGAAAACTGGAAAGGCGCCCGCAATTTCGCCATCCGCTGCGGCACCGTGATCCCGTCGTGGGTTGAGCAGGCCTTTGAAAAGGCGCTGCGCGATGATCGTGAGGAACTGCTGGCCACCGCGCTCTGCACCGAACTGTGCTCTGATCTGATCGAGGGCGGCGTGGACAAGCTGCACTTCTACACGCTGAACCGCCCGGAACTGACGCGCGACGTTTGCCATGCGCTGGGAGTTGTTCCCAAAGTGGCGCTGCAAAACGTGGCGTAAAGGTTGCCCCAAGCATGGTGCGTTCCTAGAACCTTGAGGCCTAAGTGCCAAAAAGGAACGCACCATGCAATTTGCCAATGGACCCGAGGATCTGTTGAAGCTGGACCAGATCTCCAGCATGTCCGGCCTGGACTTCATGACCGGTATTCTGGAAGGCCGCCTGCCGGGGCCGCCAATCGGTCCGACCCTCGGCTATCGCCTGCACGCGGTTGAAAAGGGCAAGGTCACCTTTCGCGGTACGCCCGAATTCAATGTGACCAACCCAATGGGCACGGTGCACGGCGGCTGGTACGGCACCCTTCTGGACAGCGCGATGGCCTGCGCGGTGATGACCGAACTTGCACCCGGATCGGTCTACACAACGCTGGAATACAAGATCAATATCATCCGCTCGATCCCGCTTGGCATGCAAATTGATTGCCATGGCACGGTGGACCATTGCGGACGGTCGACGGGGATTGCCCACGGGGAAATCCGCGGTGTCGAAGACGGCAAGCTTTATGCGACCGGCTCTACCACCTGCATCGTGATGACCCTCGCGCGCTGAGGTCAGTCCTCACCGGCCAGTTTCAACCCAACCCAATCTGCGGCGCGGCCACCCAGGCCCCGCCATTTCTGGCTGGGCGGTGCCGCCAGCGCGGTTTCATGGATACGTTCACTGCGGGTGGAGCCCACTCTGCGCCCGTGGCGCAGCAGAAAGATCTTGCCCCAGCCCCGCCAAGTTCCCACCGACGGACCCGCCGGATCCAGCGGGAAGCGGGCGCGCCAGTCCTGTGGCATCGGCAGACCGCAGGCCTGGGCCCGCTCCAGCATCCAGACCAGCGACACATTGGCCAGCGGACGCGCGGGTTCATATCCCCCAAGCTGGCCGCCCACGTCGCCATGTGCTCCCCGGAACCAGACCTGTTCCACCCGGCCTGTCCAGTCCTCGGGGCATTCCCACAACACCGGAGAGAAGACCGACCGCGTCTCATCCAGCGCCAGCGCGTGATAGCCATTGCGGATGCTGTCCCCAAGCTCATGGTTGTGGAAGGCATGTTTCAGCTCGGCCCAGCGCCACAGCAACGGCAGCCGCAGGCCCAGCGCCTTGACCGTGTCCCAGACCCCGACCATTTCGATCTGCACGTCCTGATGACAGAAGGCGTTGGCAAATTGCTCGGCGTAGTACCCGCCGGGATTGCATTCATAATGCCGATAGGCGGTGCGGATGTTGCGCACGGTGGCGTGCTCGGCCTTGACCAGCCCGACCATGTCGATCACCCCGGCCAGCGATCGCACCGCATAGGCCCCGCGCGAATAGCCGATCAGGTAGATCCTGTCCCCAGGACGATAGCGCGACGCCAGATAGCCATAGGCGCGGCGGATCTGGCGGTTGATCCCGCGCCCCATCATGACATCAAGCGTTTCACGCCAGTTGTTCCATTGTACTCCTGCTTCATAGAAGACCGAAACCTGCGGTCGCATCTCGCACATCAGGCGATAGGTCTGCCCGGCGTGGGTTTCCAGGCCGGGCTCCAGCGATGACATGGTGCCATCCAGAATGATCACATGGGACTGCGGCCCCCGGACACGCGCTTCTGCCGAATGTTCGGACCGCAAAGGCCGTCCGAGCCATCCCAGAAATCGCTTACCCAGTCGAGACAGTCGCATCCCTTAGTGCTTTCCAAATCCTGTGCGGAGTGAACGGCATATCGATCCGGTGGACCCCGCGTTTTTCAACCGCATCCTGAACCGCATTTGCAACGGCAGCCAAGGCGCCCACCGTCCCCGCTTCGCCACATCCCTTCATTCCCATTGGATTGGCGGTCGACGGGACCGGCTCGGATGTAAAACCTATCATGGGGGTGTCAGCGGCGCGCGGCAAGGCATAGTCCATGAACGAAGCTGTGAGCAGTTGTCCATCTGCATCATGTACGACATGTTCCATTATCGCCTGTCCGACCCCCTGAACGACGCCGCCGTGGACCTGACCTTCGGCCAGCAAGGGGTTGATCAGGTTTCCGAAATCATCAACCACCGTATATCGGTCCACGCTGGCCTGCCCGGTTTCCGGGTCGATCACGATCTCGGCAACATGGGCACCGTTCGGATAAGAGCGGCCGGGCAGTTGCGCCCGCGCCTCATGGCTCAGCAGTTCCACCTGTCCCGCGGCGCGGGCCATGTCAGCCACCTCCGTTAGCGACGGCGTCAGGTTGGATCCGGGGCTGCGGAAGCTGTCCCCATCAAAGGTGATTGCGTCGGGATCCACATCCCACTGCTCGGCCAGGAACCCGGTGAAGGCCGCGATCATCACATCCACCATCGCCAGCGTCGCGTTGGCCTGCGTCGTGACGGAGCGGGATCCACCGGTGCCCCCGCCCCGGGCGATCAGATCACTGTCGCCCTGAACAACGTCGATCCTGTCCACCGGGATGCCGGTCTGATCGCTCAGGAACTGAGCATAAACGGTTTCATGCCCCTGCCCGTTGCTTTGCGTGCCAACAAAGATGCTGACCCGGCCATCTTCCTGAAAAACAACGCGGGCCCCTTCGGAAGGATCGCCCAAAATACTTTCGATATAGTAACAGGTGCCCAGCCCGCGCAGCAGCCCCTGTGCCGCATCCTGTTGGCGACGCGCCTCGAACCCGGCCAGATCGGCAGTTTCCGACACCCGGCGCACCAGCTTGTCGAAATCCCCCACATCATAGGTTTCGCCCGTTGCGGTCTTGTAGGGGAAGGCATCGGGCCGGATGAAGTTGCGGCGGCGCAGCTCCCACGGATCCACGCCCAGCTGGCGCGCGGCATGGTCCATGGCCCGCTCCAGCACAAAGATCGCCTCAGGCCGGCCCGCGCCGCGATAGGCGTCCACCTGCGTGGTGTTGGTATAGACACCGGTGGCCTGCAGCCAGGTGGTTTGAATGTCATAGACGCCGGTCAGGACCCGGCTGAACAGCTGTGTCTGGATCGCCTGGGCGAAATGCGAGTTGTAGGCGCCCATATTGGCCGTGGTGGTGACGCGGTAGCCGGTGATCTTATGGTCGTCGTCAAACGCCAGTTCGGCCAGAGACACCAGATCCCGCCCGGCATTGTCGCTGAGCATCGCCTCCCCCCGGTCCGAGATCCAGCGCACCGGGTGGCCCAGCGCGCGCGACGCCTCAGCCACCGCGAAATACTCCGGATAGGGCATGGCCTTCATGCCGAAGCCGCCCCCCACATCCGGGGTGGTGACATGCACCTGCGCCTCTGACAGGCCGAATTTTTCGACCAGCTGCGCCTTCATCGCCCAGACGCCTTGCCCGCCATAGGTGAAGTGCAGCCGCTCCCCGTCCCAATCGGCAAAACAGCCGCGCGGCTCCATCGCGTTGACGATGATGCGATTGTCGACCACCTCGACCGCAACGGTGTGTGCGGCGGCGGCAAAGGCGGCCTCGGTCGCGGCCTCATCCCCCATGCCCCAGTCGAACGCCACATTATCCGGCGCGCCCTCATGCAAAGCGGAACCACCCGGCGCCACATCCATCTTTGCCGGCAGATCCTCGAAATCCAGCATCACCAGTTCAAGCGCATCGCGGGCCTGGGTCGCGGTTTCTGCAACGATCAGGGCAATCGGCTCGCCCACAAAGCGCACATGATCGCGCGCCAGCATCGGCCGCTCGGGTCCTGCCCCCTGGCTGCCGTCGCGATTCTTGACCTGCGTGCCGCTCATGCCAACGCTGATCCCGGCCGCTTCTAGATCCTGCACCGTCAGGATCAGCTTGACGCCCGGCGCCTGGCGCGCGTCATCCAGATCCAGTTCGGTGATCCGGCCATGCGCCACAGGGCTACGCAGCATCACCGCATGCCAGGCCTCTTTCGGCGCGATATCATCGACATAGCGGCCTGTGCCGGTCAGAAACCGGACATCTTCGAAACGGGTGACGGGCTGGCTCCGGCCGAATTTGTCCATGGCGCGCTTCCTTCTGTTGGGTATGCGCCGAAGACTAATGTCGGGACCGCCATTGTCCAGTATCCGCCCCAACAGCGTCAAAAGAACGCCTCGTCACCGAATGCGCCGCGCCCACTTCCCCTTTTCGTCCCCATTCGCTATTGCATCCCCCGACCGTATTTACCGCATGCAGGACGATCCGATGGCGATGGAAAAGACATTCAACGCAGCCGAGGCCGAAGGCCGCCTCTACAAGGCCTGGGAAGAGGCCGGTTGCTTCAAGGCGGGCGCGAACCGTTCGCGCGACGAAAGCTTCACCATCATGATCCCGCCGCCCAACGTCACCGGCGCGCTGCATGTGGGCCATGCCTTCAACAACACGCTGCAGGACATCCTGATCCGCTGGCACCGGATGCGCGGCTTCGACACCCTGTGGCAGCCCGGTCAGGACCACGCGGGCATTGCCACCCAGATGCAGGTGGAAAAGATGCTGGCCAACACCCAGCAGCCCGGCCGCCGGGAACTGGGACGTGAGAAGTTCCTGGACAAGGTCTGGGAATGGAAAGGCGAATACGGCGGCACCATCGTCGAGCAGCTCAAGCGCCTGGGCAGCTCCTGCGACTGGTCGCGCAACGCCTTCACCATGGCCGGTGCAGCGGGCGATCCGCGCACGGGCCACGAAAACTCGCCCAACTTCCACGACGCGGTCATCAAGGTCTTTGTTGAGATGTACAACAAGGGCCTGATCTATCGCGGCAAGCGTCTGGTCAACTGGGACCCGCATTTTGAGACCGCCATTTCGGATCTGGAGGTCGAGAACATCGAAGTCGCGGGCCACATGTGGCACTTCAAATACCCGCTCGCGGGTGGCGCGACCTACACCTATGTGGAAAAGGACGAAGACGGCAACGTCATCCTTGAGGAAGAGCGCGATTACATCTCCATCGCCACCACCCGTCCCGAAACCATGCTGGGCGATGGCGCGGTTGCGGTGCATCCTTCGGACGAACGCTATGCACCCATCGTCGGCAAGCTCTGCGAGATCCCCGTGGGCCCGAAAGAGCATCGCCGCCAGATCCCGATCATCACCGATGAATACCCCGATCCCGATTTCGGCTCGGGCGCGGTAAAGATCACCGGCGCGCATGACTTCAACGACAACATGGTCGCCAAGCGTGGCGGCATCCCGATGTACCGCCTGATGGACACCAAAGGCGCGATGCGCGCGGATGGTGCCCCCTATGCCGAAGAGGCTGGCAAGGCACAGGAATACGCGCGAGGCAAAGCCTTCACCGAGGCCGAGATCGACGCGATCAACCTGATCCCCGATCACCTGCGCGGTCTGGACCGTTTTGAGGCCCGCACCAAAGTGGTCGAGGAAATCACCGCCGAAGGTCTGGCCGTGATGACCACCTCGGATGACCCGCGCCTTGGTCCCCAGCCCAAGCTGAAGAAGGGCGAAGAAGCCCCCGAAGTCACCTCTGTGCCGCTGGTCGAAGCCAAACCGATCATGCAGCCCTTTGGCGACCGCTCCAAAGTCGTTATCGAGCCGATGTTCACCGACCAGTGGTTCGTGGACGCCGCCAAGGTCGTTGGCCCGGCGCTGGACGCGGTCAAGGACGGCACCGTCAAGATCATCCCGGAGTCGGGCGAGAAGACCTATTACCACTGGCTGGAAAACATCGAACCCTGGTGCATCTCGCGCCAGCTGTGGTGGGGGCATCAGATTCCGGTTTGGTACGGGCCGAGCAAAGAAGCTCTAAAAGAAGCGCTCATGGAGCATGCTCATCAAGATGAGCATCCAGACGAAGCTTACCATTGGTCTTTTGGCTCTGATGTTGTCGCATTCTGTGGGGCATCGCCAGAAGAGGTTACGGCTCAAGCGGCTCAATACTATGCCGAGATTCTCCCAAGTGCTAACCATACGTTTAATGAGAAAGATCGACTGGGAGTGTCAGAAAAATCTGACAACACTTTTGCCGCAACCCTTTTGATCTCTGGGGCAAACCAACCGATCGAAAATCTGAGCTGCAGCCTTTCATTGCATCGCGACCCCGACGTGCTCGACACCTGGTTCTCCTCCGGCCTCTGGCCCATCGGCACCCTTGGTTGGCCTGCCGACACCGAGGAAATGCAGCGCTATTTCCCCACGGACGTGCTGATCACCGGCTTCGACATCCTGTTCTTCTGGGTGGCGCGCATGATGATGATGCAGCTGGCCGTGGTCGACAACATCCCCTTCCACACCGTCTACCTGCATCAGCTCGTCCGCGACGAGAAGGGCAAGAAGATGTCCAAGACCACCGGCAACGTCATCGACCCGCTGGAAATCGTCGACGAATTCGGCGCCGACGCGCTGCGCTTCACCAATGCCTCGATGGCGGCGATCGGCGGCGTTCTGAAGCTGTCGAAGGACCGCATCACCGGCTATCGCAACTTTGGCACCAAACTGTGGAACGCCGTCCGCTTTGCCGAGATGAATGAGGTCTTTACCGACGCCGTGCCGCAGGCCGACCTGACCGATCTGAAGCCCAAGGCCGCCGTCAACCGCTGGATCATCGGCGAAACCGCCCGCGTCCGCGAAGAGGTGGACGCCGCGCTGCAAAGCTATCGTTTCAACGACGCCGCCAACGGGCTCTATGCCTTTGTCTGGGGCAAGGTCTGCGACTGGTATGTGGAGCTGTCCAAGCCGCTGCTGCAGGGCGACGACGCCGAGGCCCAGGCCGAAACCCGTGCCACCATGCGCTGGGTCATGGATCAATGTCTGGTCCTGCTGCACCCGATCATGCCCTTCATCACAGAAGAGCTGTGGGGGCTGACCGGCACCCGTGCCAAGATGCTGGTGCATGCCGATTGGCCGGACTACAAGGCCGCCGATCTGGTGGACGCAGAGGCCGACCGGGAAATGACCTGGGTCATTTCGGTGATCGAAAACACCCGCTCCGCACGTTCGCAGATGCGCGTGCCCGCAGGCCTTTATGTACCGATGATCGTGACCGAGATCGACGGACATGGCCAGGCCGCCTGGGACGCGAACGAAGCCCTGATCAAGCGCCTGGCGCGTATCGACAGCTTGACCAAGGCCGATGATCTGCCCAAAGGCTGCATCTCGATCTCAGCCCCCGGCGCGGCCTTCGGCCTGCCACTCGCCGACATCATCGACATCGGCGCGGAAAAGGACCGGCTTGAAAAAGCAAAGGGCAAGCTGGCCAAGGAACTTGGCGGACTGCGCGGACGCCTGAACAACCCCAAGTTCGTGGCCTCGGCCCCGGATGAGGTGGTGGAAGAAGCCAAGGCCAACCTCGCCGCGCGCGAGGAAGAAGAGGCCCGCATCAATGAGGCGCTGGCCCGCCTGGCCGAAATCGCCTGACCATGACCGACACCCCGCCCCTGACTGGGGCGGGGGATTTTGCGAGGCTCTGCCTCGCGCTCCGGAGTATTTGGACGAGAAGAAATGAGGGGCTCCTGATTTCATCTCGCCAGGAAACTCCGGGGGAGTCGCGCGCAGCGCGGCGGGGGCAGTGCCCCCAAATCCCCCAAGGGTTCGAAATACACCGGAATCCTGCCTGCGTTAGCGCAACCGAATGTTGTTTCCCGCGCATTCCACGGTATAGACAGCCCCAAGACATCCCATTCTTCGGAGACTGACGTATTATGGCCAAAGACGCTTCCATTCATCAGGCACAGTTCGACCGCATCGCAACCGGCAAGGGCTTCATCGCTGCGCTGGACCAATCGGGTGGTTCGACCCCCAAGGCGCTGCGCCTTTATGGCGTGATGGAAGACGCCTATTCGAACGATGACGAGATGTTCGGCGAAATCCAGAAGATGCGGGCCCGCATCATCACCGCGCCGGATTTCGGCAGCGAGAAGATCCTGGGCGCGATCCTGTTCGAAAAGACCATGGACAACGCCATCGACGGCATCCAGGTCCCGCAATACCTGTGGGACACCTGTGGTGTTGTGCCCTTCCTGAAAGTGGACAAGGGCCTGGCCGACGAAGCCGATGGCGCGCAGATGATGAAGCCGATGCCCGAGCTGGACGCTCTGCTGGCGCGCGCCAATGAGGCCGGCATCTTCGGCACCAAGATGCGCTCTGTCGTCAAGGAAGCCAACGCCAAGGGCATCAAGGACGTCGTGGCCCAGCAGTTCGAGGTCGGCCAGCAGATCGTCGCCGCCGGTCTGGTTCCGATCATCGAGCCCGAAGTCGACATCCACTCGGCCACCAAGGCGGAAGCCGAGGAGCTGCTGAAGGCAGAGATCCTGGAACAGCTGAACGCCCTGCCCGCAGACAGCAAGGTTGCGCTGAAGCTGACCATCCCGACCCAGGCGGGTCTGTATGATGAGCTGGCCGATCACGCCAACGTGGTGCGCGTCGTGGCGCTGTCTGGTGGTTACTCGACCGATGAAGCCTGTGAAAAACTGTCCCAGAACAGCAAGATGATCGCCTCCTTCAGCCGTGCGCTGACCGAAGGGCTGAACGTCTCGATGAGCGCAGAAGAGTATAACGCCGCTCTGGGATCGAACATCACCAAGATCTACGAAGCCTCGCTCTGAGCCTGAGCGCGTTCCGAACATCTTTGCCCCCCGCAGGACACTGCGGGGGGTTTGCTTTTGGACCCCTCGGACGCGGCCGGCGCAAAAACTTTGCCCTTCCTGTCACAAACAGGCGTAGCCGTTCGTCTTGTTCCTGAGTTTCAACTTCAGGAGCGATGATGACACATAGTTTATTGATCGGCGTTGGCGGCCTTGCGGTGGCAACGGCCAGCTACATCTGGGTCGGCACGGCCCATTGGTATGACATGGTTCCGGGGGTTCGCCAGACCGGGCCACTGAACCTGCATTTCGCCAGGGATGTTGGTCTGGCCTATTTCGCCAGCGGGGTTGCGTTGATCTGGGGCGGCGCGAAGCAGGATCCGTCTGCCGCCCTTTGCGGCGCGGCCTGGCCGGTTCTGCACGCGCTGTTTCACGTCTGGATCTGGCTGCACCGGGGGCTTGCGCTGGACGCCATCGCAGCAACCAATCTGGCTGGAATTCAGCTGCCAGCCTACCTGGGTCTTTATGGGGCACTGCGTCTTCGCACCGACAGGAGGGCGGCGGCATGATCGGGTTTCTGCTCAGACGGGGTATCCGGCGTTTTGCGGGCCACTACAATTATGACGCGGGCTACATGACCCATGTCAGCGATGTTTCCACCTCTGCCGGGGTCAGGCTGGCCCTGCTTCCCACGTTCACCCAATACCGTGGCCCGTCCGCCGCTCGTGACCTCTGGGCCGGGGCGATGCTGGCCTCGACGCTGGATGGGGATTGTGGCCCCTGCGTGCAGCTTGTGGTCGACATGGCGCTGGAGGCACAGGTGCCCGAGGGTCCGATTGCGCTTTGTCTGCAGGGCGCGCCCGATCAGGCGGGGGATGTGGGTCTGGGGTTCCGCTTTGCCCGCGCATCGATCGCCGATCAGCCAGAACTGGAGGACCTCAGATCGGAGATCGAAAGGCGCTTCGGGCCAGAAGCCGTCGTGGCCGCCGCATTCGCCGCCTCCAGCGGGCGGATCTATCCGGTGTTGAAACGTGGCTTGGGTTTCGGGCAGATCTGCAGCAGCATCACCCTTGGACACACCACGGTACGGACACGGCCCGCCCCATGAACATGCAGGTAGAGATCTTCGAAGCCCAGCGCAGCCGTCTGATTTCGCTTTGTTATCGCATGTTGGGCGAACGGGACCGCGCCGAGGACGCGGTACAGGACACCTGGCTGAGATGGGCCGCCGCAGATCAAGGCCGGATCGAGGATCCGGCCGCCTGGCTGCGCCGGGTGGCCACCAACATCGCACTGGACACCCTGCGGGCTGCGCGTCGTCAACGCGAGGTCTATG
Organism: Paracoccaceae bacterium; assembly: GCA_022763485.1. Taxonomy (GTDB): domain Bacteria; phylum Pseudomonadota; class Alphaproteobacteria; order Rhodobacterales; family Rhodobacteraceae; genus Aliisedimentitalea. The sequence continues at coordinate 11,553 of JALEGX010000089.1, read as the reverse complement.
TGGGCCCGTGGCTGCCAGAGCCCCTTTTCGCGGCGGAGGCGCCGGAGGTCCCCCACCCGTTTGAGCTGGCCCAGGAATGTGAGCTGGCGCTGGTCTGGGCCATGGAGCGATTGAGCGCAAAGGAGCGTGCGGCCTTCATTCTGCGTGAGGCCTTTGACGCCAGCTATGCCGAGATTGCCACCACGCTGAACGCAACCGAAGCCGCCTGTCGACAGTTGGTCAGCCGGTCGCAGAAGAAGCTGCAGAAAACGGGCCCGCGGTTCGATGCCACCGCCGAGGAGATTGCAGATCTCAGCCAGCGTTTCTTCATGGCGATCCAGATGGAGGAATATGACAAGGCGCTGGACCTTCTGGCGCCGGATGCGGTGGCCCTGTCCGATGGCGGTGCCAAGGCCAGGGCGGCAAGACGTCCGCTGATTGGACCGCAGGAAATCCTGCAGGTGCTGCGCGCGTTGCAGGACAAATCCCGCCATGAGCCGGGGTGGAGCATGCGTGTCGGTCGTGTGAATGCAAAACCCGCCTTGCTGCGCTACCGCTTCGATCAGCTGGATTCCGTCACGGCGCTGATCCCCGGCCCCGATGGCCGGATCGCCTGGATCTACATCATGCGGAACCCGGATAAGCTGGGCGTTCCCCAGCCGGCCAATCGCAACGCTCAGGCAAACTCTTGAGGGGCGCTGTCCAGGCGCATTGAAACGTCAGGTATCATTTGGCCTGCCAAGGCTTTGCGCGTTGCAACCTGCATAGAGGTCGGTGGATCATCGTTCGGACACACGCACCGGCAGCTTGCTTGATGCTTTCATCTCCTTGAGGGACAGGTTTGAGCGGATACTGGTGACACCGGGCAGACGCCGCAGGGTGCTGTCAACAAAGGCGCTGTAGTCGTCCAGATCGCGGGCGACGACGACCAACAGGAAGTCGTCCGCGCCCGTGGTATTGTGGCAGGCAAGGATATTGGGCGTGGCCTCGATAATGCGTTGGAATTCTGCCGTGGCGGCCTGATCATGTTCTGAACAGCTCAGTTGCACGAAGGCCATGACGCCAAGTCCCAGCTTTCGGCGGTTGAGCTGGGCCTGATAGCCCTCGATGATCCCCGTCTCTTCCAGCTTCTTCAGCCGTCGCCAGCACGGCGTTTCACTCATATGCAGGTGCTCGGCCAGTTTGGCGTTGGTCATGCGCCCGTCCCCCTGGAGAAGTTCCAGAATTTGGGCGTTGACTGCATCAATGTCGGACAAGGGCAGAGTTTCCTCAAGAACAGTTATATTTTAGAGCTTTCCACCCCAAATGATCGCAAATTGAGGCAGAATAGCAAGGCAATTCCATCATTGCTGGATAAGCTCCACTCACCCAATCGCTCCATCCGAAAGCCCGCGCCATGAAAGCTGTCCTGTTTGAGAAGTTCCAACACGCTCCCAAAGTCGTGACCGTCGCGGACCCGACGCCCGCGCCGCATGGTGTCGTGCTCAAGGTCGAAGCCACCGGTGTGTGTCGCAGCGACTGGCACGGCTGGATGGGACACGACAGTGACATTGACCTCCCGCACATCCCCGGCCACGAACTGGCGGGGGTGGTCGCAGCTGTCGGCAAGGATGTGAAGACCTGGAAGGTGGGCGACCGGGTCACGGTGCCGTTCATCTGCGGATGCGGGTCGTGCAGTGAATGCCATGCAGGTCATCAGCAGGTATGCCTGCATCAGGAACAGCCGGGCTTTACCCATTGGGGCAGTTTTGCGGAATATGTGCCGATCCATCAGGCGGATCTGAACGTGGTCGCGTTGCCCGAAGCGATGGAGTTCGCCACCGCGGCCAGTTTGGGATGCCGCTTCGCCACATCGTTCCGGGCCGTGGTCGATCAGGGCAAAGTCAGCGCCGGCCAGTGGGTTGCGGTTCATGGCTGCGGCGGCGTCGGTCTGTCCGCCGTGATGATTGCCAGCGCGGCGGGGGCAAATGTGATCGGGGTGGACCTGGATCCGGCAAAACGCGCGCTGGCCAAAGATCTTGGAGCGGTGGCAGCCGTTGACGGAAGGGGCGATGTGGTCGAGGCCATTCAGGAAATCACCAAGGGGGGCGCGCATGTCTCGATGGATGCGCTTGGGCATCCGACGACGATGACCAATTCCATTCTCTGCCTGCGCCCGCGGGGCAAGCACATCCAGGTTGGCCTCATGCTGGGCGACCACGCGGCGCCGGCGGTGCCGATGCCAAAGATCGTTGGCCAGGAGATCGAACTTCTTGGCTCCCACGGGATGCAGGCGCATCGCTACGGGGCGATGCTTGATATGGTCGGGAGCGGCAAGCTGGACCCGGCCCGGCTGGTGGGGGACAAGATCAGCCTCGACGCCGCCCCCGAGGCGCTGATGAACATGGACAAGTTCCAGTCCATCGGCGCAACTGTCATCACGCGCTTCTGAGCCATGGACAAGATCACGTTCATCGGCGGCATGTAATTGGCGGAGGCCCGGCCTAAAGTGTCGTGTTGACCGAAGAGATAAGCCAAGCCGGGACCGCATTGGGGCTGTCGCAGCAGGAAAAGGATAGGCCATGTTTGAACAGGTTGAGGAATATCCAGTCGACCCCATCATGATCGGGGCTGACTATTTCGCGGCCGATCCCCGCAAGGACAAGCTCAACCTGACCGTGGGCATTTATCAGGACGAACACGGGCAGACGCCTGTCCTGAAAGCCGTCAAGCAGGCCGAGCGGAAACTGGTCGAGACTCAGGTCAGCAAATCCTACCTCGCCCTGACGGGGGACGCGGATTTCTGCCGCGTGCTTGGGCGTGAAATCATGGGCGGCGCCCATGATGACGGATGGGTCTCGGCCCAGACGTCGGGCGGTGCCGTCGCCCTGCGGGTTATGGCGGATCTGTTGGCGCAGATGCCCAAGCCGCCCACGGTCTGGCTGCAAACCCCGACCTATGGCAACTACGTTCCGATCCTGTCGGCTGCCCATGCGCGTTTTGCCCATGTGCCCTACTACGACCCGATCAATCGCCAGATCACCTTTGAGCAGATGCTTGACGGCCTCAGCGCAGCAAGCCCCGGTGACGTGTTCCTGATGCAGGGCGTGTGTCACAATCCCACTGGCGCAGACATGAGCGCCGCACAATTCGACGCGCTGCTGGATGTGCTGGAGGCGCGCGGGATCATCCCCTGGATCGACCTTGCCTACCTCGGTTTTGCCCAAAGCTGGGAGGCGGATTGCGAAATGGCGCGCAAGATCGCCCAGCGGTTTCCGGAATGCATTGTCTGCATCACCCTGTCCAAATCCTTCGGGATCTATCGCGACCGCGCCGGAGCGCTGTTCGTGAAAACCCGGGCCGGGGCGCGCGAAACCATGCATCGCGCCATTTCTGCCATCGTGCGTGCCGGCGCATCCCATGCGCCGGACCATGGTCCCTCTGTCGTGCGCACGATCTTGCAGGACGACGCCCTCAAGGCGCTCTGGCTGGCCGAACTGGATCAGATGCGTGCGAGGGTCGCCCATGTGCGCCAACAGATCGCCAACACAGAGCGCAGCGCATTTGGCACCGATCAACTTGCCTATATTGCCAGGCAATCCGGCATGTTTTCCCTGCTGCCGCTGACGGAAACCCAGGAAACCGCTCTGACGCACGATCACGGCATCCACGTCGTGAAAGGCGGGCGGGTGAACGTGGCCCGCTTGGGAGCGGATGACATCACGAAACTGATCGGGGCGATTGCGGACATAACATCCGCCAAGTGACGTGCACCGGGCGGGCCATCAGAACAGCCGGCCCAAAGGCCAGGAAACGAACTGCCTTGACACCTGCAAGTTTGTTTTCCTAGATATCCGCGATGGTCTGGCCCTTCCGGGGGTCGGAAAAGGGAATACGGTGCGGCCCCGCCGAAAGGGCCAAATCCGTGACTGCCCCCGCAACTGTGAGCGGAGAGCGATGCCGATACGCCACTGGCCCGAAGGGCTGGGAAGGCCGGTTGAGCCATGACCCGCAAGTCAGGATACCTGCCATCACCTTGTGAAACCAACCCGGGGCGGGGCGTCCTGGAAGGAGGCAAAGATGGCACGATCCGTTCGTGTTGACATGGCTGGTCCCTTCCGTCTTCGCGTGCTCACATGCGAGGCCAAGCATGACGGACACCACTGATCACTGCATTCTGTTCTGCACCACCTGCCGTGGGCCGGCCGACGCGCGTCTGCTGAAGGCCTCTCTTGCGGCAGATGTGTCACGAAACTACAGCCTGCGCCCGGTGGATTGCATGGCGGGCTGCGAACGCCCGGCGACCGTCGGCTTTCAGGCAGCGGGCAAGGCCACTTATCTGTTCGGGGACATCGAAACCCCGCAGGACATCCGGGCACTGGCCCAGTTTGCACAGCAATATCTGGACAGCGACACGGGGTGGACGTGTGCCGGGGAGCGCCCGGCGGCCCTCTATGACAAAACGCTGGCGCGGATTCCCGCTCTGGGCAAGGCAGGTTCGCCATGACGGCCCCTGCCCCCTTCCTGCGGGTGCAGGACCTGTCCTATTTCGCGCTCAGCGGTGAGCCGCTGGTGTCCGAGGTCTCCTTCGATCTTGAACAGGGGTCGATCCTGGCCATTGCCGGTCCGAACGGGGCCGGAAAATCCACCCTGTTGCACCTGATGTCCGGCATCGAACCGCTGGCCCTGGGGGACGTGCTGATCGGGTCACGCAGCCTGCGCCGGATGAACGCCTTTGACCGGGCGCAGGAAATCGCCGTGGTCAGCCAGCAATCCACCCCGGATGGCCGCCTGTTGTTGCAGGATTACGTGGCGCTTGGTCAAATGCCGCTGGTGACCGCGAAGAACGCTCAGAAAAGGGCCGAAACCCTGACGCGCATTCTGGACCTGACCGGGCTCACGGCCAAGGCGCGCAGCCCCATGGCCCGCCTGTCGGGCGGCGAACGGCAGCGCGCCCATATCGCCCGCGCGTTGGCGCAGGAGCCGAAGCTCCTGTTCCTGGATGAACCGACCAACCATCTGGATCCGGACGCCAAGGGCAAGATCCTGTCGCTTGTCGCCGCGCTTGGGGTGACGGTGGTGATGGTTGTGCATGACCTGGTCATGATCCCGGAATTCGCCACCCACGCGGCATTGATGAAAGACACGCGCATGACTGCCTTCGGGCCTGCCGGTGAGGTGCTGACCCCCGACAGCGTGCGCGACACATTCGGCGTTGATTACCTGCGGCTCTCCCATCAGGGGCGCTGGATCTCGGCGCTTGATATCCGACGTTCAGACATCCAACTCTAAGGAAACACGATGAAGACACACCTCTGGCTCGCAGCCGCAGCGCTGGGACTGGCCAGCAGTGCCGCTGCTGCCGAAATCACCGTCGACAATTGCGGCGTGCCGCTGGTCTTCGACACCCCGCCCCAGCGGCTGGTGGTGCATGACATCAACATGTCCGAAATGGCCTTTGCCCTGGGATTGCAGGACCGCATCGTCGGCGTGACCGGCATCACCGGCTGGTACAAGACCAGCGCGGAATTTGACGCTGCACGCGGCGACATCCCCGAGCTGGCCCCCAAGTATCCCACCATCGAAAACCTGGTCTCTGCCACGCCCGACCTGTTTTTTGCCGGATGGTATTACGGCATGAAGCCTGGGGGCGAAGTGACCCCCGACACGCTGGCCCCCTTCGGCATCCAGACGCTGATCCTGACCGAAAGCTGTGTGCATCTGGACAAGGAGCGGCCTGAGGCCAGCATGGAGCTGCTGTTTGATGACGTGCTGCGTCTGGGCAAGGTCATGCAGGTCGAAGACGCCGCCGCCACGCTGGTGTCCGGCTGGCAGGCAGAGCTGGGCCAGATCGAAGCCAAGACCGCAGATCAGCCCAAGCCACGCGTCTTCCTGCTGGACGGTCCGGCGGATGCGCCTTTCACCGCCGGGAAACACGCCATCCCGGATGCGATGATCACTGCGGCCGGCGGGGCCAGCGTGACCCATGACCTGGACACCAGCTGGGGCCGGTCCTCCTGGGAGGCGGTGGCCGCCAGCAACCCCGAGTTCCTGGTCCTGCTGGATTATCAGAACGGCAATGGCGCGGCAGATACCTTCAAGTTCCTGCAAGACCACCCTGTCATGGCCCACACCGATGCCGTAAAGAATGGCAGATGGATCGGACTGCGCTACGAAGAACTGACCCCCGGACCGGCAAATATTGCCGCAATCCAGAAGATGGCCAAGGCCATGCATCCGGACCAATTCTGACATGAGCCGTTTCGGGCTCTCCATGTTTCTGGGGGTGGCCGGTCTGGCCGCCCTCATTTTGCTTTCCGTGGTCTTCGGCTCCACGCCCATTCCGCTGTCGCAGGTCATGCAGGCCATGTGGACTGGGCTTGGGCTGGGGCCTGAGAGCTCCGATCCCATGCATCGGATCATTCTGGAACTGCGCGTTCCGCGGGCGATCTTTGCCGCCCTGATCGGCGCCGGGCTGGGCGTGGTGGGTGTGGTTCTGCAAACCACCACCCGCAATGATCTGGCCGACCCCTTCCTGTTCGGCCTGTCATCGGGCGCAGCGGCGGGCGCCGTCTTCGTGATCACCGTCACAGGGGACATCCTTGGTCTCTGGACCCTGCCGCTGGCGGCGTTCTGCGGCGGGCTGGTGGCCGCATCAATCGTGCTGGCGCTGGTCAAGGCCCTGCGCACCAGCACGCCGGAAAAGCTGATCCTGGCCGGGCTGGCCGTGTCCTTCCTGTTTGCGGCGATCACCAACTACCTGATCTTTTCGGGTGACAACCGCGCGGCGCATTCGGTGGTATTCTGGATGCTGGGCGGTCTGGGGCTGGCACGCTGGCAGACCGTGCCCCTGATCGCGGCAGGCTTCGGGCTGATCTTTGCCTATGCCTTCTGGCGGCGCAGGTGGCTGGACGCACTCCTGGCGGGCGATGTGACCGCCGCCAGCCTTGGCGTGCCGGTCGATGCCGTGCGCTTTCGCATGTTTCTGGTGGCCGCCCTGTCCACCGCCGCCTTTGTTTCCGTTGCCGGGGTCATCGGCTTCATCGGCTTGATGGTGCCGCATATCGCGCGCGGTCTGGTGGGTCCCTTGCATCACCGTCTGCTGCCGCTGGCCGCCCTAACCGGGGCGATCTTGTTGATCGGGTCGGATATCCTGTCCCGCCTCCTGCTGGCACCACAGGAGCTGCCGGTCGGGATCATCACCACCTCGATCGGCTCTGCCTTCGTGTTCCTGCTGCTGATCGGCACCCGCAAACGCGATCACTGAGCCGCGCCACCTAGCCGCGGGCGGCCCGGTCGATTTCTGCCTCGCTCAGATCATATTTCCCGGCAAAGCGCCGACGCGAGGCGACAAGACGCGGATCATCCGGCTGCATGCCCAGCGTGCGAATGAACTCGATCCGCTGCTGGTTGCGCAATGTCTCGCGCGGGATCGCGGTGCCCATGACCCGGTCGATCACCTCACCCCCCGGCGAGACGTGGAACCATTTGGAGAAATCACGGAAATGATGCTGGTTGTGCAGCGTGGTGACATGCCGCTCGACCCGGGTTTTCGGAACCGTCAGATGTGCGGTCATGTGAAACCACTCGTATCCCAAGAAGGTGCCCACCCCGCCGACCAGCACCAGTGCCGCTGCAATGGTCAGCGCATGTGCCGGGGCCACCAGCCAGGCGATCCACCACACCAGCGCGAAATTCAGCGCCAGCATCGGCAATGACACCCAGATGGGCGCAAAGAACAGTTTGTGCTTGGTGGGGAAATCGTGATGGCCGTAATGGGCCTGATAGAGCAGATCGAAGGCCCACTGCCGCCGTGGAGGCGACAGGTGGAACACATGCCTGTGCAGCCCGTATTCGTTCATCATCTGCGCCGGGATCCCCGCCAGGGCAAACAGCCACTGCCAGGTCGCGCCCTGCCAGACCAGCAGAGCACAGCCGCAGAGAAACGCCAGGATCATCGGCGGAATGGAATTGTGCCGGACGAGAAGGGAAAGACGCTGCACAGGATTGGACCGTTGCTTACTTGAAGACCGGTTTGCGCTTCTGCATCTGCGCGGCGATCACTTCCATCTGTTCGGGCTTGCCGATCAGCGCCACCTGTTCGCTGCTTTCGCGTAGCAGAACCTCGGACCGGGACGCGCCGCTTTCGGCAAATTCGATCGTCCGCTTGGCCGCCTTGATGGCATTGGGCCCACGCCCGGCGATATCCTCGGCCAGCGCCTGTGCCACCTCCAGCGGGTTCTCCACCACCTGCGTCACCAGCCCCCAGCGTTCGGCCTGTGCGGCGTCGACCGGTTGCGCCGTATAGGTCAGCTGCCGCAACACGTCCGAGCGCACCAGTTTGGGCAACAGGACCATGCCCCCCATGTCCGGGATGATACCCCATTTCATCTCCATCACCGCCAGCTTTGCATCGGGGCCGGCAATCCGGATATCCGCGCCCAGCGCCAGTTGCAGCCCACCCCCGTAAACCGCCCCGTGCAGCGCCGCGATTACCGGCACCTCCAGACGGCGCCAGGCCATGCTGACCTCTTGCATTTCATTGGCGTCGGAGTGGCTGCGTTCCATCAGCCACTCTTCCGGGTTCACCTGTCCCATCTGAGCGAAGCTCATCAGGTCCAGACCGGCACAGAAGCTCTTGCCCTCACCCGACATGAGGACAACACGCGCGTCCGAGGCCGCGACCTCTTCGGCAGCGCCCAGGATGCCCTTTACCATCTTGTCGTCCAGCGCGTTCATCTTGTCGCCCCGCGTCAGCGTGACATGGGCAACGTGATCCCGAACCTCCACCGATACTCGCGACATCGGTTGTCCTCCTGTTTGTCTCTGGTTGCGGCCAGCTTGCCCCCTGTCCTGCCCGCGCGCCACCGCAACGTTGGGGAACCCGTCCGCCACGTCAGCGGGAAAAACGCCACGAATCCGCGCAAGAGCTTGCGGCAAAGGCCCGGACGCGCTTAGTTGCCGCCATGACCCATGCCAGACTGACACCGCTCGCCCAATCCCTGCCCGCCACGGTTCCCTTTGTTGGCCCCGAAGCCCAGGAACGCAGCAGAGGCGCCCCTTTCGCTGCCCGGCTGGGCGCGAATGAGAACATCTTTGGCATCTCTCCCAAGGCGCTGGCCGCCATGCGTGACGCCGATGAGGGCCTCTGGCAATATGGCGACCCCGAAAGCCACGACCTGCGCCAGGCGCTGGCCGCGCATCACGGGGTGAAGCCTGAAAACATCATGATTGGCGAAGGCATCGACGGCCTTCTGGGGTATCTGGTGCGCCTGACCGTTGGCGCAGGCGATGCGGTCGTCACATCGCTTGGGGCCTATCCGACCTTCAACTACCATGTGGCGGGCTTCGGCGGCCAGCTGCACACGGTGCCATATCGCGACGGGTACGAAGATCCTGCCGCCCTGTTCGCCAAGGCGGCCGAGACCGACGCCAAGCTGGTATATCTGGCCAACCCGGACAATCCCATGGGCAGCTGGCATTCGGGCCAGGACATCGTGGATGCCATGCAGGCTCTGCCCCAGCGCAGCCTGCTGGTGCTGGACGAGGCCTATGTGGAATGCGCCCCCGAAGGCACGGCCGCCCCGCTGGACGCCGATGATCCACGGGTCATCCGTTTCCGCACCTTTTCCAAGGCCTACGGCATGGCCGGGGCGCGGGTGGGCTATGCCATCGCCCATCCCGAGCTGATTTCCGCCTTCAACAAGGTGCGCAACCACTTCGGCATGAACCGCACAGCGCAGATTGGTGCGCTGGCGGCGCTTCAGGATCAGGACTGGCTGGCGCATGTGTGCCGCGAAATCGAAACCGCGCGGGCGCGCATTGCACAGATTGCCGCTGACAACGGGCTGACCGCCCTGCCCTCGGCCACCAATTTCGTGGCGGTGGACTGCGGGGCGGATGGGGATTTTGCCAAACGTGTTCTGGACGGGCTGATCGCGCGCGGGATCTTTGTCCGCATGCCCTTCGTCGCGCCGGAAAACCGCTGTATCCGCATCAGCTGTGGCCCGGCAGAGGTGCTGGACAAGCTGGCCGCAGCACTGCCTGACGCGCTGGCCGAGGCGCGCAACGGGCAGTAATCCGCCCGCTCGCGACAGGTTTACCTGTATTTCAGCGGCTTCGCGCTATGTTCTTTCCCATGGGAGGGGAAGAACGATGCGAAATGATCAGGACCGCCCCCGGGCACCCGATTACACAACCGCCGCACTGACCATGCTGGGTGTGAACCTGATGTGGATCTTCATGGTGCTCTGGGCCTATGCGGGCTTTTTGCCGGTGCTGATCCTTGCGGTCTTTCTGAACCGGGCGATCACCCATCTGGAGGCCCGCCTCGCCTGAACCGGCGGTTCGCCGTCAGGCCCCGGCCAGCACCCGTGCCGCCGCCTCGACAGCGCCGGTGCCACGCGGGATGGACAGCGCAGCAAGACCGGCCTCGACCCCGCCCAGCAGCGCCAGGATCATCTGCCCGTTCACATGCCCCATATGGCCGAACCGCAGGAAGCCGTCCCCGGCGGGATCTTCAGCCGTCGCCATGCCCAGGCCAATCCCCAAGGTCAGCCCCAGGTTCTGCTCGGTCCAGCTGCGCAGGTCCCGCCCGCCCGGTGCCGGCATGTTCAGCGCCGTGACCGCGTGGGATCGGATCGCCCTGTCGCGGACGTTAAGGCGCAGATGCCCGCCCTCTTCCCACGTCTCGCAGGCCGCCCAGATGGCCTTTGCGAGCGTCTCATGCCGGGTCCAGACCTGTTCCATCCCTTCGGCAAGGATCATGTCCAGCGCCGCACGCAGCCCATACATGTGATGCGTGGGGGCGGTGCCGCCGAAATATTGGTAGAACTCCTGCGGATTGGCGCGCGGCGTCCAATCCCAATACAGGCTGACCCGGTTCAGGCTGGCCCGCCGTTGGGCCGCCTTGTCATTGAAGAAGACAAAGCTGACGCCCGCCGGAACCATCAGCCCCTTCTGGCAGGCCGTGACCATCACATCCACGCCCCAGGCGTCCATTTCAAACCGGTCACACCCCAGCGACGCGATACAATCCGCCATCAAGAGCGCCGGGTGTTCCAGCTCATCCAACAGGCGGCGCAGGGCCAGAACGTCATTGCGGATGGAACTGGAGGTGTCGACATGCACCGCCAGAACCGCCCGGATCTGATGCGCCTGATCCTGACGCAGCGCCTGGGCGATCCGGTCCAGATCCCAGTTCGAGGACCGCCCGTGATCCAGAAGCGTCACTTCGGCCCCCAGCCCGGCGGCCATTTCCCCCCAGCCGATCCCGAACCGGCCAGTGGCCGGCACCAGCACCCGGTCGCCCGGTTCCAGCACATTGGCCAGGGCGGCCTCCCAGGCGCCGTGGCCATTGGCGATATAGATGGCAACATTGTGCCGGGTGCGCGCCACCTTGCGCAAATCCCCGGCCACGGTTGCGGTCAGGTCGATCAGCTCACCTGCATAAATGTTGGGAGACGCGCGGTGCATGGCGCGCTGAACCTCATCGGGAATCACCGAGGGCCCCGGAATGGCAAGATAGCTGCGACCGTGCGCAAGCGTAGAAACCGCAGTGCTGCTCATGAGACCGTCCTGTTGACATGGCTGTTT
>JALEGX010000088.1 GCA_022763485.1 Paracoccaceae bacterium | reverse complement strand
GTTTGTGCGACCTCTGCCGGTCTTGTCGTTTTCTGAACTGCTGGTGTCGTCTCCCGTGCTCGGGCATTTGAACAGGGAGTCGGGCTTTTGGCAAGCGACTCAAGAGATTGACCTTGAATCACAGGTCTGGGACAGAACGAAAAACGCCCGGGATTTCTCCCGGGCGCGGTCGGTTTCTTTTGCAGAGGAAACCGTTAGCCAATGATGGCGTTCAGTGTCGCCGAGGGGCGCATGACCTTGGCTTTCAGCTCGACGCTCGGGCGATAGTAGCCGCCGATGTCCGCTGCCGGGCCCTGTGCTGCGGCCAGTTCGGACAGGATCGCGTCTTCGCCCTCGGTCAGAGCCTTGGCGACGCCTGCGAATTCGGCGGCCAGATCGGCGTCGTCACCCTGTGCTGCCAGGGCCTCGGCCCAGTAGCGTGCAAACCAGTAGTGGCTGTCACGGTTATCCGGCTGGCCAACCTTGCGCGACGGCGACTTGTTGTTGTCCAGGATGCCTTGTGTGGCTTCTTCTGCCGCACGGCCCAGAACACCCGCTTTCGCGTTGCCCTTCACGTCCGCCAGGAAGTTCAGCGATTCACCCAGGGCACAGAACTCACCCATCGAGTCCCAGCGCAGGTGGTTTTCTTCCACCAGCTGCTGCACGTGTTTCGGGGCCGAACCACCAGCACCGGTTTCGAACAGACCGCCGCCTTTCATCAGCTTCACGATCGACAGCATCTTGGCCGAGGTGCCCAGTTCCAGGATCGGGAACAGGTCGGTCAGATAGTCACGCAGCACGTTGCCGGTGATGGCGATGCTGTCGTTGCCCGCGGTGATGGTCTTCAGCGACTGCGCGGTTGCCTCGCGCGGTGCCATGATCTGGAACAGGTCGGCTTTGCCAGCCGCTTCCAGCGCGGGCTGAACGTATTTGATCAGCTCGGCATCGTGGGCGCGGTTTGCGTCCAGCCAGAAGATCGCCTCGGATCCGGTCAGACGCTGACGGTCCATCGCCAGTTCGATCCAGTTCTCGATCGGGGCCTTCTTCACGGTACAGGACCGCCAGATGTCCCCGGCTTCCACGTCGTGGCTGTGCAGGGTTTCACCATTGGCCAGAACCACACGGATGGTGCCGTCTGCGGGGGCTTCAAAGGTGGTCGGGTGCGAACCGTATTCTTCCGCCTTCTGCGCCATCAGGCCAACGTTGGCGACGGCACCGGCGGTGGACACGTCCAGCTTGCCGTTGGCTTTGAAGAAGTTGATGGTTTCGTCATAGACGGTGGAATAGCAGCGATCGGGGATGACACAGTTGGTGTCGCCCTTGGCGCCTGTTTCATCCCAGCCTTTGCCGCCTGCGCGGATCACGGCCGGCATCGAGGCGTCGATGATCACATCCGACGGCACGTGCAGGTTGGTGATGCCCTTGTCGCTGTCGACCATATACATTGACGGACGCTCAAGCGCGGCGATCTCTGCCTTGATCTCATCCGCGTTGGACAGGGTGTCAATCGCGGCCAGCACAGCACCAAGGCCCGAATTCGGCGCGCCACCGGCAGCGGCAATTGCTTCGCCGTGGTTGTCCCAGACCGGGCCAAGCCATGCTTTGACCGCGTGGCCAAAGATGATCGGGTCCGACACTTTCATCATGGTCGCTTTCATGTGAAGCGAGAACATGGTGCCGTCTTTCTTGGTGTCTTCGATGGCTTCGGCCAGGAATGCACCCAGGGCTTTGGCGGACATGAAGGTCGCGTCAGCAACGGTCCCTTCTTCCAGCGACCAGCCGTCTTTCAGAACGGTCACGGTGCCGTCTTTGCCGACGAACTCGATCTTCGCGTCGCCTGCCTGATCGGCGGTGATGGTGGCCGAAACTTCGTTGGCGTAGAAGTCGTTGCCCGGCATGGACGACACTTTGGTCTTGCTGTCGGAAACCCAGTCCCCCATCGAGTGCGGGTTGTTCTGGGCATAGTTTTTCACCGCGCGGGCGGCACGGCGGTCGCTGTTGCCTTCACGCAGAACCGGGTTCACGGCAGAACCCTTGATGCCGTCATAGCGGGCGCGGATGGCTTTCTCTTCGTCGCTCTGCGGATCTTCCGGGTAGGACGGAATGTCATAGCCCTGGGCCTGCAGCTCTTCGATCGCGGCAACCAGCTGCGGCACCGAGGCCGAGATGTTGGGCAGCTTGATGACGTTTGCGTCCGGGGTCTTCACCAGTTCGCCCAGAGCGGCCAGGTCGTCCGACTGGCGCTGCGCGTCGGTCAGGTTCTCCGGGAAGGTCGCGATGATGCGGCCAGCCAGCGAAATATCCGGGGTTCCGACGGTGATTCCGGCGGTGGAAACGAACTTGCGGATGATCGGCAGGAACGAGGCCGAGGCCAGCTCAGGCGCTTCGTCTACAATGGTATACAATATATCGGGCTTAGAAGTTTCTGCCATGTTTCCTTACCTTTCCGAAATGGTGGAAGTTATGGTGACGTGTGCAGCCAGGCTGCGATCCTGCGCAAGGGCCCGACCTGCAAACGGTGTGCGTGGCGGTGGGGCCCGAGACTCATTGGTACACGCCCCCTTTAATCCAGAGCGGCGACACAATCAATTCACCGGACGGGGAAATTGCAGCGCAATATTGACGCGGGCACAAAGATCAGGCGGTTGCGCGCCTATTTGTGATCACAAGCTATCCTGAAGCGCCGCCGCAACGGCCGGATCCACCTGGTAGACCTCTTTGAAGATCTCAGGCATCCGCACGGGCCGACCCGTCTCCAGATTGGTGCAGATGAAGGTGGTTTTCGCCCGCAGCAACGTCTTGCCATCGGACAGGCGCACGATCTGAAACTGACGGGTGCTGCGCAACTTGCCGTCCAGCTCGGTGATCCAGGTGCCGACCTGAACCTCATCATCGGCATAGGCCGACGCCAGATAGTCGATTTCATGCCGGCGCATGGCAAATCCGCGTCCCAGCTCGCGACACTGTTCCGCCGACATGCCCGCCGCATCGGAATGGGCCCAGCCAACAGCATCGATCCACTTCAGATAAACGGTGTTGTTGACGTGTCCGTAACCGTCGATGTCCTCGGGCCGGGCCGAGAACGACAGAACGAAGGGGTTGGGCAGGTCCCAGGCGATGTCCGACATGAGCGAGATCCGTTTTGGCCGATCTTCGTGACCCTAGACCGAAGGGACCGGGCGGTCGACGCCCGGTCCGATCCTGTCACGCAACGGAAATTGCGGCTCAGCGTTTGCGGAATGCATCCTGCAATGCGGCACCCAGCGCTCCGGTGGATTGGTTGGACCCCTTCGGGGCCGCGCTCATCGAGCCTTTGCCGCGCGGTTTACCCTGATTGCCACGGGGACCACCCCCGCCCGAGCGGGGACCGCGCGCATTGCGGTCTTCGCGCGCCGAGGCGCCACCATCCTTGCGCATGGTCAGGCCAATCCGTTTGCGGGGGACATCCACTTCGGTCACCGTCACCTTGACCACCTGTCCGGTCTTCACCACCTCATGGGGGTCCTTGACGAAGCGGTCGGCCAGCTGGCTGACGTGGACCAGCCCGTCCTGATGCACGCCGATATCGACGAAGGCCCCGAAGGCAGCGACATTCGTGACCGTGCCTTCCAGCACCATCCCGGGCGTCAGGTCGGTGATCTCTTCCACCCCGTCGGTGAAAGAGGCGGTGACAAAGCTGGGGCGCGGGTCACGGCCGGGCTTTTCCAGCTCGGCAAAGATGTCGCGCACGGTCGGCAGGCCAAAGGTCTCATCCACGAACTGCTCGGCGCGCAGACCTTTCAGCGCGGCATCATCGCCCATGATCTGCCGGATGTCGCGGCCACAAGCTTTGACGATCTTACGGGCCACGTCATAGGCTTCGGGGTGGACCGAGGAGGCATCCAGCGGCTCCTTGCCGTCGCGGATCCGCAGGAAGCCCGCGCATTGTTCATAGGCGCGGGGGCCAAGGCGGGCGACTTTCAGCAACTCCCGGCGGGAGGCAAACGCGCCGTTCAGGTCCCGGTGGGCCACGATCGCTTCGGCCAGGCCGGGGCCAAGACCCGAAACATGGGCCAACAGCGGGGCAGAGGCCATGTTCAGATCCACGCCGACGGCGTTCACCACGTCCTCGATCACCGCGTCCAGCGACTTGCCCAGCCGGTGCTGGTCCACATCGTGCTGATATTGACCCACACCGATGGATTTGGGTTCGATCTTGACCAGTTCCGCCAACGGGTCCTGCAGGCGCCGCGCGATCGACACCGCGCCGCGCAGGCTGACGTCCAGATCGGGGAACTCCCGCGCCGCAAGTTCGGAAGCGGAATAGACCGAGGCGCCGGCCTCGCTCACCACAACCTTGGTTGGGGCTTTGACCGACTTCGGCAGCATCTTCAACGTGTCGGCGACCATCCGTTCGGTTTCCCGGCTGGCCGTGCCGTTGCCGATGGCGATCAGCTCGATCTTGTGTTCTGCAATCAGCTTGTAGATCGTCGCCTGCGCGCCGCGCAGATCATTCTTGGGCTGGAAGGGATATAGCGTTTCCGTCGCCACCAGCTTGCCCGTCGCATCGACCACGGCGGCTTTGACTCCGGTCCGGATCCCGGGGTCCAGCCCAAGCGTGGCCCGCGCACCGGCCGGGGCGGCGAACAACAGATCCTTTAGGTTGCGGGCGAAGACCTGGATCGCATCCTCCTGCGCGCGTTCGCGCAGATCCGCCATCATTTCCACGGTCATCGACAGCGACAGCTTCACCCGCCATGTCCAGCCCGCCACCTTGCGCAGCCAGACATCCCCGGGGCCGTCCCCGCGGGTCTCCAGCCGCGAGGCGACAATCGCTTCGGCCTGTGCAGTGCCTTCTTCGGGGGCAGGGCCGATATCCAGCGTGACCACGCCTTCCTTCGAGGCGCGCAACATCGCCAGTGCCCGATGTGAGGGCACATTGGCCCAGAGTTCCGAGTGATCGAAATAGTCTGAAAACTTGGCGCCGGATTGTTCCTGACCTTCCACAACCTTGGCGGTCAGCAGCGCTTCCTTTTGCAGGAAGCTGCGCAGCCGTCCCAGCAGATCGGCGTCTTCCGACAGGCGTTCGGTCAGGATGTCGCGCGCACCGTTCAGCGCGTCGCGGGGGGTGGCAACGGCCTCGGACAGGTAAGCTTCTGCCAGCGTTTCTGGCACCAGCGACCGATCCGTCAGGATCGCATCGGCCAGGGGTTCCAACCCGTTTTCGCGGGCGATCATCGCCTTGGTGCGGCGCTTGGGTTTATAGGGCAGATAGATGTCTTCCAGCTGTGCCTTGGTGTCGGCACCGGCAATCGACTTGACCAGATCGTCGGTCAGCTTTCCCTGATCCCGGATCGAGTTCAGGATGGTTTCGCGGCGCG
Organism: Paracoccaceae bacterium; assembly: GCA_022763485.1. GTDB lineage: Bacteria > Pseudomonadota > Alphaproteobacteria > Rhodobacterales > Rhodobacteraceae > Aliisedimentitalea. The sequence goes on along the minus strand of JALEGX010000088.1, from coordinate 26,020 downwards.
CTTCCAGTTCCCGCAGATAACCCAGGCGGTCGGACAGCGTCCGCAGTTGCGTGTCATCCAGGCCGCCAGTCACCTCTTTGCGGTAGCGGGCGACAAAGGGCACGGTTGCCCCGCCATCCAGCAGCGTAACGGCTGCGCCGACCTGATCCGGGCGGGCGTTGATCTCGGTTGCGATGATCCGGGAAATGCGGGCCGAGGTGTCCAAGTGAATCTCCTGTCCTGGTATCGGAGGACCTTCTTAGCCTCAGCGACCATGGCTCGCCAAGTCGGAAGCTGCAAAGAACGTTTCAGGAGGAGGTCAGATCATCCAGCCGGGCCACCGCCGCCTCAAGGCGCTGGACCAGAGGGGCAAGTTCCGCCGTCTTTTCGGGGGCTTCATCCGTGTAACCCGCCTGAAACAGCGCGATCAAGTTGGCGGTGGCCGCTTCAGGATCCTTGTTGTCGTCGCTCAGCGTCGACCGCGCCGTATGTTCCAGCGTGCCAAAGAACATGTCGCGGGCAACCCAGGTCGGCACGGTCGTGCGGATTTCGCCCCGGTCCTTGCCCCGTTCGAACAGCTGGTCGAACACCCGCACATAGTCCCGCACCCGTTCCATCGGCACTTCGAAATCCTGATGCGCAGTGCGCGCTGCAACATTCATGTTGATGTAGTCGATGTCCCGATGAAACGCGCTCAGGTGAAAGCGCGCAAAGGCCTGTAGCTGATCGAACGTGTTCGACCCTTCGGGCAGGGCCTCAAGCGCTTCGCGGGTCAGGCGGGCCCAATATTGTTCCAGCACCGCGCGCACCAGATCCTTCTTGGTCTGATAATACAGATAGACGGTGCCTTCGGCGACGCCCGCGCGTTTGGCGATTTCAGCCATGCGTCCCTTTTCAAAGCCGAATTCGACAAAGACGTCGCGGGCCGCGGCCAGGATGCGGGTTTCCTTCTCTTCCAGCTTCTGCCGCTTCGTGACCATGAGATGCCGCGCTCCGAGTGTTGCTCAGTATTTCTGAGCTTCCCTCATACCAGTCGCGGGCGCGGCGCTCAATCGGCCAGTGGTTCAGGCGCCGACATAGACCTGTTTTCGGGCCGCGCGCGGGCTGTGTCCATAGGCGCGCCGGTACCATTGGTTCAGGTTGGCGCTGCTGCCAAACCCTGTGGCCACGGCGACCTCGGCCGGGGGCATCGTGGTCTGCCGGATCAGATCATGCGCCCGTTCGATCCGAAGCGCGCAATAGACAGTGCGCGGCGTTTCCCCCAGCTTGTCGTGGAACCTGCGCTCCAGCTTGCGGGTGGAGGCCCCGATCATGCGGGCAATGTCCGCGATGGTTTTCGGGTTCTCGATGTTCGACATCATCTTTTCCAGGGCGGCGGCCACCAGCGGATCGCCCTGCGAACGCTGTTGATATTTGAGCAGATGCTTGGATCGCACTGTCGGGCCGGAGGGTTGAAGCCCTGCATGTTCCGCTATGGCATCGGCAATGAACCGTCCATGATCTGCGGCGATCAGCGACAACAGCGCCTTGAGCACGGCAAAGGTGCTGATGGCGCTCATGATGCGACCGGTGTCGATCACCCCGCCGGGGGCGGGTTCGATATGGTTTTCTCGTGCGACCGTGTCGAAATTGGGATGAACCGCCAAAGGGGTCTCGGGATCCCAACCGACCGACGCGGGCAGCATCACCGCACCTCCGACCAGCAAAACGCGGCTGGCGCAGGTCAACATGCGGCGCAGGCGCTGGCGTTCTTGTAGCGGCGCAAACCAAGGGGTCTTCATTGAGCCCAGAAACAGCAGCGTCCGGTTCCGCCAGAACCGCGGATCTTCGGCCGGTGGTGTGGTCAGCGTGCGGAACCGCCACTGATAGCCCTGTTCGGGCAGCAGGTCATTGGCGACGTCCAGCAGATCGATGACGGTTTGTGCGGCGCTGCGGGCGGTGCCGACAGGCAGGAAGATATCAATCAGATCCTTGCCGGCTTCGATCCGGTCAGCCGGAACTGCCTGTGGTTTTGGGGCGACGATATTCATGTCTTCCGCTCTCACGGCTCGCAAGTTTGGAAAAAGGCGCCCCGCAAGGAGCGGGGCGCCCAGTCAGCTCAGGTTCACGCGGCGTCGTCTTCGTAGTCCGACATCGGCGGGCAGGTGCAGATCAGGTTGCGGTCCCCATAGGCGTTGTCCACCCGGTTGACCGGCGACCAGTATTTATCCACTCCCAACGAACCCGGCGGGAAACAGGCCTGTTCGCGCGAATAGGGCCGGTCCCAATCCCCCACCAGATCGCGCACCGTGTGCGGCGCATTCTTCAGCGGGTTGTTTTCGGCATCGATCTTGCCATCAATGATGTCCTGCGCTTCCGAGCGGATCGACAGCATCGCGTCGCAGAAGCGGTCCAGCTCATCCTTGGGCTCCGATTCCGTCGGCTCCACCATCAGCGTTCCCGCCACCGGCCAGGACATAGTCGGGGCGTGGAAACCGCTGTCCACCAGACGCTTGGCCACATCATCAACCGTGACATGGGCTTCGGCATCTAGCGGACGGGTGTCCAGGATACACTCATGCGCAACCCGACCCGATTCCGAGGTGTAGAGGATTGGATAGGCGTCCTGCAGACGGGCCGCGATGTAGTTGGCGTTCAGGATCGCAACCTTGGTCGCCTGGGTCAGACCAGCGCCGCCCATCAGCAGCACATAGGCCCAGCTGACCGGCAGGATCGAGGGAGACCCGAACGGAGCGGCCGAGACCGGACCAACGGCGGTGCCGTATTCCGGGTGACCCGGCAGGTGGTCTGCCAGATGCGCCTTGACGCCGATCGGACCCATGCCGGGGCCGCCCCCGCCATGTGGAATGCAGAACGTCTTGTGCAGGTTCAGGTGGCTGACGTCACCGCCGATGTCTCCCGGACGCGACAGACCCACCATGGCGTTCATGTTGGCACCATCGATATAGACCTGACCGCCATGATCATGGGTGATCTTGCAGACTTCCTGCACGGTGGTCTCAAAAACGCCGTGTGTCGACGGGTAGGTGATCATGCAGCCAGCCAGATGCTCCGAGTGTTTTTCGGCCTTTTCGCGGAAGTCATTGACGTCGATGTTGCCGTTTTCATCCGCCTTGATCGGAACAACCTTCCAGCCGACCATCTGCGCAGACGCCGGGTTGGTGCCATGCGCCGAGGTCGGGATCAGACAGACGTTGCGGTGTCCCTGGCCGTTCGCAAAGTGGTAATTGCGGATGGTCAGCAGCCCCGCATATTCGCCCTGCGCGCCCGAGTTCGGCTGCTGGGAGATCGCGTCATAGCCGGTGATCTGGCACAGCTTGTCGTTCAGATCGGCGATCATCTCATGATACCCCTGCGCCTGATCTTCGGGAACGAAGGGGTGCAGGTTGCCAAACTCCGGCCAGGTGACCGGGATCATCTCGATGGTCGCGTTCAGCTTCATGGTGCAGGAGCCCAGCGGGATCATGGCACGGTCCAGAGCCAGATCACGGTCGGCCAGGCGGCGCATGTAGCGGGTGATCTCGGCCTCGGCCCGGTTCTTGTGGAAGATCGGGTGAGTCAGATACTCGCTTTCGCGCAGCAGGGCTTCGGGCAGACGATAGTGCTTGTTCGAGCTGTCGTCCTTCTTGTCGATGCCGAAGGCACCCCAGACGGCCTCGATGGTTTCGGGGCGGGTCTGTTCGTCGAGCGAGATACCGACATGGGCCTCACCGATCTTGCGCAGGTTGACGCCACGGGCCACTGCGGCCTCCATGACGGTCTGCTGCAGCGGGCCGGTTTCGACGGTGATGGTGTCAAAGAAGACTTCGGGTTCGACCTTGAACCCGGCCGCTTCCAGACCATCGGCCAGACGCGAGGTCTTGCGGTGCACGGACTGGGCGATTGCCTTGATCCCGTCGGGGCCGTGATAGACCGCATACATCGACGCGATGACCGCCAGCAGCGCTTGTGCTGTACAGACGTTGGAGTTGGCTTTTTCGCGGCGGATGTGCTGTTCGCGGGTCTGCAGCGCCAGGCGGTAGGCCTTGTTGCCACGGCTGTCGATGCTGACGCCGATGATACGGCCGGGCATGGCCCGCTTCAGCTTGTCGGTGGTCGCCATATAGGCAGCGTGGGGGCCACCATAACCCATGGGCACGCCGAAACGCTGGGTCGAACCGATGGCAATATCGGCGCCCATTTCGCCGGGCGACTTCAGCAGGGCCAGCGACAGAATGTCGGCGGCGACGATGGCGATACCCTTGTTTGCATGCAGCGCGGCAATTTCATTGGTGAAGTCGCGCACATGCCCATAAGTACCCGGATACTGGAAGATCCCGCCGAAAACGGCGTCTGCATCCATGCTATCCGGGTCGCCCACGAGAACATCGATCCCCAGAGGTTCAGCGCGGGTCTTGATAACGGCAATGGTCTGCGGGTGGCAGTTCTTGTCGACAAAGAACGCCGCATTGTTCGCTTTGGAGCGCGAGCCGCGATGCGCCATGGCCATGGCTTCGGCCGCAGCGGTGGCTTCGTCCAGCAACGAGGCGTTGGCGATGTCCAGGCCGGTCAGGTCGCTGACCATGGTCTGGAAGTTCAGCAGTGCCTCAAGACGGCCCTGCGAAATCTCGGGCTGGTAGGGGGTGTAGGCGGTGTACCAGGCCGGGTTTTCCAGAATGTTGCGCAGGATCGGCGCCGGGGTGGTGGTGCCATAATAGCCCTGGCCGATCAGCGAGGTCAGAACCTTGTTCTTCGATGCGACCTGTTTCATGTGGAAAAGCGCGTCGCGCTCGGTCATGGCCGGACCCCAGTCCAGCGGCTCTTCCTGGCGGATCGCCGGGGGCACGGTGGCGTCGATCAGCTCATCCAGGGTCTTGAAGCCGATCACCTGCAGCATGTCCGCCATTTCACGGGGGGACGGGCCGATGTGGCGGCGATTGGCGAAGTCATAGGCTTCGTAATCGGTCAGTTTGAAGGCCATGTCTTTTGGTCCTTGTTTGGGCAATGGGTCCCGCCGGTCAGGATTGCCCGGCGGGAGAGGGGAGCGTCAGCCGATCAGGGCCTTGTAGCCGTCCAGATCCATCAGATCTTCCAGCTGCGCGCTGTCGCTCAGCTTGATCTTGTAGATCCAGGCGTCGCCCTCGGGGCTTTCGTTCAGGGCGCCGGGGTTGTCGGCCAGCACGTCGTTGGCCTCAATCACTTCGCCATCAACGGGGGCGTAGATTTCCGAGGCGGCCTTGACGGATTCGATCACGCCGATCTCGTCGCCTTTTTCGAACTCGTCACCGGCTTCGCGCTGTTCGACGAACACGATTTCGCCCAGCTGGTCAGCGGCGTGCTTGGTGATGCCAACGGTTGCAACGTCGCCTTCGACGAGAACCCATTCATGTTCTTCAGAGTAGTAAGTTGCCATTTCGATGTGCTCCTGGGGTTATCGCTTGTAGTTCTGGGTGACGAAGGGCAGCGCCACGATTTCGGCGGGCTGGACCTTGCCACGGATGATCAGGTTGACCTTTTCGCCGGGCTCGCCATGGCCTGCCGAAACATAGCCCATGGCAACCGGCGCGCCGACGGTGGGACCGAACCCGCCCGAGGTGATGGCGCCGATGGTGTTGCCTTCGGTGCATTGGATTTCGACACCCTGACGGGCGGGCGCGCGGCCTTCGGGCTTGATGCCCACCAGTTTCTTGGCGGCGCCTTCGGCCAGTTCCTTCTGCACGCGCGCGGCACCCGGGAACCCGCCTTCTTCCTTGCGGCGTTTCTGGATCGCCCAGCTCAGGCTTGCCTCGATGGGCGACGTCGACTGGTCGATGTCGTTGCCATAGAGGCAAAGGCCTGCTTCCAGACGCAAGGAGTCGCGGGCGCCAAGACCCGCGGCTTCGCAGTCGTCATGGGCCAGGAACAGCTTGCTGATCCGGATTGCTTCGCCTTCGGGGATCGAAATCTCATAGCCGTCTTCGCCGGTGTAGCCCAGGCGCGAGATGCGGCAGGAGACGCCGTCGATATCAGCGACGGTGGTTTCCATGAATTTCAGGTCGCGCGCGGCGGGGCACAGGTCACCCACGACGTTTTCCGCCGCCGGGCCCTGAACCGCAACCAGTGCGCGGTCAAAGATCTCGGTCACTTCGACACCGTCCAGATTGGCCTGCATGTGCGGGATGTCCTGGTGACGCAGCGCGGCATTGACGACGACAAAGTAGTGATCGCCTGCGTTCGACACGATCAGGTCGTCCATGATGCCGCCCTCTTCGTTGGTGAAGAAGCCGTAGCGCGCCTTGCCCTCTTTCAGCGTCGAGTAGGCCTGCGGGCAGAGCGTTTCCAGCTTCTCGCCCACATTGTCGCCTTTCAGGATCACCTGGCCCATGTGGCTGACATCAAACAGCGCGGCCTTTTCGCGGCACTGCTTGTGCTCGCCCATGATGCCCAGCGGGTATTGCACCGGCATTTCCCAGCCAGCGAAATCCACCATCTTGCCGCCCAGTTCCACGTGCAGATCGTAAAGAGGGGTGCGTTTGGGTGCGTCGGTCATTGTCTTGTCCTTGCAGGTTGGCGGTAGGTCAGTCGCGAACGACGGTCACGGTGCAATGCGCGTTGCGCACCACGCGGGCGAGGTTCGGGCCGATTTCGTAGTTCGGGAAATCGCCCTTGGACGATGCCATGATGATTAGATCATAGCCGTCTTTGTGGGCCAGCTTCAGGATTTCGCGATAGACGCTGCCTTCCTGGATGTGGACCGGGACATGCGCGGCATCGCTGGCCGCCAGGATGGCTTCGACCTTGCCGCGGACATAGTCCTTGGCGCCCGCGCCATAGCCTTCGGGCAGGTTGGGCAGCTGAATGATTTCAGGAATGACTTCGACCACATGCAGGTCGGCGCCGTAGAATTTGGCTTGTTCCAGCGCAAGCGGCAGGGCCTTTTTCCACGAACGGTCATCAGTGTGGTCAATCGGAAGCAGGATCTTGCTTGTCATTGGCCGTCTCCTTGTCTGGAGGGTGTCGGGAAAACCGGGGGCCACGCAGGGCGGCCCCCAGGCCGGATTTAGTCGGTGGCCTTCTGGCCGCTTTCCGAGGCTCCGCCCGAAGCGAAGAATTCCTTGGTCAGCTTGAAGACGATCGGGCTGAGCAGCGCCAGGGCGATCAGGTTCGGGATTGCCATCATGGCGTTCAGCGTGTCCGCCAGCAGCCAGATGAAGCCCAGATCGGCGGTTGCGCCGAAGTAGATCATCACGATCCATGCGATGCGATAGACCATCAGGATCTTGTGACCCATCAGGAAGCCCACGCATTTTTCGCCGTAGAACGACCAGCCCAGGATGGTGGTGAAGGCAAAGATCGACAGGGAAATCGCGATCAGGTAGCCGCCGATGCCAGGCAGGGTGGTTTCAAACGCCAGCGAGGTCAGCGCGGCACCGGATTCACCGCTGGTCCACGCGCCGGAGGCGATGATGGCCAGACCGGTGATCGAGCAGACGATGATGGTGTCGATGAAGGTGCCCAGCATGGCAACCAGACCCTGGTTGACCGGACCGGCGGTCGAGGCTGCGGCGTGGGCGATCGGAGCGGACCCCAGACCCGCTTCGTTCGAAAAGACGCCACGCGCCACACCAAAGCGGATCGCGGCCCAGACAGCCGCACCGGCAAAACCACCTTCGGCCGCCGACGGGGTGAAGGCGTGGGTAAAGACCAGCGACAGCGCATTGCCCAGCTCACCCGCGTTGATCAGCAGGACCAGCAGGCCGGCGATGATGTAGCTGACGGCCATGAACGGAACCAGCTTGCCTGCCACGGCACCGATGCGGGTGATGCCACCCAGGATCACGGCTGCGGTCAGGATCATCAGCACCACACCAGTCACGGAGGTGTTCAGCCCGAAGTTGGATTCCAGCACCTGGGCCACGCCATTGGCCTGTACGCCGTTGCCGATCCCAAAAGCGGCAATCGCACCGAACAGGGCAAAGGCGACACCCAGCCAGGCCCATTTCGCACCCAGGCCATTCTTGATGTAGTACATCGGGCCGCCAACATAGTTGCCCAGCTCATCCTGCTCGCGATATTTCACGGCACAGACGGCCTCGGCGTATTTGGTGGCCATGCCGACCAGTGCGGTCATCCACATCCAGAACAGCGCGCCCGGACCACCCAGGAAGACGGCCGTTGCAACGCCGGCGATGTTGCCGGTGCCGATGGTGGCCGACAGCGACGTCATCAGCGCATTGAACGGGCTGATCTGGCCTTCGCCCTGGCCTTCACGGCCTTTGAACAGTAGGCTGAAGCCGGTGCCCAGTTTCAGGATCGGCATGAACTTCAGGCCGACCTGCAGGAAGAAGCCGACGCCCAGGATCAGGACCAGCATCAGCGGCCCCCAGACGACGCCATTGATGGCTCCGACGATTGAATTTAACGCTTCCACGGTGTTCCTCCCATATGCGTTAAGGTTTACGCCCCAGCAGCCAGCGAAAGCTGACGTGCGCGTTTCAGGGCAGCAAAGTCTTCGTCAGCGTGGAAAGACGAGCGTGTCAGCGGCGTGGCCGACACATGCAGAAAGCCTTTGTTGCGGGCGATCTGCTCCAGCTGAGCGAACTCTTCCGGTGTCCAGAACCGGTCGATCGGATGGTGTTTCGGGGTGGGCTGCAGATACTGGCCCACAGTCAGGAAATCGACATTGGCAGCGCGCAGGTCGTCCATCACCTGGCGCACGTCGTTCATGGTCTCCCCCAGGCCCACCATGAGGCCGGATTTGGTGAAAATTTCAGGCTTGGCGCGTTTGGCGTCATCCAGCAGCCGTAGCGAGGTGTAGTACCGCGCGCCGGGGCGGACGGTCGGATACAGATGCGGCACGGTTTCCAGGTTGTGGTTGAACACATCCGGCGCGGCTTCGAACACGATATCGGCGGAGGCACCCTTGCCCAGAAAATCGGGGGTCAGAACCTCAACCGTGGTGCCGGGGTTCTGGTGACGGACGGCGCGGATGGTTTGTGCCATATGTTCGGCACCACCATCGGCCAGGTCGTCACGGTCAACAGAGGTGATAACCACGTGGCGCAGGCCCAGTTTCTTCACAGCTTGGGCAACGCGGCCGGGTTCGAAGGCATCCAGCGCGTCGGGCTTGCCGGTGGCCACGTTGCAGAACGAACAGCCGCGGGTGCAGACCTCGCCCATGATCATCATGGTGGCGTGGCGCTTGGACCAGCATTCGCCGATATTGGGGCAGGCGGCCTCTTCGCAGACGGTGGCCAGGTCGTGATCGCGCATCAGGCGGCGGGTTTCATAATACTCGCTGCTCTCGATCTTCTTCTTGCGGATCCACTTGGGCTTGCGCGGGATTGTGCTGTCGGCACGCTTTGCTTTTTCCGGGTGGCGGGGGCGAAGCTGAATGGTCATCTGGCGGCCCTTTCCTTAGGCGTGAATGGCGCGACCCAGCGCGTCGAGGCAGGCTTCCTTGACCGCTTCGCCCATGGCGGGGTGGGCGTGGCAGGTGCGGGCGACGTCTTCGACGGTGGCGCCCTTGGCCTTGGCCAGCACCAGCTCGGCGATCAGGTCCCCGGCGTGGGCGCTGCAGATATGTGCGCCCAGGATCTTGCCGTCGCTGTCGGCCAGAACCTTGACCGCGCCATCGGTTTCCCCGGTGGAACGGGCGCGGGAATTGGCCATGAAGGCGAATTTGCCGACGGTGTATTCGGTGCCCGCCTCTTTCAGCGCTTCTTCGGTGGCCCCGACCGAGGCGACCTCGGGGTCGGTGTAGACCACGCCGGGCACGGTGTCGTAATCCACGTGGCCGTGTTCACCGGCCAGGGTTTCGACGCAGGCCACGCCGTCTTCCTCGGCCTTGTGGGCCAGCATCGGGCCGGGCACGCAGTCGCCGATGGCGTAGAGGCCGGGAACCGAGGTCTGGAAGGTGCCATCCACCTCAATGAACCCGCGTGCATTCACTGCAACGCCCAGCTCCTCCAGGCCCAGGCCGCGTGTCACCGGGCGGCGGCCAATTGCGACCAGCACCTTGTCGGCGTCCAGCGTTTCAATCTTGTCCTTGCCGACCCGCTCCATGGTCAGGGCCAGGCCGGTTTCGCCCTTTTCGACGCCCTTCACGGCGCGGCCCAGCTGGAATTTCAGCCCGCGTTTGGACAGCGCACGTTGCGACAGCTTGGCGATTTCGCCGTCGATGCCGGGCAGGATTCGGTCGAGGTATTCAACAACCGTCACCTTGGATCCGAGGCGTGACCAGACCTGACCCAGTTCAAGTCCGATCACGCCGGCGCCGATGACCACCAGGTGCTCCGGCACGTCTTCCAATGCCAGTGCTCCGGTGCTGCTCAGCACATCCACCTCATCGATCTCCACTCCAGGGAGGGGCGTGGGTTCCGATCCGGTGGCAATGAGAATGTTCTTTGTGGTCAGCAGGTCCTCACCAACGCGGACCTGGCCGGGGCCAGGGATGCTGGCCCATCCTTCGATCAGGGTGACGCCGTTCTTTTTGAACAGGAACTCGATCCCTTTGGTCAGATCGCCAACGATCTTGGATTTGCGCGCCATCATGGCGCCCAGATCAAGCTCGGCACCGGAAACAGAGATCCCGTGCGCGGCCAGATGGGAGAGTTCAGCGTATTTCCCCGAAGAGGTCAGGAGCGCCTTGGAGGGGATGCAGCCGACGTTCAGGCAGGTGCCGCCCAATGCGCCGCGCCCTTCGACGCAAGCAACGGTCAGGCCCAGCTGTGCGGCCCGAATTGCAGCAACATAGCCGCCAGGACCGCCTCCGATCACCACCAGATCAAACTCGCTCATCGGATTTCCTCCCCGATTAAGAAGTGTTCCATTTCAGGAATGTATGCGCCGGTACGCAACGTGAGACTCCTTTAGGAAACTTTTCCCCTTTAGGCAACAAAAGAAATCGAGAGGAAATTTTGACTATTTCCTGCATCAAAGCTAAGTTGCGGAAGAAGCAAGGGAAACATGCGCCATGGAACCGGTTCAGACAGAAGAAACACGCCCCAACGAAGAGGCCCTGGACGCGCCGGATGGCGAAGTTCTGGGGAAAATGATTCGTGATGCGCGCAAGGAGAAGGGTCTGACGCTGGAGGAGGCGGCGAAATCTGCCGCAATTGGTCGCTCTACGCTCAGCAAGATCGAAAACAACCAGACCAAGCCCAGTTTCGAAATCATCCGACGCCTGATGCAGACGCTGGACCTGCAGACGCCGCAGCTGTTCGTGCAGTCGGCAAACAGTGGCATCTCAGGCCGACGGGATTTCACCCGCAGTGGCGACGGCGAACATCAGGAAACCGCCACCTATGATCATGAGTTGCTCTGCACCGAGCTGACCAGCAAGCGCATGTTACCCTACATCAGCACGATCAAGGCGCGCGACGTGACCGAATTTGAAAGCTGGGTCCGCCATCGCGGCGAAGAGTTCATGTTCGTGCTGAGCGGTGAAGTCACGCTTTATACAGAGCACTATCGCCCGCTGAAGATGAAGGCCGGGGATTCCGTGTACTACGACAGCGGCATGGGCCACGGCTGCGTTTCCACCAGCAAGGAAGATGCGCGGGTTCTGTGGGTGTCGCTTGAATGAAAGGACCGCCCTGCGCGTCTGATGTCAGAGGCAGGGCGGTGAGGTTGCGATCCGAAGCACAGGGGAAGTCGGCTCGCGGGGTCGTTGTCAGGTCCGCGCATCCAGTTCGGCGGAAAACGTTTCGATCAGCTTGGCTTTCAGGATCTTTCCGGTGGGTGCTGCGGGCAGCTCATGCGCAAGGATGATGCGCTCGGGGCGCTTGTAAGGGGCCAGCTTGTCCCGCGCGAAGGCCTTCAGCTCATCCTCGGTCAGGGTGCAGCCCGGCGCGACCTTTGCAAAGGCCAGCACCTCTTCGTTGCCATCGGTCTTGCGCCCGACAACCCCGGCGACGATGACTTCGGGGTGTTCGGTCAGGATGGCTTCGACTTCGACCGGATAGACGTTGAAGCCGGAACGGATGATCAGCTCCTTGCTGCGCCCGACGATATGCAGGTGCCCGGCCTCATCAAAGCGTCCCAGGTCGCCGGTGCGGAAGAACCCGTCGGCGGTCAGCGCTTTGGCGGTCTGCTCGGGGTCGCGGAAATAGCCTTTCATCACCTGCGGTCCACCGGCCAGGATTTCACCGATCCCGTGATCGGGTTCCGCGCCCGGTGCCTCCATATCCAGTTTCAGGATGCTTTCGCCCATCGGGTCGCCGACGCTGATATCGGGATCGCCCAAGGCATTGCGGGTGGCGCTGACACCCGCGGCGGTTTCGGTCAGCCCGTAGCCGTTTTGCAGCGGTAGGCCATAGAACGCTTCGGCCTCGCGTTTCCACGCCGGGTCCAGCGGCGCGCCGCCCGAAGAGACATAGCGCAGTTTGTTGCCCGTATAGCTGGGCATTCCATGCGCGCGGGCGTGGTGAAACAGATGGGCGTGCATCTGCGGCACCGCCGGCAGCAGGGTGACGTCCTTGTTGAGCGCATCATACAGGCGTTCCACGGAGAACCGGGCTTCCAGCCGGAGAGAGCCCTGAGCGTGACAGACCGAAACCAGCGTCACCATACCGAAGATATGGCTGAGCGGCAGAGCTAGATAGGTCATGTCCCCGTCGCACATGCCACGCGCCGCAGCCGACCCGCGCGCACCCGCGATCATGTTGGAATGCGTCAGCATTGCCGCCTTTGGGGCGCCGGTGGTTCCAGAGGTATACAGCATCAGCGCAACCTGTTCGGTGCCGTCCGCAAAGACTGGCTCCGGGCTGCTGCCTGGCCGCGCGGCAAGGGCGGCAGATCCGAAATGGCCGGTCACAGGCGCCGCTCCGGCGGTTTCCGCATGTGCTTTCGCCGCGTCCGACGATGAGGTTGAGAACATGATCGCGGAAGGGTCGGAATGTGCAATCAGCCGTTCCAGCTCGGCCGGGGTCAGGCGCGCGTTCAATGGAACTGCGGTTGCGTCCAGCAGGCTGGCGCCAAAGAAGAACGCCGCCACTTCGGCGCAGTTCTCGAAGACCAGGACCACGCGGTCGCCGGGTTTCACGCCCAGAGTGCGCAGCGCCTCGGCGGCTTCTTGGCTGGCGCGCAGCACGTCCTGCCAGCTCAGCGAGCGGTCGTCGTGATCGATAATCGCAAGCTCTGCACCTTTGGACCGGGCAGCAGCTTCGACCAGTTCATGTACCCGGTTCAAGATTGTTCCTCCGCTTCAGACTGGAACAGGCTGCGCCAAAAGCGCGTTGGGTCAAGCCTTTCGGCGCGCTTTCGCCCAGTACCGTTGGGTCATTCGCGGGATCACGCCACGTCGTTTCCACGCGCTGTTTTCCGATCCTGTTTCAAGGTGTGGTTCTGTTGAAATATTCGGATTTTGAAGTATATATGCGGTGAAATGCGGAGGTCCGATGTCAAGCGATACCATCTCGAATTGTCTGCCGCAGGAGTGCCCTGTGGATGCGCTGGGGGATTTCACCCCCGAGATTCGGGCGATGATGGGCGTGCATATCCTGTTCTGGAAGATCGAGGATCTGGTCGAGACCATCAACATTGACCCGCCGCTGACCAAGCAGGAACGTCATGCGCTGCTGCGTTTGGATGCCCCGCAGCGGATGGGGGTTCTGGCCAAGGAAATGGCGGCTTTGCCGTCTGCGATCACTGCCATGGCCGATGCGCTGGAGGCGCGGGGGTTGCTGGTGCGGGAGCGCGATCCCGATGATCGCCGGGCCTGGCGTCTGCGGCTGACTGCGGCCGGGACTCAGGCCAGAACGGAGCTGATTCAGAAGGCCAGCAAGGTCTTCAAGGATGTCTCGGGTCTGACCGACGCAGAGGTCGAGGCCTTTGCGGAGCTATCCTGGAAAATCCACGAACATATCCTGCGCAGCGGTGTTCCGCTCTCCATGGCCAAGGAAAACCTCTGAGCTGATTGGAGCGGCGTACGGCCCGGCGTCGCTTCGCCTGATTTGTGGGGCCGGATGCAAAAAGGGGTGACGCCTGCCGGGGCCCCGGCTGCCGCCACCCAAGTCACTGGGAGATAAGTCTTTGTGCGGTTCAGGCCGCGCTGGCCTGCGCCTCGGCTTCGGGCGCGACGACCTGATCCTGATCTGCCGCGGGTGCGCTGTCTTCTTCGCTGTTCGCGGCGCTGTAGATCTCGATCAGGCGGGCTTTGCGCTGTTCCGCGTTCAGCTGCTCAACGCGTTGCGCCACGCTCCAGCGGATGCCGAACGGGTCGATCACAACCGCGCTGCGCTCGCCCCACCAGCTTTCCGCGACCGGCGAAACAACCAGCGCGCCGGCTTCGGTCAGCCGGTCAAACACCGCCTGCACGTCATCCACATAGTGATGCATGGTCACATGTCCGGTGCCAGCAAAGGCCGAGGCGGTTTCCGACAGGGTCAGAACCAGCGTGGTGCCATCGATCCGCAGCTGCGCATGCAACAGGGTTTCGGTGTCGGGGATTGTCAGCGTTTCCTGAACATCCGCGCCAAGCGCGAACGCGTAGAATTCGATGGCGGCCTGAAGGTCGGCAACCGCGATCATTGCGGTGATCGAGCTGAAGCCCTTGGGTTTGGTGGCGATCTTTGCAGAAGTCATTTTGGTCTCCTCTTCGGATCCGGGCTGTGGGTTTCAGCCCGCTGTGGGAATGGGTTCGGTCACGGGGTGGGTCTGGGCCGTGACCAGTTTCGGCCCTGTTGGGCGTCCGGGCTTCTGGAGTGGCCCGAGTGAATCCAGGTAGCTGCGGTCAAATCCCGGTTGGTACACAGGGAATTCGACCGTGTTGTCGCGGAAGCTTTTGAGCGGCTGTCCCATGTTCAGGATCCCGTTGCGGCGCTGGCGGCGCACCAGTTCGAAATCCACTTCGATGGGAATCATTTCTTCCTGTACGTTGCCGCGGTGCAGGATCTGACCCGCCGGGTCGATGACCATCGAATACCCGTTGCCGCCAGCCAGAAGGCCGTTGATGTGGAAGATGTAGCTCTGGAACATCGCGGCAGAGCCTTGGGCAATCGCCAGATCGGCAGGGCGATCCACGAAGGAGGCCAGCACCGGGTTGATGATCACCTCTGCGCCCATCGCGGTCAGCGTGCGGGTGACTTCCGGGAACCACAGGTCATAGCAGATCGACACCCCGAAACGGCCGACATCCGGCACATCAAAGACGCAGAATTCGCGGCCCGGCGTGACGCCCTTTTCATAGGGGGTGAAGGGGAACATCTTGCGGTAGCGGGTCACCACCTCACCCTGCGGGTTGAGCACCGGGGTGGTGTTGTAGATCGCGCCATCCAGCTCTTCGAAATAAGAGCCGGGGATCAGCCATGTGTCGTAGTGACGAGCCATTTCGGCAAATTCGCGCTCGAAGCTGCCTCCCATCGGTTGTGCGGCATGCAGCGCGGGGCCGTGGGCGGCCAGCTCCGAAAATACCACCATTTCGACCCACGGGTAGAGGTGAAAGAGGATCTCCAGCCGTTGCCGCATCTCCTCCAGATTGCGGTGCGTGGTGATGTGCATCTGGATGCCGGCGATTGCAAAGCGGGACATTTAGCTTTCCTCCTCAGGTTCGGATTGGGGCGGGATTGGGCTGAGGTTGGACCAGCCTTCCTCCCGGCCGCTGTGGTTGCGCCGCCAGAAGGCAGCCAGTCGCGCAAGCGGTTCTGTGTCGCCCGATGTCGGGGCGGCTGCGTCGCGCAGAAATGTGTCGTACCAGCCCGGAACCGGATCCGGCGCGGTCAGGGTCAGAGCGGCATGTGAACCGCGCGCGTCATAGGCGATGGGCCGGCGGCGCGGGTCCAGGGCCCAGTCGGTCCAGCGCTCGGTCGTGCCGTCCTTCCAGGACAGCGATACCTCGCCGGCGGTGGGGCGATAGCTGGCGGTGAAGACCGTGCCGAAGCCTTCGGCATAGTTAGTGGAAAACAGCGGCCGGGACAGGAAGGCGCTTTGCAGCATCGTCGCGTTTGGGGCGGGATGCTTGAGCAGGGTTTCCAGATGATCCGCCCGCGCCAGCGTGTTTGAAATGCGCCCGTGCCGGGGCCATTCGACCCCGAGCTGATGATTTGTGGCCCAGGGCTGCCGGGTGACAATTGCCGGGCGATCCGGGGCCACGAACACCGTCGCAACCTCGCCTGAACGGTCGGTCAGGGTCACATTGTAGGACATGTGGGACGGTACGGCGCGAAGCGCTTCTACGGCTTCCTGCCGGTCGGCGCAGGTTTGCAGCACGTAGCGCAGGATCAGCGGGATGCCAAAGCCGGCCTGCCGTTCCACGCGGCCTCCGAAGGTCAGCGAAACCGCAAGTCCCGCGTCATTCATCCCATCGGACAGGCCCGCCATCGCCTCGACCATTCCGATGACCTGGCGGCCGCGCCACCGGGTGGACAGCAAAGTGGCCTCATTCAGCGCAGGATCCAGGTCATAGTTGCGGATCAGGAACGGGCCTGCATCATCCACTATGGTGGCTTGCGAGCAATTGACCAGATAGCGCGGCGGCGACCAGAAGCTCAGAAAGCGCGCGGCGGTTTCATCGGCGCCGCTGAGCGTGACCAGTTCATCCCACAGGCTTTCGTATTCCGGCATGTGGCGCCGAATGGCCTTGCGGGCGTCGGGCAGGGCGGGGTGATGCTCGGATCTGGCCTCAAACCACTCCCGCCAGCCGGGCCAGCCATGCGCAAAAACACTGTGCCAGGCCGCGCCGGGGGCGTGTTCGGACAGGCTGCGGAAGGTCAGGCGCATGTCGGGCTCCCCACGGGATCATCCGTCTGCCGGGCCCGCACGAAGCGCCCGAAGCTTGGGGAGTCGGATGGATATGAACCTACACCATGTATCATGGTGTTATATTGACTTTCGTCTGGGCATTGTCAACAACATCCCCATGTTGCCCGCACCCGCCCCAACGATTGCCATCCGTCAGCCGGACATTGCCGCCCTTCTGGCGGCGTATCGGATCACCCATTACCCCGTTGTGGTGCGCGTGCCGCGCCTTGTGCAGGGTGGGGGATTTGGCGATCAGGCAAAGAATCCCAACACCTGGACCGTCTATTTCCTGGTCGACAACCAATGGGCCTATATCGAAAGCGCCCGGGGGCTGCGCCGCGAATGGGGCAGCCTGGACAGGCTGGAGATCTGGCTGCGCGAGCAGGGGTTCAGCTATTTCTGGGTGCGCAATGATCTGGAGCCGATCGGGCCCGTCGTCCCGCCGACCGAAGGGTGAGCCGCTGCGGTGACCGCAGCGACCCAAGGTGTCTCAGAACCATTTGCCCGCCGTCATGTCCGCAGGCATGCGGATTGGCGTGTTGGCCGACAGGGGGACGCTCTTGAACTGGCCCTTGATGGCGGCATTCCACTGACGCGCCCGTTTCAGCAGTTCGCGATCATCCGATTGCATCCGGCCGCGTGCCAGCAGACAGCCAAGATCCGCGCCGTGATAGCAGAACTCTCCAACGCCGTAGACCCGCAGGTAGAACGCCTCATCCTCACCGCCTAGGGCGTTGATATTGTGGGACGGACGCACGAAGTCGATCTCCCCATCGCTCTCCATCCGCCAGATGCCGGACTGGGGCGCGCGGGTGATCAGCTCGACCTTGTCCTCGGTCTGCTTCAGGATCAGCTGGGTCCAGTGGTCGTAGTGGTTCCAGCGGGACTGAACCTCTTCGATGTCGATGGCATAGTCGACGTCCATGAATTCCAGCAGGTGGAACAGGAACATCGGGCAGCCGCCATAGGTCGAGGTGATCAGGTTGGTCGGCGGCGAAGCGCCCGAGATCCGCGGGTTCAGCTCGCCCAGATAGACTTCGTTGGTGTCCGTATCCAGCAGGAAGTCGATGCAGAACACGCCCTTGTAGCCTTCGGCGTACAGACGATCTCCGAACTTGCGCGCCATGTCGCGCACCTTTTCGGGCACACCGTCCGGCAGGATCGAGGGCGAAATGTCATTGCCGCACCAGCCGCCCTTGTAGGGGGTGATTTCTTCGAAGCCGGTGATGTCCGTCATGACCGGGCCGACAAGCGTGCCGTGCCGGGTGGCGCAGCCTTCGATCGTGCCGGGCAGGTGGTTGATCCGCTTCATGATTTTCAGCTGCTGGCCGACCATCTTGGATGCGAATTTGTCCCAGTCGTCCTGCGATTTGATGAAGAAGGTCGTACGGCCGCTGTCGCCATAAGGGGTCTGCACCACCAGATCGGCACCCAGGCCCGCGCGTTCGGCCAGGCGGGTCAGGTCGCCAAAGGTGTTGGCCTCGCCCATGATGTTGGGGGCAGAGGCAACGCCCGCCTCATTGCCAAGCCGGGTGGTTTCGATCTTGCTGTCCAGTCGGTTGCGCAGGGCATTCGACGGCAGCGCGATTTCAAGGCCGATTTCCTTGCACAGCTCTTCGGTCTTTTCGTCAAACTGAACGAACAGGGCCAGGCCCGGTTCACGCCCCTTCACCCGTTCGCGGAACTCCGGGTGGTCCACCAGATAATTGCCCACATCCTCCATCGAGCGGAAGTCCTGCGGTTCGGCCTGAGTCGGCAGGAACACGCGCGGGTGTCTGCCGTCAAAGATGTCGAAGTAATTGACGAATTCCAGTCCGCCGACCCATTGGTCCAGGCCCATCAGGTTGAATGGGGTTGGCATCACGACATAGATCGGACGCTCGTTGCGGCGCAGGTGCCGATAGATTTCGGTCAGCCCGTTGAGTGTGGGTGTGTCGGTTGGCATCGCCGGTCTCCTTTCCTTCTGTGCGCGTGGCCCTGATTTCCCCAACGGCAACGGCGAATCGTGTTGTTGCGCAACTTGATGCATATTGGAGGTCTTGAATAGCGACAGAACGTCGCTCAGTATTTTGAATTTCAAACTCGCCGTTCCTTATGGATAAATGCTGTAATTGTTTGCATTTATCATCTTTACCTCACCGAACGAGCGATGTAGACCGCTCAATATACGCATAGTATCTCCCAAAATTCTGCGCAGAAAATCTTGGAAAGAGTTGCAAGCATCATGGACCATGGTGTACGACGCTATCCACGTTGCCGCCACGGCACAAGCCCCCTGGCCGGGCGACGGGCGCGACGGAACACGCTACCGGGGCCTTTCCCCATCGGAGGAGACAGCATGAAACTGACCACCTTTACTCGCCGCGCCGCTCTGGGCGCACTGACCGGCGCCGCCGCTCTGGCTGCTGTTGCCAGCTCGGCTTCGGCAGAAACCGTGCGTCTGCGGTTCCACACCTTCTACGGAACCGAGATCGACCACATCGCCAAGAAATTCCGCAAAGCGGTCAAGGAAGCGTCGAACGGCAGCCTGCGGATCCAGTATTTCCGCGGTGGTGAGCTTGTGGCCTCCGACCAGTTCGCGGACGCCGTTTCGAAAGGCACCGTCGACATCGTGCATGGCACCGGTGGGTACTGGTCCGGCCAGATCGACGTGGGCAACATCGAAGCAGGTCTTCCCGGCGCATGGGCCAGCGTGGACGAAGCCAAGGCACTGTTCAACAGCCCCGAAGTCGACAAGCTGCTGACCGAAGCCTATGCCGAAGCGGGCACCGTGTACCTGGGCAAGGGCTATGGTCACAACTACGACCTGCTGACCAAAGAGCCGGTCACATCGCTGGACGATCTGAAGACCCGCAAGATCCGCGCAACGTCGAATGTTGCAAAGGTTCTCTCGGCCTTTGACATCCCCACCGTGTATCTGCCCGCACAGGAACTTTACATCGGCATGTCGACCGGCGTGATCGATGGTGCCATTTATGGCGGCCCAGTGGAATATGAGCAGCTGAAGCTGCACGAAACCGCCACCAATTATACCTTCATGAACATGCTGATGCCGGGCTGGACCGAAACCTTCCTGGCCAACCCTGCCGCGTGGGACAAGCTGTCGGATGAGCACAAGCAGATCCTGGAAACCGCTCTGCAGCAGTTCGCCGATGACATTCACCAGTGGCTGGCCGATGGCAACGAAGGCGTGGCCGATGGCACCTTCCAATACTCCACGCTTCCCGATGCGGACTCCAAGGCGCTGACCCAAGCGGCTCAGGGTGTCTGGGCCGAAGAAGCCGCGCGTTCGGATCGCAACAAGGCGTTTGTTGACGCCCTGATCGCCAACGCGAAGGCCCAGGGCCGTCTGTGATGAAAGGGGTGACCAGATATCTGGTCGCCCAGGATGGCCTGTCCGAATTTGTCGGACGGGCCATTTCATGGCTGACCCTGGCGATGATCGGCGTGCTGATGCTGGAAATCGTCGCCCGCTATTTCCTCAATGCTCCCACCATCTGGGCGCATGAAACCTCGACCATGTTGTACGGCGCCTTCTGCATGCTGGCAGGCTCCTACACGTTGCGCCACCGCAGCCATGTCAGGTCCGAAGTGATCTATGGCCTTCTGGGCCCTCGGGGCAAAGCCTTTTGTGACACGATTATTTTCACTCTGGGACTGATCGTTCTGGGCATCTTCTTCAAGATGGCTGTCGAATTTGCGGCACAGAGCTGGTCGGTGCGCGAATACTCGAACAAGAGCATCTGGCAGCCGGTGATCTATCCGATCAAGACCGTGATCCCGCTGGCTGTGGGCTTGGTGATCCTTCAGAACATCGCCGAATTGCTGCGCAGCGTCCTGGTCATGTTGGGGATCCCCTTCGACGATCCGCGCGAAACCGAGCATGAGACGGATATCGATCCCGAACTGCTGGAAGCCGCCAAGAAATAAGACATCAAAGGGCGGGTGACATCGGTCATCCGCGGAGGAGAAATCATGGCCGAACTCGATCCGTTGGCGGTCACCGCCATCATGTTTCTGTCGATGCTGGCACTTATGGCGATGGGGTCGCCGCTGGCCTGGGCGCTGACCATTTCCGGTGTCGGAAGCGCCTTCATGCTGTGGGGACCCGGTGGGCTCGATCTGCTGGTCAGTTCCACCTATTCGGCGATGGACAACTTCCTGCTGGTGGCATTGCCGCTGTTCATTTTCATGGGATTGGTCCTGCAGCGGTCCGGGATAACGGACGACCTGTTCGAGATGATCCACAAGCTGATGGGCGGTGTGCCCGGCGGGCTTGGTGTGGGTACGGTCATCATCTGCGCGCTGATTGCGGCGATGGCGGGTGTCTCCGGTGCGGCCACGGTCAGCCTGGGCATCATTGCGCTGCCTGCGATGCTGAAGCGGGGCTATGACAAGAAGCTGGTCACCGGCACCATCATGGCGGGCGGGGCGCTTGGCTTTCTGATCCCGCCGTCGGTCCTGATGATCATCTATGCCTTCCTCAGTCGCGATTCCGTGGGCAAGCTTTTTGCCGCCGGGCTGGTGCCGGGGCTGATGCTGGCCGGGATCTATATGGGCTATGTGCTGCTGCGCTGTCGCCTGAACCCCGACATGGGGCCTCCGGCCCCGCCAGAGGAGCGGTTCAGCGGGATGGAGAAGCTGAAATCGCTGCGCCATCTGCTGGCGCCGGGTATCCTGATTGCAACGGTTCTGGGCTGTATCATCGGCGGTGTCACTTCGCCGTCCGAGGCGTCCGCCATTGGGGCCTTCGGTGCGCTGGTGATTGCCGCGCTGCATGGTCGGGTCAATTGGGACATGCTGCGCTATGTCATGCTGACCACGACCAAGCTGATGGGGATGCTGATGTGGATCACCATCGCCGCGGTCTTCTTCTCCAAGATCTACGTGGGTCTGGGCGCGGGCATGATCGTTGGCGAAATGATCGAGGATTTTGAGCTCAGCCCGATGTTCGTGATCATCGCAATGCTGGCGACCTACTTCATCCTCGGCATGTTTCTGGACGATTTTGCCATCGTCTTTATCACCGTGCCGCTGTTCGTGCCGATCGTTCGGGATCTGGGCTATGACACCACTTGGTTTGCCGTGCTCTTCATCCTGAGCATGCAGTCGGCCTATCTGACGCCGCCGTTCGGGTACAACCTGTTCTACATGCGCTCGGTCGCGCCGCCGGAGATCACCATCACCGACATCTACAAGGCCGCGCTGCCCTTCGTCGGGCTGCAGCTGCTGGGTCTGGCGCTGGTCGTGGCCTTCCCGCAGATCGCGCTCTGGCTGCCGGGACTCCTGTTCTGAGCAAGGGCCGCGCTGGCCTCCGAAACTAAGGAAAGCGGTCGTGTCATGCGGCCGCTTTTTGCTTGTGGGGTGTGGTGCGCGTGAATTTTGGCAAAATGGCGTAAACCGCGAGAAAAGTTCGCGTGTTTTCTGTGGTTTCCATCAAACTATGCGTAAACTCCGCGTGGCAGCTCCGGTAGTTATCGCCTGACCACCAAGGAGGCCGCGCCATGTCCAAAGAGATGCTTGTTTATCAGTCCATTGCCCAAGCTGTCGCCGATCATGGCGTTGAGACGATGTTTGGCCTGATGGGGGACGCCAACCTGTTCATGGTCGACAGTTTTGTCCGCGAATGCGAGCGCCGTTTCGTGCCGGTCGCGCATGAGAACAGCGCGGTCCTGATGGCCCTGGCTTATGCGCATGTGGCTGGCCGGGTGGGCGTCGCGACGGTGACCCATGGGCCGGCCCTGACCAACTGTGTTACCGCGTTGACCGAAGGGGCGCGCGGCCACGTTCCGATGGTTCTGCTGGCGGGTGACACTCCGGTATCGAACCCACGACATCTGCAAAGCATTGACCAGCGCGAATTGGTCAAAACCACTGGCGCCGGTTTCGAGCAGGTGCGCACGCCGGATACCGTGTGCATGGATATCGAGCGGGCCTTCTACCGGGCGCAGGTTGAGCGCCGTCCGATTGTCCTGAACATGCCTGCGGATTTCATGTGGCAGCAGACCGAGCATGTGGTGCGGGTTCTGGATGTGTTTACCGCGCCGGGTGGTGTCGCCGAAGGTGACACGCTGGATAACGCCATCGGGATGATCGCCTCGGCCCGTCGTCCGCTGATCCTGGCGGGGGCTGGTGCGGTCCATGCGCGGGAGCAGCTGATCCGCCTGGCGGACCGGCTGGAGGCCCCGCTGGCCACAACGCTGAAGGCGAAGGGGCTGTTTTCCGGACATCCCAGCAACATTGACATCTTTGGGACCCTCTCTACTCCTGCCGCCTATGACCTGATCGCGCAATCCGATTGCATCGTGTGTTTTGGCACCGCCCTGCATGATTTCACCACCGATCGCGGCAAGCTGATGAAGGACAAGCGGATCGTTCAGATCGATATCGAACCCACCGCCATCGGTGGCGGACTGCACCCCGATGCCGCGCTGGTAGCCGATGCCGGGCTGACCGCGGAAACGATCCTGTACTGGCTGGATGAGGCCGAAATTCCCGGCAGCGGTTTCACCCGCGATCTGGATTTGGGCACATTGACCGCGCATCCTGTCGGGCCGAACCGCACCGCAGAGGGGTGCGTCAACTATGTTCAGTCGCTGGAGCGTCTGGAGCAGGCGCTGCCGTCTGATCGCGTGCTGGTAACTGATGGGGGCCGCTTCATGACAGAGGTCTGGTGCCGCATCTCTGCCCCGGATCCGCAGAGCTTTGTTGTCACGGCAAACTTCGGCTCTATCGGGCTGGGCTTGCAGGAAGCCATTGGGGCGGCTGTGGCCGCGCCGGACCGGCCGGTTGTGGTTTTCACCGGGGACGGCGGGTTCATGATGGGCGGCATCAACGAGTTCAACACCGCCGTGCGCCTTGGGCTGGACCTGATCGTGATCGTGGCCAACGACTCTGCCTATGGCGCTGAACACATCCAGTTCCTGGACCGCCAGATGGACCCCAGCCTGACAGAGTTCCACTGGCCGTCTTTCGCGCAGGTCGCAACCTCTCTGGGCGGGCAGGGGTATGAGGTGCGCTCGCTGGAGCAGCTGGATGCTGCGCTGGACGCGTTTGAGGGTCGCAAGGGTCCCGTCCTGATTGAGCTGCATCTGGATCCGCATGACGTGCCGCGTATGCGGATCTGATCGGCGCGGCCCCTCTCAGTCCCGCCAGATGCCGGTTTCTTGGACGATCCAGTCGTGCAGATCCTGCACGGCCGGGGATGTGCCGCGCTCGCCGGCCACGATGTAATAGCCGCGGTCGGTTTCGCAGGTTTCAGGCATGAGAAAGGCCAACTCGCCCTTTTCGACGGTTTCGTCGATCAGTCCGCGCCAGCCCAGAGCAACGCCCTGGCTGTCTGTTGCAGCCCGGACGATGATTTCATAGCTGCTCAGGATCAGCCCCTTGCCCAGCTTTGAGGGGTCCAGCTGCCAGTGGCTGAACCATTCCGACCAGCTGCACCAGAACTTTGTGCGGGACGGGGTGTTGAGATGCAGAAGCTGCGGCGTCTGCATCAGGTCGGCAGGGGTTCTTATTTCAGGATGTGCGGCCTTGAAGTCCGGGCTGCAGACGACCCCGACCTTTTCGCGCATCAGCATGGTTTCTTCGGGTCCGGCCTGGCTGGCGCTGCCCATGTAGATCAGCAAATCCGTTTCCGGGACGCGGTCTACTTTGGGTTCCTGCGAGGTCAGGATGCAGATGTCCACCTGTCCCAGCTTTTGTCGAATCTCGGGCATCCGTGGCAGCAGCCAGAAATAGGCAAATGCGAAATCGGCCGAGATCAGCAGGCGTTCCTGTTTCGGGCCATCGCAAAAACTCTGAAACCGGGTGGCCAGCTCGGTCAGCGGGTCGTGCAGTTGCCTTTGCAGGGCGTGGCCATCGCGGGTCAGCACCACACCTTTGGGGGTGCGTTCGAACAGGGTTTTTCCCAATGATTGCTCAAGGTTGCGGATGCGCTGGCTCAGGCTGGGCTGGGTGATCTTCATTTCGCGCGCTGCGGCAGACAGCTGCCCCTGTTCGCACACAATCAAAAATGCGCATAGATCGGCCGCGTTGCGAGCCAGATTGGCATAGGAATTTCCTTGATCAGCCATAACGGATTTGCACTTTTTCAGTTCATTTTTCTAAGCCATCTTCGCCACCCATAGGAATTACCTAAGGCGCAACCAGCTGGAGAAATCAGAGCCAGCACATCCCGATCAAGTCAAGGCACGAAGAACAAACGCCGTCAAAGCGCGCGCCTCTGCGGAGGGCGTCCGGCGACGGCGGGCGCTCTTGCTTTGGCCGGTGCTCAGGGTGTGACACGGCCAATCCGGCGCGCAGGAGCGGCGAGAGGGGACGCCGGAATGCGGTCAACGGGTTTGGGGACCTGCTGGCAGGCATTGGGCCTTCGGGAATTCGAAACTTGGTGACATAGGGAGGAACACGATATGTCAATCAAACCGCCGTTGACGGATCTGCCGATCAAGACGGCTGACCGGGGCTTCTACTCGGGTTTCAGCGTTGATGTGACGGTCACGTCCAAAATCATCGTGGGGTTGCTGGTGCTTTGGGCTGTGGCGTTTCCGGATCAGGCCGGCGCGATCCTGGCCGGCTTCAACTCCTTCATTCTGGCCAACTTCGGCACATGGTACATCTATGTGATGGCGTCCTTCGTCATTGTGTGTATCGGTCTGGCGCTGTGGCCGACTGCCGGGCGGCTGAAGCTGGGACAGAATGGCGATGAGCCGGAGTTCTCCAATTTCTCCTGGTTCTCGATGATGTTCGGCGCCGGGATCGGTGTTGGCATGCTGACCTGGGCGGTGGCCGAGCCGGTCTATCACTTCCAGAACAACCCGGACGTCATTCAGGGCCTGGCCGAAGGCGGCACGGAGGGCAATGTTCTGAACGCCTATAAATACTCCTATCTGCACTGGGGTTTTTCCGCCTGGGCGTCCTATGCCATTGCCGGTCTGGCGCTGGCGTTCTTTGCCTACCGCCGGGGGTTGCCGCTGACGATCCGGTCGTCGCTGACGCCCCTCTTCGGGTCGAAGCTGTCCGGTCCGCTGGGTAGCCTGATCGATATCGTCGCTGTGATCGCAACCATCCTGGGCGTTGCGCAGACGCTGGGCTTCGGCGTTGAGCAATTCGTCGCGGGGATGAGCCGTATCGGGATTGGCAGCTGGCTGCTGAATGCCGAAGGCAATGCCTCCTCCCTGGGGATTGTCTTTGCCATCGTGGTGATCATGGGCGCGTCCACGATGTCGGCGCTGTCGGGTGTTGGCAAGGGCATCAAGTGGCTGTCGAACCTGAACATGGGGCTGTCGATCTTCCTGTTGGGGTTCCTGATGCTGTTCGGGGCAACCTGGTTTGGCATCAACGC
>JALEGX010000087.1 GCA_022763485.1 Paracoccaceae bacterium | reverse complement strand
TGGCCACGGCCAGCGCTTCCTCAAAATCCGACACCCGGATGATGCTGGCGCAGGGACCAAAGATCTCTTCCCGGCTGGAGCGCATATCGTTGGTCGCATTGGCAAAGATCGCCGGCTGCTGGAAATAGCCCTCGGTTTCGCCACGCAACCGGTGCCCGCCGATCACATCCGCCCCTTCGGCGGCCGCGATGTCCACGTATTCCAGGTTGTTGGCCAGCTGCTTTTCCGACACCACCGGACCGATATGGGTCTTGGGGTCCAGCGGGTTGCCGACGATCAGCGCCGCGGCTTCGGTTGCCAGACGGTCCACGAATGCGTCATGGATCCCTGCCTGCACGATGATGCGGCTGGAGGCGGTGCAGCGCTGGCCCGTTGAATAGAACGCCCCGTTCAGGACTGCGGGAACCGCAACGTCCAGATCGGCGTCATCCAAGACCACCATCGGGTTCTTGCCGCCCATTTCCAGCTGGATCTTCTTCATGCCCTGCGCCGCCTGCGCGGCCAGACCGCGCCCCACCGGAACCGATCCGGTAAAGGAAATCGCGTCCACCTGCGGGTGAGAGACAATGGCGTCGCCAACCACGGATCCACGGCCCATCACCAGGTTGAACACGCCCGCCGGAACGCCCGCACCATGCAGGATTTCGGCCAGCAAATGCGCTGATCCCGGTGTCAGGTCCGCCGGTTTGAACACGACCGTGTTGCCATAGGCCAGTGCCGGCGCAATTTTCCACGCCGGAATGGCGATCGGGAAATTCCAGGGCGTGATCAACCCGACCACACCGACAGGCTCGCGCGTGACTTCGACATCCACGTCGGGGCGGACCGAGGCAATGGCATCTCCAGCCACGCGGATCGCCTCGCCTGCGAAGAAGCGAAAGATTTGTGCTGCGCGGGCCGTTTCACCGACCGCTTCGGCCAGGGTCTTGCCCTCTTCGCGGGCCAGCATACGCCCGATTTCATCCTTGCGGGCCAGGATCTGCTGAGCCACGGCCTCCAGCAGGTCAGAGCGCACCTGAGGGGAGGCGCCAGCCCAACCCGGCAAGGCCGCACGGGCAGCCATCACCGCATCACCGACCTGCGCGGCAGAGGCGCGGGCATAGGTACCGATCACCTCGGCGATGTCGGCGGGGTTGCGGTTTTCAACGGCATCGGGGCCATCCAGCCATTCACCGGCAATCAGGTTCTGTTTCATCTTGCGCGCTCCGGGAGATCGGGAAGTTTGAAGTCAGGGGATCAGCGCGGGGAAAGCCTGAGGGGGTAGGCTTTCCCCGCGGATCTTGGCCGCGGAGGACCGGTTGCGGCCAATTGGGGAGGGGCGGCTTACTCAGCCGCCACCGCAGTTGCGTTCACCGCCGCTTCGATCGACGCCTCAAGGATGTCCAGCGCTTCTTCGACCTGCGCCATCGGCGTGGTCAGCGCAGGCAGCAGGCGCACGGCGTTCGCACGGGTGCCACAGGGCAGGATGATCAGGCCGCGGGCTTCGGCCTCGGCGACGATGGCCTGAGTCAAGGCCGGATCGGGGTTGTTGGTGATGCGGTCCGTGACCAGTTCGAACGCAACCATTGCGCCTACGCCGCGCACGTCGCCGATGGGATCCATGCCCTGACGCGCGGCAATTGCGGTCAGACGGGCCTTGATGACCTCACCAATTTCGGTGGCGCGGCTGCACAGGTCTTCTTCGACGATCACATCCAGCACCGCATTCGCAGCGGCCACTGCCAGCGGGTTGCCGGCATAGGTACCGCCGATGCCGCCAACCGGGGCGGCATCGACGACTTCGGCCCGACCGGTCACGGCTGAGAGCGGGAACCCGCCGGCCAGACCCTTGGCCATGGTCACCAGATCGGCGGCCACGCCTGCATGTTCGAACGCGAACAGCTTGCCGGTCCGGGCGATCCCGGCCTGCACTTCATCGGCAATCAACAGAATACCGTGCTGGTCACAGATTTCGCGCAGCGCCCGCAGGAATTCCGGCGGAGCGATGTTGAAACCGCCCTCGCCCTGTACCGGCTCGATGATGATGGCCGCGACGCGCTCCGGATCAATCGAGCTGCGCAGCATGTTGTCCAGGACGCTCAGGCTGTCCTGTACCGAAACACCGTGGAAGGTGTTCGGGAAGGGCGCGTGCAGAACTTCCGGCGGCATTGCGCCAAAGGCTTTCTTGTAAGGGGTAACCTTGCCACACAGCGCCATGCCCATCAGGGTGCGGCCGTGAAAGGCACCCGAAAACGCGATGACACCCGAACGCCCGGTGTAGGCGCGCGCCATCTTCACGGCGTTTTCAACGGCTTCGGCACCGGTGGTCACCAGCATGGTCTTCTTGGTGAAATCACCCGGGGTTGCCGCATTCAGACGCTCGGCCAGTGCCACATAGCTTTCATAGGGAGCCACGTGGAAACAGGTGTGGGTGAACTCTTCGGCCTGACGGGCAACCGCCGCCATGACCTTGGGGTGGCGATGGCCGGTGTTGTTCACGGCGATCCCGGCCGCGAAGTCGATGAAGCGCTTTCCATCCGCATCCCACAACTCGGAATTTTCAGCCCGCACAGCGTAAATTCCACGGGTGGCGACGCCGTTTGCAACGGCAGCAGCGCGGCGCGCTTTCAGATCTTCGGTCTTGCTCACGGGCGAGTCCTCCGCAAATTCGTTTCGATTCTTGCGAATGTATTGCTCATTATATTGAGCAATGCTAGTCAAAAGTTGCGCAGAATCTCTGGAATCGCCTAGGATGAGGCGTGGATACAGGAGGATTTCCGGGCATGGTAGATGAATTTGACGTT
This sequence comes from Paracoccaceae bacterium, assembly GCA_022763485.1. GTDB lineage: Bacteria > Pseudomonadota > Alphaproteobacteria > Rhodobacterales > Rhodobacteraceae > Aliisedimentitalea. The sequence continues at coordinate 16,172 of JALEGX010000087.1, read as the reverse complement.
GGCGGTCGCCCCAAGCAGCTTCGGCAGCAATTCGGATTGTCTCAGAGACAGTTGGCTGAGAACGCAGGGGTGCCTCACGGGCAGATTTCCATGATCGAAACCAACCGCAGCAGCCCCTCTGTGGCCAGTTTGCGCAAAATTCTGGGCGGTTTTGGCATTACCATGTCGGAATTTTTTGAGCCTGACAGCGCGACAAGCAATCAGGTGTTCTTCACGCCTGCCGAACTGCGCGATCTGACCTCTTTGCTGTATCAGTCCAATGAAGCCGCACGTCAGAAAATCACCATCAAACAGGTGGGTGACGCCAAACTGCACGGATTGCAGGTCCTGCAGGAACGATATGAACCCGGCGCCGATACCGGGGATTCAATGATCGAACATGACGCCAACGAAGGCGGCATCGTCATCTCGGGAGAAATCGAAATCACCGTTGGCGGCGAAGTCCGGGTGCTCAAGGCCGGCGACGCCTATCTGTTCAACTCGCGCGAGCCGCACCGGTTCCGCAATATCTCTGATCGTCCGGCCGAGGTCATCTCGGCCTGTACCCCGCCCTATCTCTGAAGGAACTTACATGACCCCCTTGCACGGACTGAAAGTCGTGGAACTGGCCCGCATTCTGGCGGGTCCCTGGATTGGCCAGTCGCTGGCCGACCTGGGTGCCGATGTGATCAAGGTCGAAGCCCCGCAAGGCGACGACACCCGCAGCTGGGGACCGCCCTTCATCGAGCGGGACGGAGACCGGACTGCCGCCTATTTCTATGCTGCCAACCGTGGCAAACAGTCGGTCGCCATCGATTTCCGCACCCCCGAAGGCCAGGCCAAAGTGCGGGAGCTGATCGCAGAAGCCGATATCGTGATCGAGAACTTCAAGGTGGGTGGTTTGAAGAAATACGGGCTGGACTATGACAGCCTGAAAGAGGCCAATCCCCGCCTGATCTATTGCTCAATCACCGGGTTCGGTCAGGACGGCCCCTATGCGCAGCGCGCAGGCTATGACTTTCTGATCCAGGGCATGTCCGGGCTGATGTCGATCACCGGTGAGCCCGACCGCCAGCCCCAGAAGGTCGGCGTGGCCGTCACCGACGTAGTGACCGGGCTCTACGGCACCATCGGGATCCTGGCCGCGGTCGAACAACGCCACCGCACGGGCAAGGGCCAGCATATTGACATGTCCCTGCTGGATTGTGCCACGGCGATGCTGGCCAATCAGGCGATGAATTATCTGGCCACCGGCACCAGCCCGATGCGCAAGGGCAACGACCATCCCAATATCTCACCCTATCAGGTGCTGCCCGTGGCGGATGGGCATTTCATTCTGGCGGTTGGCAACGATGGCCAGTTCCAGCGTTTCTGTGACGTGATCTCCCGCCCCGATCTGGCCAGCAACCCCGACTATGCCACCAATCAGCTGCGGGTCAGCAATCGAGAAGCGTTGACGGCACAGATCGAAGCCTCGCTGATCAGCTGGACCGCTGCCGATATTCTGGCCGCCTGCGAGGCCGCCACCGTGCCAGCCGGCCCGATCAATTCGATCGGCCAGGCCTTTGACGATCCGCAGATCAAGGCGCGTGGCCTGCAAATCAGCCCCGAAGGCATCCCCGGCGTACGCGGGCCTTGGGTGTTCTCAGATGCCGAACTTGCGCTTGATCGATCGGCGCCCATTCTGCCGGACGCAGACTAAAAGAAACCGCCCCCGGTCACTTCCGACCGGGGGCGGGGCATCAAAACTTGGAACGGGCGCGGCTTAGAGCAGCCCCTTTTCCTCCAGAACCTTGCGGGCCACGCGGAAACACTCCAGCGATTGCGGCACACCGCAATAGATCCCCACAACATGGATGATGGCGCGGATCTCTTCCTTGGTCACACCGTTGTTCAGCGCACCTTTGCAGTGGATTTCCCACTCATGCATTTTGCCCAGTGCCCCGATCATCGCCAGGTTCATCATTGAGCGGGTTTTGGCGTCAATCACGTCATCGCCCCAGCCAAAGCCCCAGCACCAGGCCGTCATTGCCTCCTGGAACGGACGGGTGAAGTCATCCGCCGCGGCCAGGTTCTTCTCCACATACTCCGCCCCCAAGGTGGCTTTGCGCTGTTCCAGGCCCTTGAGAAAGAGGTCTTCGTCGAAACTCATCAGTGTTGTCCTTTGAATTGGGTGCGAAACCGCCCGGTGGGGCGGTTCTCTGTGTATCTTGACCGGGTGTATCTTGACAGGCGTCAGCTATCTACAGCTTCGCGCATCCACTGCTGCAGGCGGGCGATCGAATGTTCGCTCATCACGCCGCAGGCAGGATCCAGAACCAATGGCCCCGGCACATAACCCTTGGACTTCAGACCGCGATGCACCGATTCCACTAACCGGATATCCTCGGCTACAGTGGTTTCCCGATCCTGGACCGCCAGACCACGGATCACGTCGCTTTCATAGCCACCTTCGGTGTACCAGCCCCTCCAGACGGTACAGTTGTCCACCCCGTTGGCCCGCCAATGGTAGGTGTTCAATACATTGCCCGGATAGCACTGGAAGGAAAACATCGGCCACAGGAACCAGGATTGGTAGTCCCCGGCGTGTGGCACCGACATGTCGATGGGATAGGTCATCTTGTCCAGACTCTGACATTCCGTGGTGTGCCGCAGCACATACCCGCCGCCCGCGTCAGGCTGGATGTCATAGGTTTCCGGCTTCACCACGCCTTCGGCAAAGGTCGGATGGTTCGACGGGCAATGATAGCATTCGGAGTAGTTTTCGACCGAAACCTTCCAGTTGCAGTTCTCTGGCACCTCGACCCACTCCAGCGGGGCCAGATTGGCGATATGCGGCACATATGCGGCGATCTCTTCGCGCACGCCCGGATACCATTCGTCCATCGGCGCGGCATCCTTGTCCAGATTGACGAACAGAAAGCCCAGGAAATCCTCGGTCCGCACTTCGGTCAGACAGATCTTTTCGCGCTCGAACCCCGGCACGTTCTTGATGTTGGGGCCCGCGCGCAGACCACCGGTCAGCTCATAGGTCCACTGGTGGTAAGGGCAAACCACGACGCGGGTGTTGCCAGTCCCCGTTACCATCTCATGCGCACGGTGCTGGCAGACGTTGTAGAACGTCCGCACCACATTGTCCCGGCCCCGGATCGCAAACAGGTTCTGTCCCGCGATTTCAAACGCAAAGTAATCTCCGATATTGGGAATATCCGCGGCATGGCCTGCAAACTGCCATGTGCGGGACAGCAACCCGGCCATTTCATTCTCGAAAACGGCAGGATCCGTGTAATAGCTGGCGTCCAGCGATTGCGTGAGGGGGGCGTTCATTGGTGTTCCTCTTGATACAGGCCAAGCTGGTGGCGACGCGCGTTTGAATTTTCCTTCCACACCGCAGGTGAGACAGCTGTCAGTGCGGGAACGGTGTTCGAGATCGTCTTCGGTTCGGTTCCGATCGAAAGCGAAGATGGAAAATCATGCGGGATCAGCTGCGACACCGGCCAATCCTGATCCGCCATAGAACTCCTTTCAGACACGGCAGAGAAGCACCGGTCGATCGTCTGTTTGGCGCGAATCGCGATGGACCTTCGCATCTGGCGGTCTGTTTCGTGACGGGATGTCCAACGCCACGGACCAACCTGCCGCGGGCGGACCGCGGATGTGGATTTTTCAGGAGCCGATATCCCAGGCACACGGGCAAAACATGGCATGGTTTCAAACAAGTAAGTCCCATCGACACATGGAATTCGCCCCAGAGCGTCCAACCCGGACGACTGGCCCAAACCCGCGGCTTTCGACACACATGTTTGTTTCATTCAGACCTTAGATTTACACATTTGCACCATCTGTTGTTGACTGTGGTACAAATGTTTGGCTACGAAATCCATCAAAATCTATGAGTCACGAACAGGAAAGCGCGATGACCAGGAATGAGCTGCCCGAACGGGCCAAGGTTGTGATCGTCGGAGGCGGCGTCATGGGATGTGGGCTCGCCTACCACCTCGGTCACGAGGGCTGGGGCGATGAGACCATTCTGCTGGAGAAAGCAGAGCTGACCAGCGGCAGCACCTGGCACGCGGCGGGCCAGATCACCCATTCCACCAGCTCATATGGCTTGGGCAAGATGGTGGATTACAACATCGGCCTCTACTCCGGCATTCTGGAAGAGGAAACCGGGCAGGCCGTGACCTGGCACGGCTGCGGGTCGTTCCGTCTGGCCTATACAGAAGACGAAATGGACTGGCTGCGCCAAACGCTGTCCGTGGGGCGTTCACTGGGCTTCAATATTGAGCTGGTGGACCCTGCCTTCATCGCGGAAAAGCACCCCTTCTACAATCTGGAAGGGGTTCTGGGCGCGCTTTACACCCCTGATGACGGCCATGTTGACCCGTCGAACGTCACCATGGCGATGGCCACAGGTGCCCGTCAGAAAGGCGTGAAGATCTTTCGCCACTGCCGTGCCACCAATATCACCCAGAATGACGCGGGCGAATGGGTTGTAGAGACCGAAAAAGGCACCGTGATCTGCGAACATGTGGTCAATGCCGGCGGCACCTATGCGCGCCAGATGGGCGAATGGTCCGGGCTGCAGCTGCCGATGACCTCGATGACGCACCATTACTTCGTCACCGAAAACGTGCCCGAGTTCCTGGAGCTGGACAAAGAACTTCCGGTGATCCGCGATGACAAGATGGTCTCCGGTTATATCCGCATGGAACAGAAGAAGGGCCTGATCGGGATCTACGAGAAAGAGAACTCGAATTCCGTCTGGCATGACGAATGCCCCTGGGAATATGAAAACTGGCTGTTCGAGGCCGATTATGACCGCGTGATGCCCTGGCTGGAAAACTCGCTGGAGCGGATGCCGATCTTTGCTGATCTGGGCATCACCCGCGAAGTCCACGGTGCCATCAGCCATCCGCCCGATGGCAACCCGATGGTCGGCCCCGCACCGGGGGTCAAGAATTACTGGTGCTGCTGCGGCACCCAGATTGGCATCGGCTGGGGTCCGGGTCTGACCCGCGAGCTGGCAAAATGGATGGTCCATGGGGCCGCCGACATCTCGATGCGCGACTATGACCCGCGCCGCTTTGGCGACTATGCCAAGAAAGACTGGCAGGTGATCAAGGCGCATGAGGACTACAAGCTGCGCCACGAAATCCCTTTCCCGCATTTCAACCGTCTTGAAGGACGCCCGATCAAGCCGTCACCGCTCTATGAACTGCTGAAGGAAAAAGGCGCGGTCTATGAAGAGGTCTTTGGTCACGAACGCCCCCGCTGGTTCGCCCGCGATGGGGTGGAACAGCGTGATCACTACAGCTTCCGCCGCAATGAAGTGTTCGACATGGTGGCCACCGAATGCAAGGCGGTGCGCGAGCGGGTCGGCATCATGGATGTCACCGCCTTTACCAAGGTCGAGGTCTCAGGCCCGGACGCCTACGCCCTGCTGGATCGTCTGACCGCCAATCGCATGCCTCAGAAAGACGGCTCCATCACGCTGACGCATATGCTGAACCGCCGGGGCCGGGTCGAGCTGGAAACCACCATCGTCCGCATGGCGGCGGATCGTTACTACCTTGTCTGCGCTGCTTTCTTTGAACAGCGCCTGCTTGATCACCTGAACCAGAACCTCGCGGGAGAGACCGTCTCAATCTATTCGCTCTCAGAAGATTGGTCTGCCTTGTCCCTGAACGGGCCAAGATCCCGCGAGGTACTGGCCCAATGCACCGATGCGGACCTGTCCAACGCCGGGTTCCGCTGGCTGTCGGCGCAGGAAATCACCGTGGCCGGGCACAAGGTCTGGGCGTTCCGCATGTCCTACGCCGGTGAGCTGGGCTGGGAACTGCACATGCCGGATGAAGCCTGTGTTGATGTCTACACCGCACTTTGGGCCGCCGGGGACGCGCATGGTATTGAAAACTATGGGTCTTTTGCCATGAACTCCCTGCGGATGGAGAAGGCCTTCCCGGGCGCGGGTGAGCTGACCAATGAGGTCACCCTGCCCGAAGCGGGCGTGGGCCGGTTCTACCGTCTGGACAAGGACTATCTGGGGGTCGAAGCAACCCGCGTCAGCGCCGAGGCCGCAGAGAAAGGTGAATTGCCCTGGATCTGTGCCTACCTGGAGATTGAACCAGACGGCATCGAAGACGGTCACGGCGGCGAGGCGATCCTGTTAGATGGCAAGGTTGTCGGATCCACGGCGTCGGTGGTCTATGGTCACGCGGTCGGCAAGATCCTGGCCTTCGCCTACGTCAAACCGCATGCCGCAAAGCCTGGCACCGAGGTCGAAGTGATTGTCGCAGGTCATGCGCGCAAAGGCCGGATGCTGGGCGAAGCCGCCTATGATCCCGCCTCAGAGCGCCCGAGAACCGACGCGATGCAGACACAGCCCGCGTAGCCGTAGGACAGGGGGGCCGGAATTTTACAAAAATTCCGGCCCGTTTTCCGTGTCGGAAAACGGGTACCAGGACACATACCGGAGGACAAATGACCCTACCCGAAACGATGACCGCCATGTTGCTGACCGGCCACGGCGGGCTTGATAAACTGGTGCTGTCCGAAGTTGCGACGCCGCGCCCGGAGAAAGGAGAGGTGCTGATCCGGGTCGGGGCCTGCGGTCTCAACAACACCGATATCAACACCCGCACCGCCTGGTACTCCAAGGCGGTGCAATCCGATATCGGCAGCGGTGCCGAAGGTGGCTTCGACAGCGCCGAGGGAGAAGACGGCAGCTGGGGCAGTGGCTCCATCCGCTTCCCGATGATACAGGGCGCAGACGTCGCCGGTGAAATCGTGGCGGTTGGCCCCGGCGTTGATCCGGTGAGGATTGGCGAGCGGGTGCTGATCGACCCTTGGCTGCTGGGGCATGGGGATTGGTTGAACACCGAAAACTCCGGGTATTTCGGGTCCGAATGTGACGGCGGCTTCGCCGAATACACCAAAGTGCGCGCCGCCAATGCCATACCGGTGCGATCGGACCTGTCCGATGCGGAACTTGCGACCTTTCCTTGTGCTTACACTACAGCAGAAAACCTGGTACAGCGCACCGCGCCGCGTCCGGGTGAAACGGTGGTGATCACCGGAGCCTCCGGCGGCTTGGGATCGGCCGCAGTCCAGCTTTGCCGTTTGCGCGGATGCCGGGTGATCGCCATCGCCTCGCCCGCCAAGGCCGAAGGCCTGCGCGCACTGGGTGCGGAATTGGTCATCGACCGCAACTGCCCGGATCTGGAGGCCGCCATTCTCGATGCTGCGGGGGGACCCGTGGACATCGCGTTGGATGTTGTGGGCGCCCCAATGTTCATGCCGCTGGTCAATGCCCTGCGCCAGGGCGGGCGGTATTCGACCTCCGGCTGTATTGCCGGACCGATGGCCGAATTCGACCTGCGCCAACTGGTTTACAAGGATCTGCAATTGACCGGGGCGACGATCTGCCCGCCAGGCACCATGCAGCGGGTGGTCGGCATGATCGAAACCGGGGCGCTGAAACCCCTGTTGTCGGCCACCTATGCGCTGGCTGATCTGCGGCGTGCGCAGGAGGCCTTTCTGACCAAAACCCACCTGGGCAACATTGTGGTGACCCCATGAAAGGGATCCGATGAAAATCACCCGAATCCGTCTCTATAAAGCCCCCCTGCCCTATGTCGATGGCGCGTATGTCTGGGGCGCGGGCAACGCGATCGAAACCGCCATGGCCTCGGTCGTGGTCATCGACACCGATGCCGGGTTGCAAGGCTGTGGCGAGTTCACCCCCTGTGGCGAGAACTACATGATTGCCCATTCCGAAGGGGTCGAGGCCTTTGCCCGCCTCGCCGCGCCGCATCTGCTGGGACTGGATCCGCGACAGCTGGGCAAAATGGAGCGGTTGATGGATCATCTGGTCCAGGGGCACGGCTATGCCAAGGCCCCCTTTGATGCCGCGTTCTGGGACATCCTGGGGCAATCCACCGGGCAACCCGTCTGGATGCTGATGGGCGGCAAGCTGACCGATGGCGCACCGATGTACCGGGTTGCGCCACAGAAGGCGTTGAACGAAACCGTGGCCGAGATGGACCGGCATCGCGCCAGCGGCTACCGGCAATTCCAGATCAAGGTCGGCGGTGACTGGGTTACCGATATCGACCGGATCCGCGAAACCGTGCCACTGCTTCAGCCGGGCGAGAAGGCGATGGCGGATGCCAATCAGGGCTGGCGCGTCGACAATGCGGTGCGGGTGGCGCGGGCGACGCGAGATCTGGATTTCATCCTGGAACAGCCCTGCCGCACCTATGAGGAATGCCAGCAGGTCCGCAGGGTGGCAGAACAGCCGATGAAGCTGGACGAATGCGTCACCGGGATCGACATAGCGCGCCGCATCGTGAACGACCGCGGGGCGGAAATCTGCTGTCTCAAGATCTCCAATCTGGGTGGGCTCAGCAAAGCCCGGCGGGTGCGCGATTTCCTGATCGACCACGGCATCCCCGTGGTCAGCGAGGACACTTGGGGCGGCCAGATCACCAGCGCCGCCGTGGCGCATTTTGCCACCTCCACACCGCCGGAGATGCTGATCAATTCGACCGATCTGATGAACTACGTCACCCGCAGCACCGGGATCGGCGGTCCCACGGTGCAGGACGGCAAGCTGTTTGCCACCAATACGCCGGGTTTGGGTGTAACGCCCGATTTCAACAGCCTGGGGGACCCGGTGGCCAGTTGGGGGGCACAGGACTGACCCCCCTGCCCCGCCGCTTGCTGTATCCACAAAATGAAAACCCCGCGCTCAAAGAGGGCCAAATGAAGATCACCAAGATCACCGTCTATCAGCTCGACATGCCGCTGACCGAACCCTATTGGCTGTCGGGCGGGCGGTTGAAGTTCGAAAAACTGGACAGCACCTTTGTCCGGATCGACACCGACGAAGGCCTGACCGGCTGGGGCGAAGGCTGTCCCTGGGGGCATACCTACCTGCCCGCGCATGGTCCGGGGATCCGGGCCGGGATCGAAACACTGGCGCCGTTCCTGATTGGCCTGGATCCACGCAGCCTGCGCCACGTCAACCAGGTCATGGATCTGCAGCTGCCCGGTCACCCTTATGTGAAATCGCCAATCGACATGGCATGTTGGGATATTCTTGGACAGGCCAGCGGGATGCCCCTGTGGCAACTGATGGGCGGCGAACGGGCCGATCCGGTTCTGGTCAACTCCTCAATCTCAACCGGGACGCCTGACGAAATGCTGGCGCTGATCGGCAAGGCCGCGGCCAAGGGCTATACCGTTCATTCAGCCAAGGTGGGCGGCACCGATATCGGTCTGGACATCGACCGGATCGAGGCGATTTCGGAGGGGCTGCCCAAGGGCCACAAGGTCACGTTCGACGTCAACCGCGCCTGGCAGCCCGGTGTGGCGGTCCAGGTGCTGAATTCGGTCAAGGCGCGCGACTGGGTCGAGCAGCCCTGCGAAACGCTGGACCAATGCGCCCATGTGGCCGCGCGTGTCGGCAACCCGATCATGCTGGATGAATGCATGCACAGCTTCGGCGACCATCTGGAGGCTTGGAAGCAGCGCGCCTGCGAGGGGGTCAAGGTCAAGCCGAACCGTGTTGGCGGGCTGACCAAAGCGCTGCAGATCCGCGATTTCGGTGTGTCCGTGGGCTGGCAGATGCACATCGAGGATCTGGGCGGGTCCGCTCTGGCCGATACCGCCGCCATCCACCTTGCGGCCTCCACACCCGAAGCCAACCGGTTGGCCAGCTGGCTGTGCCACTACCATTTGGCCGTGGATCCGGTGCCCGGACAAGGCGCCAGAAACGCTCAGGGGCTCGCTACGCCGCCGGAAGCGCCCGGATTGGGGGTCACGCCCGATCCCGAGCGTTTGGGTGCCCCTGTGGCGCTCTATGACGCTCCAGCCGGAATTTGACGACACGGAAAGGGGGGCGCAGGCCCCCCTCCCCTTTTCAGCACATCCGAGATTTGCTCAGCGCGCAGGCGGGGTCAGCCATTGCGCGGAACGACCGCGGTTGTTGGCCTTGATCTCCATCTTGGCGATGGATTGCAGATGCACCTCATCCGGACCATCTGCGTAGCGCAGCGCCCGTGCCCAGGTGTAGCTGTCCGCCAACGGCGTGTCCGGGGTCATGCCCATGGCGCCAAACAGCTGCATCGCCCGGTCCGTCACCGTGGCATGTACGTTCGGAGCCACGACCTTGATCAGCGCGATCTCCTTGCGGGCGGCCTTGGCGCCGACCTGATCGATCTTCCACGCTGCGCGCAGGGTCAGCAACCGGGCCTGCTCGATCTCCAGCCGTGACTTGGCAATCCATTCACGGATCACCCCCTGGTCGGCCAGATACTTCCCGAAGGTTTTGCGCTCCTGCGCCCGTTCCACCATCAAGGACAGAGCCATTTCAGCCGCCCCGATGGACCGCATGCAGTGGTGGATGCGGCCGGGACCAAGCCGGGCCTGCGCCAGGGCAAAGCCACTCCCCTCTTCACCCAGCAGATGGCTGACAGGCACCCGCACGTCCCGGAACAGGATCTCCGCGTGGCCTTCGGGGTCATGCATGTTCAGGATCGTCGGATTGCGAACGATCTCAACCCCTGGCGTATCCTTCGGCACGATCACCATGCTCTGCTGCTGGTGGGTGTCCGCGCTGGGATCGGTCTTGCCCATCACGATCAGCACCTTGCAGTTCGGATGACAGGCGTTGGTAATGAACCATTTGCGCCCGTTGATCACGTATTCATCCCCCTCACGCCGGATCGAGGTGGTGATATTGGTCGCGTCCGAGCTCGCCACATCCGGCTCCGTCATCGCAAAGGCGGATCGGATTTCGCCGCGCATCAACGGCTCCAGCCAGTTCTCGCGCTGTTCCGGTGTGGCGAACATGTGCAGCAGTTCCATGTTGCCTGTGTCCGGCGCATTGCAGTTGAACACCTCGGACGACCACGGAACCTGCCCCATGATTTCGGCCAGCGGAGCGTATTCCAGATTGCTCAGGCGCGTGCCAGGCTCATCGTCGCGCAGGCCCGGCAGAAACAGGTTCCACAGACCCTCTGCGCGCGCCAGCTGTTTGAGGTCCTCCATGAAGGAAACCGGGAAGGTTCCGGCCTCGATCTCCTCCTTGTGCTGGCGAATGCGTGGATAGATGTGCGCCTCCATGAAGGCTTCCAGCTTGTGCCGCATCTCCTCGGCACGGTCGGTCGGGGCAAAGTCCATGGTCGAAGACTCCTCAGGTGGGTGGTTCGCGTTTCGAGCGTCAGACTACGGATCGGATAATCATTATTGAAATTTATTTTACCAATGACCTAAATAAGCAGTGTGAATGATCAAACTCTCCTTAGCAGAATCGATCTGAACCTCTTTGTGGTGTTCGATACGATCTATGCCGAACGCAACCTGACGCGGGCGGCCGAGCGGTTGTCCCTGACCCAACCTGCGGTCAGCAACGCGTTGGCCCGATTGCGGCGCAGCCTGGATGATCCTCTGTTCGTCAAAACCCGGTCAGGTATGGAACCCACCGCGCTGGCCGAAAGCATTGCTGAACCGATCGCTGAAGCGCTGCAATTGATGCAGGGGGTTTCGTCGCGAAACCGTGTGTTTGATCCGGCCAGCAGCAAGCGCAGCTTTCGGCTCAGCCTGCTGGATCTGCACGCAGAGATGATCCTGCCCCGGCTCCTTCAACGGTTGCGAAGCGTAGCACCCGGTGTTGGCTTGGACATTCAGCGGACCGCCAGAGCGGACCTGTCGCGAGCCTTGTCCCAGGGCACGGTTGAAATTGCATCAGACATCCCCCTTGCCGACACTGGCAACCTGGTAGCTCAGGTTGCGCTGCGTGATCCCTATGTCTGCGCGTTGCGCCCGGACCATCCCCTTGCGGGTGAACCGCTCACTCTTGAGCGCTATCTGTCGCTCACCCACATTCACGTCTCTTCCCGGCCCAAGGGGGCGGGCGCGGTGGATCTGGCGCTGCGCAAGTCCGGGAATCGGCGAAAGATCGGGTTGCGCACCCACAGCTATCTCGCGGTTGCCGACATGGTCCGGAACTCAGATATGGGGGTAACGCTGACACGCAGCTGGGCTTTGGCGCAGGGCCTGACCACCCTGCCCTTGCCTCTGACCGTTGCGCCGATGGAGATCCGCCTCTATCGCCACCTGCGCAGCGATGGCGATGCGGCAATCCTATGGCTCTTCGATCTGATCGCCGACGCTTTGGACCACTAATCATTCCATGCGTCCCGGTTTCGCGGCGAAACCACTCATTGCCAAACGACGTCAAAACAAAAAGGCCGCGCTATCCGCACGGCCTCTCCACATGGAATTGGTGAGCGTTCAGTGCTTCTCCAGCAGCTCCCGGATCTTTTCCATCAGGTTGTCCATCCGCTCGGCATCCATTGCCTGTCCTTCAAAGCGAAGTACAAAGCCGGCGCTGTCGCGTTTCTTGCGAATGGTGATCCCGCTTGATGTGACAAGCGTATCCGCGTTGTCCCAACCCGACGGCGACGCTTTCGTCCGTGGACGCCCTCCCAGGCTCGGCTTTCGCGGGCCCGATTCAACGTCCAGGATCACCGGTTCCATCAGTACCCATTCTTCATCCGCGGTCTCCGGAGAGCGGTCAGACAAGGCTTCGCGCAGCCGGGGTTCCGCACCATGTCGCAGCGCCTGCGCAATCCGCAATCCACGCTTTTCCGTCAGCTGTTCCGGATGCAGCAGCATGTCCCCAAGTTCTTCGAAGATCATCGCGAAAGAGCGAACCTTGGAACGCTTGGATTTGGACCCGGTTGAAAACAGCCGGTTCACTGCTTCTTCGGTATTGGTGAAAACGCCCTGCTGAGCGGAAATCACCGCGATGCGACCACGTTCGAAATGGCTCAGCTCTGAGCGCACTTCGTTCTCTTCGACCATCGCGACGAAGGCATCATCGCTTTCGGGTGCCGGGCGGACGATGGCGCGGATGGTCTGGTATTTGATCTGCTTGGTCAGGTCAAACAGACCCTGAACCGCAATATAGCGTCTGTATCCGGACAGCAGCGCATAACGCGTACCATCGTCGCCGGGGGCTTTCATCTCGTAGACTTCGATCGGCAAGCGCAGCCCGTTCGCCGCGATGGACTGGCGCAGTTCCATCATCTCTGTCTCATCCAGAACCGTGCGGTCCCGGATCATCGCATCGGCGTTGATCTGGCCCAACGGCAGATCGATCAGCATCCGACCCTCGGCCTCTGCGCTCTGGTATTGCTCCAGCTCCGCGTGCAACCGGGCTCGCTCGGCCCGCGCTTCTGTGCCTTCTGCATGAGTCTGTGAGGCGGTTTCGGCAGCGACTTGCGCGATAGGCGGCACCGCTCCACCCAACGGACCACGCGGGGTGGTTTCGCGGCGAAACTCTTCTTCCAGCTTGTCGAGGTCTGCGACACTGGGCGCTTCAAGTTTCCTGCGTTTAGCCATCTGCATTCTCCTTGTTCTCGGCCTGCTCGGCTTCAGCCATCTGAAGGTCACGCCACCAAGTGCCGACAATCAACTCTTTCACTTCGGCCCAGGTCCGGTCGAAAGTTTCACGTCCGCGCACATAGGTGTCACGGTTGAATTCACGATAATCGGCCTCGTAGATGCCGTTCACCTGCTCACCGGCCTGACCCACCATCGCCGTCAGCTCTTGCCGGTAGGTGGTCATGAAGTCGCCGAAATACGCCTGAATGACATTGGCAAGATCCGTCTGTTGCCCAGCATCAAACCGGGTGATCAGGGCGCGCACGGCATCCCATTCGAACTTTACCTCAGGCAGACCACTGCGCCGCCGCGCGGCGTTCTCACCGTCTTCAACGCTGGCGAAGGTAGAGTAGAGCATGTCGAAAAACCGCCCCGTGGAGTCAAACTCCAGGAACGAGGCCCCCAGCGGAACCAACAAGATATCCGCAGCCGCGAGCGCATTGATGGTCAGATAACCAAGGGCAGGGGGGGTATCCAGAAAGATGACATCGTAATCGTCGACGATCTTTTCATTGATCAACGCATTGCTGAGCGCATCCCAGAGCGCCCAATTCTGCAGCCCCATGCGCCAGACCGGGATTTGGAACTCCGCCCAGTAGAGGTTCAGCTGCGCACCCAGCAGATCAATGTTCGGCCAATGCGTCGGCTGGATGATATCGCGCGCTGATGTGTTCAGTGCTTCGGTCAGCGTTTCGTCGAAGGGCAGGGGAGGTTGTCCAGCAGCGTCGCGAACCGTGTTTTCTTCCTGCATGGACTGGGCATAATCCTTGGCCAGCAGAGGGAAGGCGGTGGACCATTCGTCCGGGACATCACCCCCCATGATCGAGGTGAGCGAGCCCTGGCTGTCCAGGTCGATCACCAGGACCTTGTACCCATCCAGCGCCGCCGACATAGCCAGATGCGCGGTGGTGGTCGTCTTGGACGTGCCGCCCTTGAAGTTGGAGACGGCGATGATCTTGGCCGGCAGCCCTTCGGGCCGCCACGGGACATAGTCACGGTCTGCGGCGCCTTCCGCATCGAAATGCTTGCGGAGCGTCAGCACCTCATCCAGCGAAAACCACTTGGAGTTCCCTTCACCTGTGCCTTGCGGCAGCTCGGGGTTTTTCTTCAGCACACGGCGGAAATGGGCCGGAGCGACGGGGATCAGATACTTGCAGACCTCCCAGGTGGAAAAGCGGCGCAGGCGTTTGCGCCCGTCTGGTGCATAACCACGTTTGGCCAGATCATCCCGCCCGCGCGCAGCAAAGGCTGCTGCTTTCGCGAATCGAGCTGTATCGATAGGATCCGACAACTTTGCTGCGGCTGCCTCGGGATCGATGTTGAAATAGGGGGGGTAGTCATCTTTGCCTGTGGACATCTCTGTTCCTCGACGATGTGCGGTAGTTTCGCTGATTTTGCTTGAACTATGTCACATGAACTGCCCGGAGTGAATCTTTTCCCGGAAGAATCTGATGAATAAGCAGAAAAACAACACCGACATGCCTGTGCAAAGTTGGAGAATCTTTGATTACTTTAGAATCTTTGCGCTGTGAAAGTTATTGTTTTACAGTGATTTATAAGTAATAGGGAACCCAGATACAGGGGATTGGGTGCCTGAATACGGGATCATGGGCACCCAGATTCGGGAACAAGGGACCCGATTCGCGGTTTTAGGGGCACCCGAGTCCGGTTAGAGCCTAAATTCGCCGGTTTCCTGATATTTGAGTGCGTCCCGAGCTCCGAAAATCCCGTATTTGGGTGCCCCAACCTTAATCTGCCCAGGTTCCTTGCGCATTAAGTACCCGTTTCCGGGACCATTGGGGACCCGTCTACGGGAACCCGGAAATTGTTTGATTACGGGTTCCTTTCGGAGCATACTCTGAAAAAATAAAAAGGGCAGACAGATGGAAGAGATTCCCCGCGACCGGTTGACCGGTTCGTTGAAGCGGGCGGCGGTCAAGAAACATGTCGCCGCGATCCACGTGTCAGGAAAGCTGACGCTGCTGCAGCGCAAGCTGAGCAATGTTCTGCTGCTGAATGCCTATGACACCCTGACCAGCCAGGCAAGGCATCAGATCGATGCGCGTACGCTATGCCTGATGATCGGATATAATTCCAATGACATGGAGACCTTGAAGCAATCCCTTAAAGGATTGGCAGAAACCGTTGCCGAGTGGGACATGCTGGATGAAAAGGGTCAGCAGGAATGGGGCGTGTCCAGCCTGCTCAGCTATGCCAAGCTGAAAGGGGGGATCTGTGAATATGCCTATTCCCCGGCCTTGGCGGACAAGCTTCACGATCCCAAGGTCTTTGCCCTGATCAACCTTAATATCCAACGGCGGTTCACCAGCGGTCACGCGTTGGCTCTTTATGAAAACTGCTATCGCTTTGTGCGGACAGGCAGCACCGGTTGGTGGGACATGGATTTGTTTCGACGCCTGATGGGGCTGGACGGGTCCAGCTATTATGAGAGCTACAAGCATCTCAATGCCAAGGTGATTAAGCCGGCGGTGGCCGAGGTGAACAAGACGTCGAACATCGAAATCACACCTGAGGTCCGAAAACGCGGCCGGACGGTGACCGACATCCGTTTCCTGATCAAGGAGAACCCACAGCTTGCGATCTTGGATCTGGATGATGGCGAAGGGCTGCGCCATGGACCTGTCTATGCACGGTTGCGGGATCTTGGGGTCAGCGACCGGCTGGCGCGCCAATGGCTGAGTACCCATGGCGAAGACCATGTGGCCGCCAAGATGGAT
>JALEGX010000086.1 GCA_022763485.1 Paracoccaceae bacterium | reverse complement strand
TCCGGACCACCGACGTGACCGGCACCGTGACCCTGGCCGAAGGCACCGAGATGGTTATGCCTGGCGACAACGTGTCGTTCGGCGTTGAGCTGATCGCGCCGATCGCGATGGAGCAGGGCCTGCGCTTTGCTATCCGTGAAGGTGGCCGCACCGTTGGTGCAGGCGTTGTGTCGAAGATCACCGAGTAATCCAGAGTTTTCGCAGAAAACTCTGGGCGGCGGCACGGGGCTTTTGCCAAGGTAAAGGCCCCCAGCGGCAACCCCGGTGAAGACAATAGAGAAGGGCGCCCCACCGGGCGCCCTTTTTCGTTGCTCTGAAGCGTCAACCCAGATTATTCGCAGAATAATCTGGGGCCGTCGCACCCAATAAAGTCCTATGGGTCTGGATCTGTGCGGCGGTCAGATCGCGCTTCCCCAGAAACGAAGCCTTTGATTGCTTCCGAATGTCCACGCACCCTCTTGCCAAACGCTCCCAACCCCAGTAGTACGCGCGAGTTCTCCACGAGAACGTGAAGGCGGGGTGATTCCCGCCTTTTGGGTTCGAAGAGGGTTCGTGGCGGTCACGGTGCCTTCCTCTCAACTCCAACGCCAATGAAGGCTGTAGTAATGCAAAGCCAAAACATTCGCATTCGGCTGAAGGCATTTGACTATCGCGTCCTGGATGCCAGCACGCAAGAGATCGTCAACACTGCCAAGCGGACCGGCGCCAACGTTCGTGGTCCGATCCCGCTGCCGAACAAGATCGAGAAGTTCACGGTTCTCCGTGGTCCTCACGTTGACAAGAAATCCCGCGACCAGTTCGAAATCCGCACCCACAAGCGGCTTTTGGACATCATTGATCCGACCCCCCAGACCGTTGACGCGCTGATGAAGCTCGACCTCGCCGCTGGTGTGGACGTCGAAATCAAGCTGCAGTCGTAAGATCGGAGGGTATTGATTATGCGCTCTGGTATTATCGCAAAGAAAGTCGGCATGACCCGGCTGTTCATGGAAGACGGCAAGCAGATCCCTGTAACCGTTCTGCACCTGGACGGTCTGCAGGTCGTTGCACAGCGCACCGAAGACAAGGACGGCTACACCGCTGTTCAGCTGGGCGCTGGCGCTGCCAAGGCAAAACGCACCTCGAAAGCCATGCGTGGTCACTTCGCAGCCGCGAAGGTTGAACCCAAGCGCAAGCTGGCCGAGTTCCGCGTCTCCAACGATGGCCTGATCGAAGTGGGTGCCGAAATCTCGGCAGAGCACTTCCTGGAAGGTCAAAAAGTGGACGTCACCGGAACCTCGATCGGTAAAGGTTTTGCCGGTGCCATGAAACGCCACAACTTCGGTGGTCTGCGCGCCTCGCACGGTGTGTCGATCAGCCACCGTTCGCACGGTTCGACCGGTCAGTGTCAGGATCCGGGCCGCGTTTTCAAAGGCAAGAAGATGGCCGGTCACATGGGTGCTGCCCGTGTTACCACCCAGAACCTGGAAGTCGTCAAAACTGACGCCGACCGTGGTCTGGTTTTCATCAAAGGTGCCGTTCCGGGTTCCAAAGGTGGCTGGGTCACCGTTAAGGACGCCGTGAAGAAGAAAGCGCCCGAAGGTCTGCCTTTCCCGGCAGCCGTGAAAGCAGCAGCAACCGAAGCACCGGCTGAAGAAGCCCCCGCGGAAGGTGGTGAAGCATGAAACTTGACGTGATCAAACTGGACGGCGACAAGGCCGGCGACATCGAGCTGGACGAAGCCCTGTTCGGTCTGGAGCCGCGCGCGGACATCCTGCACCGTGTGGTCCGTTGGCAGCGCAACAAAGCGCAGGCCGGCACCCACAAGGTCAAGACCCGGTCCGAAGTCAGCTACTCGACCAAGAAGATCTATCGCCAGAAGGGCACCGGCGGCGCACGCCACGGCTCCCGCAAGGCGCCTATCTTCCGCAAGGGTGGCATCTACAAGGGTCCGACCCCGCGTTCGCACGCCCACGACCTGACCAAGAAATTCCGTGCCCTGGGCCTGCGCCACGCGCTGTCCGCCAAGGCGAAAGCGGGTGAACTGGTCGTGATCGAAAACGCCGAAGCAGAAGGCAAGACCGCCGCCCTGGCCAAACAGGTTGCAAACCTGGGCTGGAAACGCGCTCTGGTCATCGACGGCGCATCGGTCAACGAAGGCTTCCTGAACGCATCGCGCAACATCGAAGGTCTGGATATCCTGCCGACGATGGGTGCAAACGTTTACGACATCCTCAAGCGTGACACCCTGGTGATCACCAAAGCGGGGATCGAAGCACTGGAGGCTCGTCTGAAATGAGCGCGAAGGCAGAACATTACGACGTGATCCGCAAGCCGATCATCACCGAGAAATCCACCATGGCGTCCGAAAACGGCGCGGTTGTTTTCGAAGTGGCAATCGACTCCAACAAGCCGCAGATCAAGGAAGCTGTTGAAGCTCTCTTTGGTGTGAAGGTCAAAGCGGTCAACACCACCGTGACCAAGGGTAAGGTCAAGCGCTTCCGCGGCCAGCTGGGCAAGCGGAAAGACGTTAAAAAGGCCTATGTGACCCTGGAAGAAGGCAACACGATCGACGTGACCACCGGTCTCTAAGATCTGTTCCCTCAGACAGTCAAAGAAGCCCTCCAGCCGACGCTGGGGGGCTTTTTTGTTCACCTACGTGTTTGACGCACAACGTGTGCGACGGATGCCGATAAGGCGGGGGAGTACATTTGCTGCGCTAATTCAAATCGAAATATTTTCGATCCAAAATTGGGAGATTTAAAAAGAATTGCCTGTTTGGAAAATGTTGATCCCAATATTGGATTTAAGTAGCGTTAATTAAACTTGTTTGAAAAATTCCTCCGGGGGTTGAATTTATGTACGGACTTATTTTTGCCGGCATCTTGCTGGCGGGCGCTTCAATTGCCTGGATCGTTGACGATTCAGATGATGACATCGCACAGGAGACCACTGACGAACCTGAGGTCGAAGAACCAGAGGTGGAGATCGGGCAGAACCTGTTGTTTGACGGATCTCTGATGCTGCAAGGGACAGAAGGCGACGACACGCTGCTTGCCGATCAGGATGACAGCCTGATGGAGCCCGAACGGATCGAGCTTCTTGGCGGGGACGACCTGGCCATTCTGGATGAGCATATCGGTGTTGGGGTGTTTGGCGGAGAGGGCGATGACACTCTGAGCAGCACAGCCTACGGGACCTATCTATATGGCGAAGCCGGTGATGACGTTCTGACTGGCTCTATCGCGAACTCCATGTATGGGGGCGAAGGAAACGACCAGATCACCCATCATATGGATATTGATCGTGGTCCGGGATGGACACATCTTATTGGAGATGAAGGGGATGACACGCTCAGCGTCTACACAGGCGTCGGAACTGATGAGTACCGGAGCGAGCTTACGACCTTTGGGATAGAAGGTGGAGAGGGGGAAGACACAATGGAGCTGTTCCTCACTCTGGAAAACAGCGACGTGGAACTTGAAGGGGACCAACAACTGCTGAACAGTTTGGGCGGCATTCGCGACTTCGACCCCGAAGAAGACAGTTTGCTTATTCAGATCGATGCGGAGGATGAGGCCGCAGATCGAG
This sequence comes from Paracoccaceae bacterium, assembly GCA_022763485.1. Classification (GTDB taxonomy): domain Bacteria; phylum Pseudomonadota; class Alphaproteobacteria; order Rhodobacterales; family Rhodobacteraceae; genus Aliisedimentitalea. The sequence goes on along the minus strand of JALEGX010000086.1, from coordinate 109,064 downwards.
AGTTCGAAACGGAGTTGGAGCAGGAAGAACGGGATGGGCGGTTTTATTCTACGTTGACCTTCACATTCCTGGAAGATGACGACATTCCCGACGCACGTGAGGCCGTAGCCGTCCTATCCATTGCCAGCAACACCGCCTTCACCTTGGATGACATCCAGATCGTGAGGGTGTGAGGTTTGCTGTCGTAAACCAGAATGCAAAAGCCGCACAGCCTGCGGCTAAGCCCTTCGCCGAAAGGCGGGGGGCTTTTCATTTTTGGGACGCGCGGCATTTGTGAAAATGTTGCACGGTCGAGCATCTACGCGATGGAACAGATCAACGACCTATGGATCGCGGACGATCTAAGTTACGCCACCGCCCGGAGGGGAGCTTCCATCGGTCCCGCCGCCTGGCGGTGAAACAGGTGGGGCAACGGGCGGGCCGACAGGTGCCGCAGCCGGTGTCGGATCATCTGTGTCAGTGCCGCCAAGGCCGATGCCAAAGTCCCAATTCTGCGATGCGAAATGATAGCCGCCAGTGAGTTCGACATAGGCGTTGTCTTTCAGATAGGCGACGCCGAACGCTCCACGGACGGTTTTTGTTCGGAACATATAGTCGACCCCCAAGGAAGCCGCGGCTCTATCGCTTCTGTTGTCCGAGAAGATACGAACACCGATCCCGGTGTTGACTTCCTGGTTGGCGCCGAATGTCAAAGTGAATCCGATGCCAAAGGTCGGATCCGCAGTTGCCGGTACGGCACTCGACATGAAAACGGTCGCCAGGACCGCTACGATGTGTGACTTTTGCATAACTCTCTCATCAACCGTCTTTGAACAATGGGTAGAGTTGACTGCAAAATGTAGGTTTTTTCAAGTTTCCCGCATCTTCCGGATCAAACGAGCTTCCTTGATAGGGCCTGGCCGGCGGTCGAAGGTTCGAAATATTCGTTTGAAATAACCCTGACGAAATCCCGCAGCGCGGGACAATGGGCGCTGGCCTGGCTTTTGACCAAGCAACAAGGGGAAAACACCTGCTTTCTATGGACACCCCAAGTTTCGGCTGCTAAGAGCGGCCATCGCGTCGGCCTCAGATTCGTTCTGGGGCCGGTTGCTGTTGAACACCGGGGACCTTCGGGGCCCTATATCATCGGCCACCTTCGGGGGGCTTTAACATAGCCGGACCAAAGACAAGAACCTAAGGTCTGGCACGCTAAACGGAAGACAGAAAGCATGGCACTCAAGTCGTATAAGCCGACGACGCCGGGCCAGCGCGGGCTGGTGCTGATCGACCGTTCGGAGCTTTGGAAAGGGCGTCCGGTCAAGTCTCTCACTGAGGGTCTGACCAAATCGGGCGGCCGGAACAACACCGGACGGATCACCTCTCGCCGCCGTGGCGGTGGCGCAAAGCGTCTCTACCGGATCGTTGACTTCAAACGGAACAAATTTGATGTTGCGGCAACCGTTGAACGGATCGAATACGACCCGAACCGGACCGCATTCATCGCGCTGATCAAATACGAAGACGGCGAGCAGGCCTACATCCTGGCCCCGCAGCGTCTGGCGGTTGGCGACAAGGTCATCGCGTCCGCGAAGGCCGACATCAAGCCGGGCAACGCAATGCCGTTCTCGGGCATGCCGATCGGTACCATCGTTCACAACATCGAAATGAAGCCCGGCAAAGGCGGCCAAATCGCCCGTGCAGCCGGTACCTACGCTCAGTTCGTTGGTCGTGATGGTGGCTACGCCCAGATCCGCCTGAGCTCGGGCGAACTGCGCATGGTGCGTCAGGAATGCATGGCCACCGTTGGTGCCGTGTCGAACCCCGACAACTCCAACCAGAACTACGGTAAAGCCGGTCGTATGCGCCACAAGGGCAAGCGTCCGTCGGTCCGTGGTGTCGTCATGAACCCGATCGACCACCCCCACGGCGGTGGTGAAGGCCGGACTTCGGGTGGTCGTCACCCGGTGACCCCCTGGGGTAAGCCGACCAAGGGTAAGCGCACCCGCAACACCAACAAGGCATCGCAGAAGCTGATCATCCGCTCGCGTCATGCCAAGAAGAAGGGGCGCTAATATATGGCACGCTCTGTTTGGAAGGGTCCTTTCGTCGACAGCTATGTCCTGAAAAAGGCAGAAGCTGCGCGCGAGTCGGGCCGCAACGAAGTCATCAAGATCTGGTCGCGCCGGTCCACCATCCTGCCGCAATTCGTCGGCCTGACGTTTGGTGTGTACAACGGCAAGAAGCACGTTCCGGTGCTGGTATCCGAAGACATGATCGGTCAGAAGTTCGGTGAATATTCGCCGACCCGTACCTACTACGGGCACGCTGCCGACAAGAAAGCGAAGCGGAAGTAAGTCATGGGCAAGGCAAAGAATCCCCGCCGCGTGGCTGACAACGAAGCAATGGCGAAAACCCGCATGCTTCGCACCAGCCCGCAGAAACTGAACCTGGTGGCTCAGATGATCCGTGGCAAGAAGGTAGACAAGGCTCTGACCGATCTGACCTTCTCGAACAAGCGGGTTGCGCAGGACGTGAAGAAATGCCTTCAGTCCGCCATCGCGAACGCCGAGAACAACCACAACCTGGACGTGGACGAGCTGATCGTCGCGGAAGCTTGGGTCGGCAAGAACCTGGTCATGAAGCGCGGTCGTCCGCGGGCACGTGGCCGTTTCGGCAAGATCATGAAGCCGTTCTCGGAGATCACCATCAAGGTGCGTCAAGTTGAGGAGCAAGCCTAATGGGACATAAAGTCAATCCGATCGGCATGCGCCTTCAGGTCAACCGCACCTGGGACAGCCGCTGGTACGCAGACACCAAAGACTATGGTGACCTGCTGCTCGAGGACCTGAAAATCCGCGAGTTCGTCAAGGATGAGTGCAAGCAGGCCGGCGTGGCCCGCGTGATCATCGAGCGTCCGCACAAGAAGTGCCGCGTTACGATCCACACAGCACGTCCCGGCGTGATCATCGGTAAAAAAGGTGCCGACATCGAAGTTCTGCGCAAGAAACTGTCGAAAATGACCGACAGCGAACTGCACCTGAACATCGTTGAAGTGCGCAAGCCCGAGCTGGACGGCCAGCTGGTTGCCGAGTCGATCGCTCAGCAGCTGGAACGCCGTGTGTCCTTCCGTCGCGCAATGAAGCGTGCCGTTCAGAACGCCATGCGCATGGGCGCCCTGGGTATCCGGGTGAACGTCGCAGGTCGTCTGGGTGGTGCGGAAATCGCGCGGACTGAATGGTACCGTGAAGGTCGTGTGCCCCTGCACACCCTGCGCGCCGACATCGATTACGCACACGCAGAAGCGATGACCCCCTACGGGATCATCGGGATCAAGGTCTGGATCTTCAAAGGCGAGATCATGGAGCACGATCCTTCGGCGCGTGACCGTAAAGCACAAGAACTCCAGGACGGCCCTGCACCCCGTGGTGCTGGTGGCGGTCGTCGCTAAGGAGGAGAAGAGATGCTTCAGCCAAAGCGTACTAAATTCCGCAAAATGCACAAAGGCCGGATCCACGGCCAGGCAAAAGGCGGTTCGGATCTGAACTTCGGTTCCTACGGCCTGAAGGCAACCACGCCCGAGCGTGTGACTGCCCGTCAGATCGAAGCAGCCCGTCGTGCCATGACGCGTCACATGAAACGTCAAGGTCGCGTCTGGATCCGCATCTTCCCGGACACCCCGGTGACCTCGAAACCGACCGAAGTCCGTATGGGTAAAGGTAAAGGTTCCGTGGACTACTGGGCAGCCAAGGTTAAGCCGGGCCGCGTCATGTTCGAAATCGACGGTGTCTCCGACGAGATCGCGCGTGAAGCCCTGCGTCTGGCGGCGATGAAGCTGCCGGTCAAGACCCGCGTCGTGGTCCGCGAAGACTGGTAAGTCTTGTTGGGGAGAACTCCCCTGGAAGTAGAAGGCCCCCGCAAGAGATTGCGGGGGCCTTTTTCGTAAGTTGGTTCTCGCGTTGCTGGGGCTGGTGCGCGTGTCAGGGCCAAATCAGCGTGACTTCGGTCAATTGGTTCCGGACAGGCGCTGCAGCTCCGGCAACGCGACGGATTTGAAATAGGTCGACAGCAATTGGTATTCTTCGACCGTTACTTGCGGCTGCGCGGCAGGCGCGGGCTCGGGGGCTGCGGGCAGCTCGATTTCCGCCTCCAGTTCCCTCAGGATCTGATCCACCAGGTTGGTGTTCTGAACCGGTGGCAACGGTGAGTTCATTGGGGCCTGCATCGTTCCCACAGGAGCAGCCGAGGGCGCGCTGACGGGCATCGAGGCCTGCGTCGGGGTTTGCGACATCTCCAGCACGGCGACGGCTGTTTTCATGTCAAACCCCATCTGCGTGACCAGATATTCGAGCTTGCGCAGGGTCTGATCCTCGGTCCCTTCGGTGGCCATCACCGAAGCGGCGCCTGACGGCTCAGGGATGGCGGGCTGTGGCGAGGGCGCGGCCTGAGGTTGCTGCCGCAGCAGATCCAGCTCGGCCTGCAGCTGATCTGCCACCGCCTTCAACGCCTCGGCGTTTGCTGTGCCGGGGTCGGGCTGTTGCCTGGGCATCGGCTCAAGTTGCGTGAACCGGGCCTCGTGTCCGGTCGGCAGTTCCGAAATCATCCGGCGCAGCTCACGCAGTTCAGAGGCGATCTGCTCCGTTCGCTGGTCCGTCTGTCCGGTCAGATTGTTGGCCGAGACGACGGCAACCGGCAGCACGTTGTTCACCTTGGGCTGCTGGCTGGGCCAGGCGGTGGCGGGAACTGTTGCCGTGGCGGGCACGGAGTTGGGCACCGGCCATCCGCGCGGGAGCACGGAATAATCCTGGCGCGCCGCGACCCATCTGAGATAGGAGGCCGCGGCCACGAACCCCTTGAGCGAGAGTTTGGCGACTTCCTTGTCCCCGCGCCGGATGATCAGATTGCCCCCGGTGGCCAGAAGGTTCTCCATCTGGGTGTCCAGGGGGTGCAGGATCCTTGCGGGCACCTGGATTTCCGACAACCCTTCCGACACAAAGAATGTGTCGTTTTGCGAGATGGATTCAAACTCCAGCTGCAACATCCCTTCGTTGGTCAGATGCATCGACATCGGATCTTTCCGGGCCCGGCAGAGGATTGTCCGAGACCGGCAGATCACTTCGAAAACGTCGATGTCCAGGCGGGGGTTGGGGGAAAACCGTGCATATCCGTCCGGGTCGAACCGGAAATAGACCCCTTCGACCAAGCCTTCCTGAAAAGTCGGCCAGCCAAAGGATCCGCGAAGCGATTGCTGGGCTTCGCGGGCGCCGATGGCAAAGGGGATTGCCGTATCGACGATGGCGTTTTCAGCTGTGAAAACTTCGGGGCCGCCAGCCGATCCCAATCTGGCCTGGGCTGTTACGCCCGTGGTCTGGCCGAGGGTTGCGAGGCTTGCGGCGATGAGGAAACCAAGAACATGTCTCATCAGAAATCCAACCTTTCTTGTACCGAGTGACGCAGCGCAGGCAGCCAGTCGCTTTTCTGTGGGGGATCGGGGTAGTTGCGGCGGACGCGAATATCCTGATCGCGGAACGCCGTGTACCAGACCTCGGTCTTGCCGGTGTAAGGCGTCAGGATCGTGCCCTGAACCTTGTGCAGCAGAGAGGTCAGGATGATGCCATTGTTGTTGGCGGTAAAGATCTCCACCCGGCCTTGCCCGCGCTCATAGAGCCCTTCGAACATGCCGTTTTCGGGATCATAGAGTTCGATCACGGCGTCATAGAGGACATTGGTGTATTCCGTGTCCCACAAGGCCCAGAGACCCAGCGCAGCCTTGGCCGAGACCGCCGCATGATCGGGGACGAAATCCCCACGCGGGGTGACTGTGTTCCAAGGGTAGCCGTCCGAGAAGATCGTGTCATAGGTGAAGTAGGGCGGGCCCTTGACGTTATGTTCGGAGCGGGCCGTCATGAAGCCTGTGTGGCGCCAGCGGTTTTCCTGAACCTGATAGATCCGGTCGGCAAATTCGGCGCGCCAGCCGTCCGAATTCAGCCAATCGGGGGTGCTGTCGTCGTGGGGCAGGTCAAACCCGAGCTCCAGCCCGTCCTGCAGATAGGATTCCGTGACCACATAGTTCTGCGAATGAAAGACACGGGGGTCACGGCCGTCATAGGGCACCTGAATCCCAAAGATGGAGGCGGTCAGGAATGGTTCAGCCCGATGGGCCAGAAGCGGGCGGAACCCCCAGAGCGCAAAGCCCTTGGCGGCATATTCCTCATACCCAAGGCGCCCCTCCTGTGCATAAACGGTTTCACCTGTTTTCTTGTCGACAAAGGCGCCGAACAGCAGGCCCTCTTCATCAATCACGTTGCTGAAGTCCCACTTCAACAGGACGGAATCGATTGTATTCGCCAGATAGGGATACCGATTCTTGCAGATCCGCAACCAGACCAGGAAACGCCCGATATCCAGCGCGGAAAACCCGATTTCGCCTGGCTTGTTCGTGTAATCGACCTTGGCGCCGGTTTTGGTGTGATACACCTTGTTGGGCAGCTCCTTGCGGAACAGCTCCAGCGTTTTGATCGTTGTCAGAAGCTGGGTGATTCGCCGGTCGAATTCCGGCTTTTCAATCAGGCAGAGTTCGAAGGCGGCGACCAGGCCCGCAATATAGGAGGCCGTATCCCACAGGGTGGTGGACGGGTAGTTGCCGACCGAATTGGCAAGCCCGGTGGTTTCCTGGGTGAACTTCTCGAAATAATGCCAGGCCACTTTCGCGGCACGCAGCTCTCGCTGGTTCAGGAAGCCCCTGCGCGCCCGGTATTTGCGGACATATTCGTTGCGCCGGGTATAGCCGGAGGCGGCATTCTCCCCCATATCCAGATCGTCAAAGTAGGTTTTGGGCATTTCGCACATGCGGGGCGGCTTGATGCGGGCCGGATCGTTCTTGTCCCGGCTGGTGGTCGAGGTCGGCAGATTGCCCCGCATCAGGGCAGGGATGTCATCCAGTTCCCCTCCCGCGATGATCGGGGTGATCTCCTCTTCCTGTTGCAGAAAGATGTGCCGCGCAGACATCCCGACCCCATAGGCGATCGCAGCGAAAGCCAGAAGGCTGACGCACAGGACAAAGACACCAAAAACGGGTGACGCAGTTGAGGCTCGACTTGGATTGCGCATTGAGACTGCTCCATGCTTGTTCCGGGTATCAAACCCCAAACCCGTTAAGAAAGTGCAATTGCGCTGAAGGCCCTGCCGGGGTGGTCGCAGATTTCCGGTCGGCCTGAAAAACCTTGAAAAAGATAATCTTAATACATGGGGGCTAAGACGAACGGGTCTTTGAGGAATAACATCATGGCCCCATCCGAGACTTCGCAACCCTGGACATCCGACACGCTGGATGCCTTGTCCGATACTGATCCAAAGCCGCTGACAATGCGGGACAGGTCCGCGCCGCTCTGGGCGGTTGGGCTGTCGTTTCTCTTTTCCGGCGGCGCTGCAATCTGTCTGGTCGCTGCGTCTGTTTTCATCCTGTTTCTTCAGGATCTGGTTGCGATCCAAGGGCAGGAAATCATGGCGCTTCTGCTGGCTCTGGGCGGGGCCGTGCCGGTCCTGGGCCTGATCGTATTTGAGGTGGGCCATGCCAAGGCGCTGGCCGGGTATAAACACCTGCGATTGCGCAATGCCGCCTTCGGACAGATGTGTGTGGCCGTGGTGGTCATGGGGGCCTTGGGCCTGTTGAACCCGATTCTGGTCGCCCCTTTCGCGGTTGGCGCGCTGCTGTGCTGGATCGTCTTCTTTCCGCTGAGCAGGGTGTTGCCAAAGGAACGATTGTGGGAGTTCCTGCCGACGGAAGCCGTATCTTTCCTGTCCGGGCGGGATCATCGGGCCTTGCAGCTGGCCAATCAGCCGGGCGATTCCGGGAGTATCGAAGACACGCTGGTCTTCGCGGTACGGCTTTTGTCCGCCATCACCATGTTGTCGCTCAGCAGCTGGCTTGTCGCACGTGAGGTCTTGTCTCTGCCCGCCGTGGCATCGGTGACGGTGTTGCAGTTCTGGGCCATGGGGAGCCTTGCGCGGTATTTGAAATCCGTGTCACGCCTGGATCCCGAGCTGTTGGAGCGGGCAGGCAGCGTCACGATCCTGCCACCGCCGACGGAACCCGGGGATCGACCGCTGCAGGAAGATGGGCTGAGCGTTCGGGAGCTGTCGGTATCGACGCCTGCGGGTCATCCCCTTCTTGCGGAAGTGTCTTTTGACCTGTCGCCTGGGGACATCATCGGCGTGAGCGGCGACGAATTTGCCGGTAAAACAACTCTGCTGCGGGCGCTCTCGGCGCCTCATGATCTGACCGATTTGACCGTCAGCGGATCGGTCACGCTGGCAGGCGAAAACCCTTGGCTTCGCACCGCGCAAGACAGAGAGGTCCATACCGTCCTGGTGTCCAGCGCACCGCTCATGGTGCCTGGCTCCGGGGCGGACAACCTGGCGTGTTTCCTGCCGCCCGAGATGGCCGCCCGCGCCCGTCGCCTGCTCAAATCCCTGGTTCATAACAGTGATACCGTCGCTCATATCTGTGGCGCCCGGGACGTTCGAACCTTGTCCGCGACGGACCAGAAGGCCCTGGCGTTTGCGCGCGCGCTTTTTCTGAGGCCGCGCTTGTATCTGCTGGACCGGCCCGAGGATGGCGCCTCCGCCAAACTGTTGGACGCGCTGGCCGCCCGCTTGGAGGATGAGGCCAGGCTGGGGGCGATATTCATGATCGCAACCGAAGACCGGCGTCTTCTGGAAAAGTGCAACAAGATGCTGATGTTGCAGAATGGCCGCCTGATTGAACTGGCCCCGTCGGATGAGGTTGTGGCCCGCAAGTCGACCGGCTGGATCCGGTTCGTGTCCGAAAGGGATCTGGATCGCGAAGATGCGTTGGACAGCTGGGTCTGCGCGCAATTCCGACGCGACGGGGACGAAGGCAACCGCCGCGCCGTCTGTCTGGTGGCGAACGAGATGCTGGCCTTGGCCTGCCAGAGACATCCACATCAGGACGTTGGCGATTCCGTGACCTTCGAATTCAAGCATTTCAAGGGCCACTGCATTCTGCGCATCGTCGAAAAGCATCTGCCGGTGTCTTCGGCCGCCCTGCAACATGCCCGGGCACAAGCGGTCGCGGCTGAATCAGGTGGGGCACTGTCGCCATTGGCTCGGATCGTGAAGAACAGCCGTTCGGTCGAGCTGATAGAAATCACCGATCGACACACCCTGCAGGTGGAAATCGAAACCTATGATCCGCGCAATGAATCTGCGCCGGGGGCTTCGCGTCATGAAACGCACCCAGGCTGATCTCCGCCCGCCAAGAGGCAATGCGTCGTTCCGATGGATGTGGGCGGTGTGGACCCTGCTATGTGTTGCCACGGCCATCTTCTCGGTCTGTCTCATCTCCACCGGTGTATCGATCAAGGACACCCGCCAGTACCGCGGCACGTTCACCCCGGTTACAACCTCCCAAGAGGTGCTTCTGCCGGCAGACGTTCCTTTGGGGGAGGTCCTGGTCCGCGAAGGAGATGTGGTCACGCTGGGGCAACGCCTGGTTTCTTTCGATGTGAACCGCCTTGATGCGCAAATCCGTGAGATGGAGTTGCGCCTGACGCTGAACCGGAAACTGCAATCCTGTCTTTTGCAAGGGCCCAGCCCGACCCCGTTCGCGACGCCCGAACTGGTGGGGATGAGCGAAAGCACACTGGCAGAGCAGGCGATGCAAACGGAATGCCGACTGGTGCACCAAGAACAGGCAATCGCCCGGCAGGACCTTCTGTCGAAAAAGACCGCTTTGCAAAGCCGGCTGCGGGTCTTTGCGCTCAGCCCCCGCGCGACCGCCGCCGGGGGGGTGGAATGGGCGATCGAAACGCAGAAGATCATCAATGCGATCAGCGCATTGGACATCCGTATCGCGACATTGGCAACCGAGCAGGAACTGAGCCTTCTGGAAGAAACTAAAACTCTGGAGCAGCAGGCCTGGACCACGCGGCGTCAGGTGGAGCGGCTCAAACGCTATGCAGAGTCTCCTTGGGTGTCTGCGATTCAGAACGGTGTGGTGGAGCGCGTCCGGCTGCCCCGTGAAGGCGGCCTTTTTGGTCGCGACATTACGGTTCTGCGTTTGCGTGGTCAGTCCGTGGACAGGTTCGAAGCCAAGGCGAATGTCGCGGTGTCGAAAGCACGCTTGCTGCGTGCGGGGGACATCGTGAAGGTGCGCCTGTCAGGCTTGTCCTTGCTATCCGAACCGATTGACGGACAGGTTTCCGATCTGGCTCCGGCAATGGGCTTGGCAGGGGACGAGGAGATCTGGCAAGTAACCGTTGAGCTGGACCCCGCAAGGATCGAGGACCCGACTTTGCGCGATCTGGTGTTTGGCCTGTTGACCGCCAATACCTCACGCTCCAGCCTGACCTTCGAACAGCAGCCGGCCAGCATGTTCGAGATCGTGAAGCGCAGCGTTTCTACCTGGGCTTTGGGCTGGGGCTGATGCGCGAATGCTGGCCCCGGTTTTTGAACGGCGGTCCCGATCTGATCCAAATTTTTCAGAACGACGATCAGTTTTCCTCGGGTGATCGCGCCCGCAGTTTGGATATGATCATGCAAAGACGGACCGGATGGCTGCGCCCGGTCCGTTTCCAGATGTCCCGGCTCTTGGCAGAGCCCGGCCTTTTCAAGGGCCGCCGGATTACTTGCCGACGTGAAAGCTCAGCAAGGGACCCGCGTGTTTGTAGTGCAGGGCTTGCAGGATGACCGCGTTGGTGTTTGCCGTTAACACCTGGTTCGGGCGATCGTCCGCCTCAAACTGACCTGCGATCCAACCGCCATCTGTCGCGAGGCCTGTCAGCTCCTTCCGAAGCAACTGAGTATAGGGCGTTTCATAGAGCGCGTCCCAGGCATGAACAGCCTTCAAGCTGATGGTTCTGAGGTCAGGCAGATGCTCGCCATCCTTGGACATCACCGCCCAATCCCTGTCGTTGCTATGAACCGAAGCATATACGAAATAGGGGTCTACACTGATGTTTCCTTCGGAAACCATTGTGTATTCGCCGGTCTGTTCAAATCTGGCCTCCTGCGCCAGATAGACGCGATGGGCCAACAGCGCCGTCTCCGTATTGAAGCCCATCTCAAGACCCTGCAGAAAGAACGGCTCGCTCAGGGTAGGGGTGATGGCGCCAAAGGCGCTGGCCGTCCGGCGGTCCACTGGAATGTCGACCCCCTGCACCTCGGTCCACTCCATGATCGGCAGGGCGCTGCTGGCAAAGAGCGAATCCAGCCCCCAGAGAGCTGCTGCCCGCGCACCATATTGCTCATATCCGATGCGGCCCTCCTGTTGATGCACGATCTCACCATTTTCCCGGGCAGAGCCGTAAAGCTGTCCGTCAACGGCCATGGCCGCAAGGGACCAACCGGACAGGATCTGTCGGATCTGAACTGAATGCTGTGGGTGGCGCAGTTCAAGTGCCCGAAGCGCCGCCAGCATCCGGCAGATATCCAGCGCTGACCAACCTACGCCATCGGGTGTCGGGCGGTTCTTGTAGTCGACCATTTCAAGAGTGACCGAGTGATAAACCTTGTTGGGGAGCTTGCCTTCGACGAGGGGTAATGCCTCAAGTCCCCGCAGGAGCGTCGCCACGCGGGTTTCGAAGGTGGTGCTGTCAATCAGACCGATGCCCCGCGCCGACAGCAAGGCAAACAGATAGGACCCCTGATCCCAGAGCGTGCCGGAGGGGAATCCTGCAACAGAGTCCACAAACCCGGATGTTGCGCGATAATTCTGTTCGAAGTATCGCCAGGCAATCAATGCATCCTGCCGATCCGCTGCGGTCAGGCCGCGCCCGGGGAGCAGGGCGGGAGTCGTGTGTTCCGGAAGCTGCGACAGCGAGGCCGAAGCCATGAACTGGCCCCAGTGATCGGTAGCACTGGCCAGACCCGCGATCAGACAGACCCCACTGATGAACCAGAAGCTGGAACGGTTACGATTGTTGCTCAAGTGCTTGGGAAACATCTGCACCCTTTCGTTTTGAAGCTGTTCTCGGAAGCGGCTTTGTCAGCCCCGGCGCATGCCAGAGCGCGGGGCCGATGACCCGCCCAAGCAGGGACATGTTCCACGCCAGCCAGAACAGGTTGACCATAAGAAACGACTGCGAATGCTGGTCCGGGTCCAGGATGGTCAGGGCGATGCCCGCGAGCCCCGCAGCAGCCAGAACAAGCAGCAAGAGGATATTGGGAATGACGAACTGAATTCCGGACTCAAGGAACGGCAACTTTGGTGTCGCAGGAAATTTCGGCCGCCGCCCGCGCAGGACAGACCAGAGTGCGCGCCATTGCAGCGGCAGGGTCGCGACAGCCAGCGTGCGGCCGTTGCTGATCGAGTGGCCCTTGCAGGCAACGATCATGGCCATTTCCCCAAGAACGACCATGGGCAGAAAGCGTGCGAAGAATTCAAAGGTATAGGCTTTGACCGGGGCCCAGCCGGTCACCAGCGACACCGCAGGGGCCAAGAGCAGAACCGGCGCCCAAAGTGAGGTCAGATAGGACCAGAAGGTCGACAGGTAGTGCAGCTTGATGCGCCAGGGCATGCCACGTTTCCAGAGCGGGTTGGCATGAAACATGATGTCGAATGTGCCACCCGCGTATTTAAGCCGCTGCGTCGCCCAGGCCCGCATGCTCCAAGGCGACAACATGCGCGCCTCGACCTGGGGATGATAGACCGAAACCCAGTTGGTCTCGGGGTCGCCATGAAGCAGGATGGAGGTATGGATATCCTCGGACACATGGAAGCGGAAAGGCTGCAATTTGGCGGCTGTCGCGGCCGGTGAGCGGGTTTTGCACCGGAACTCATCCCGCAGCGAGGCCACGTGATGGGCTTTCTGCTTGAGCGCGCTGTCAAAGATGGCTTCCCGGCGGTGAATGGAGCCGGCACCGCAACAGAAGGAGGCCCCGTTGCGATTGCGCCGCCGCTGGATCACGTCAAAGAAAACGGCGGCATCGGACATGAACGGATCATGGCCGACACATCGACGCCCGGTGAGCGCGGCAAGAAGCGGCGCCAAAACCTTGGCGCCAAACGGCAGGCGGCGCTTGCTCCAGCCCTGCCAGGTCTCCCCTTCCGGGATGTCATAAAACCAATGAGGCGTCTGTACCCAGGCAACATCAGGATCCCGGAAATACCCCAGCGTGTCGACCAGAAATCCGGGGAAGACCCGGGTGTCCGCGTCACAGATCAGAACGAAATCACCCTGTGTCCTGAGCAGTGCATGCCGCAGGTTGCCCGCCTTGAACCCTTCGTTTTCGGTTCGTGCGAAGTAACCGATCCCGAAGGCCTGTGCCAATTTTGCCATCGCCGGGCGGTTGCCGTCGTCAAGCAGGTGCAGTTGCACATTGGTGTTTTCGGGAACAGACAACGCCAAGGCGGCCTCAATCGTGGGGCGCACAATGGGTTCGGGTTCGTCGAGCGTGGTGATCAGCACATCAACTGAGATGGCGGCCCGCTCATCGTCAATTCGGGCCTCTGCACGGGTCTTTGGTGCCGATTGTTGCGGTGTATCGCCTTCGGTCCAAATGTCGAAATAAAACAGCAGCGTGCCGACAAAGAACAGGGTTTCCGCGATCGCCACGACAACTGAGAACGCCATCGCGTCAGGGTTCAGCGAACTTGTCCAGCGCCAGAACAGGTAGATGGCGGCGGACGCGACGGTCATGCCGGCAAGCAGGTGCCAGAGCGCGGTGCGCTGCGTGGTCATCGCAGGAAACCGCGCTGGTTTGCGCGCCTCGAAACGTTTGAAATAGGGGGTGCTCATAGGGCGGATGAGGTCCTCTGGTCGATGACGTTAACGCGACAGGATTATCTTGGATTGACCTGCTGGTGGTCGCGGACCAAAGCCTGGGCAACCTGCAGGATCGCATCACGCTCGGTCCCGGAATGATTGGCTGCGGTCGAAGAGGTGGAAAAGGACCAGACCCCGGCAGACACCTTGATCCGCAGGTCGCGGGACAGAAGCACATCCTGGGCAAGACTGGCGAAGACCGAATAGACATAGTCACAGGTGCCATCCCGGTCGGTGAAGGAAAAGAAGACGCTCAACCTGGGCTGCCCGGGTTCGCGCGCGATCTGTGTTTCATCCAGGACACGCAGTCCCGCGTTTTCCAGATAGGCAACGAATTCGTCATGGATGCTTGCACCGAAGTGATCGGGATATCCCGGTGGCGATTTGAGCGCACGCAGATCCACAAAGATCGCATCAATCCCCCGCAAAGCCTCAATCTTTACTGACTTGGGGGTTTTCTCCGGGTCGAAGCCCAGTGTGATCTGGGTGTCGGATGACGTGCAGACCCGCGGCGCCAGGGGATGGGCCGATGGGGGAATGACCGTGTTCGGCCCGGGAGAGATTGCGCCGAAAAGGCGATACAGGTTCTGGGTGCTGCCATTGCCCAGCAGCCTGCTTTTGAAATCCCGTTTCAAGATGCAGTTCGGACCGCTCGGGCATCCTTCGCCGACGTGTTCGAACCGCTCCCAAAGGACCCAGAACCGCTCATCGGCGCGCCCCGGTTGGGGGCAAAGGACCAACCAGATCAAAGCCAGCGACAAGGCCGCGCGCAAACGTATCATTTTGCACCTCCCGCGCGCATGATCCGCGTCGTTTGCGGCGGCTCTGCGGGACGGGGCAGTGGACCGACCCGTTCCAGTGGCGCGGCGCTACGGGGTTTTCCATCGGCATATTCATGGGCGACGGCCCAGCCGCCACTGGCGATCATCCGGTCGACCCATGCGCGCGCGCGCACATATGTTTCTGGAAAGAGGACCGAGTTCCGGATCAGGCTTTGCCCTTCGATATGGCAATTGTCGCCGATGACGGCCGGCCCTTCGATGTGGGCGTCCTTTTCGATGATGGCGTTTCTACCGACGTAGCAGGCCCCGTCGATCCGTGCCTCTGGTGAAATCCGTGCCCCTTCCGCGGCCCACAGGCCCGGCCGGATCTGGTGACCGGTAGGGGAGGCGCCGGGAACACCCTGATCCAGTGCCTTGAAAAGCGCGCTGGCAAGGTCCCGTCCGCATCCAATGTCTGTCCACGAAAACGCGGAATCATATGCGTGTAGCGGTACACCCTGTTTCAACAGCAGGGGCAGAAGGTCCGTTCCGATATCCTGTCCGGGCGTATCTTCGACAAGATCAAAGAGTGCGGGGTTCATCAGGTAGACACCCGTGCTGGCCAGATCGGAACAGGCCTGATCTGGCTGAGGTTTTTCCTGAAACGCCGTGATCCGCCCGTCCGCTCCGGTCGCGATCATCCCGTATTTATGGGTCTCTGACCTGGGCACCCGACGTGCGGCGATCGTGATCATTGCGCCCGTCCGGCGGTGTAGGTCGTGCATCGCGGCCAGATCCAGATCAATCAGCGCGTCACCGCAGAGAACAAAGAAATCATCGGTAAAGGCGCTGTGGCGATGGAAAAACCGGGCCAGCGTGCTGGCGGACCCCAGTGGTTCTGCCTGCCAGATCCCGCCCGTTTTGCGCCCTTCGTTCAGGAAGAAGAGGTTTCGGGTGCGCGGGTTGGTGAAATGTTGGTGGATGACATGGCCATTGTGGCCGGGATTCAGCAAGATATCCCTGATCCCGAAGCTGCCCAGATGATCCAGGATGTGCTCCAGGATTGGTTTGCCCAGAAAGTCCAGCATCGGTTTCGGGGTTGTCCGGGTCAGGGGCGCCATGCGGGATCCGGCGCCTGCGCAGAGCACCACCGCCCGTGTCCCCGCCAGACGATGGCGGCGGAATGCCTGTGTGTCGATGGCCTGCGCCTGGGAAGAGAAGAGGGGGATCAATGACCCCAACGGGCTGCCTGAAATGGTTTCGGCAATGCGCGACGGGGGCGCCACGAAGCCGGACAGAAACCCATGTGGAAAGCTGGTGGCAAATTCGGCAAGCGCGCCGATCCCCGATTTGGTGATCTTCCGGACACCGGACAGATCGACCAACAACGCGCTTCGGCCTTGCTCCAATATGTGCGAGCGGGCTTCGTCCAGCGGCAGAAAATCAGCGGACGTCATTTGCTTGGTCGAGGCCCGGAGCACGGGGATCATTCCGATTTCATCACGTTCGATCAGCATTTCGGTTTCCTTTTCATGACAGCATCGAGATGCCGGAAGGCGCGGCTTGGAGAGGGCAGCGGGCCCAGACCGATGGTCCAGCCCAGATGCGGGGATCGGGACAGAAGCCAGACAAACCCTGCGGTCAAAGGGATCGTCCAGGTGATTTCCAGAAGGATCTGTGTCAGCGGGGTGAAGTGGCTGTGGCGCAAGGCAATTTCGGCAAGGTCCAGAAAAATCGGATGGCACAGATAGATCCCGAAGGAATATCTTGCCGCCCGCGACAGAGCCGCCGGCCAGGCTCGATGGGCCAGGCTCATGCAGATCAGCATGAGCACGGCAGGCATCAGGAAATCAGCCCAGTAGCCCGGCGTATAGTCAAAGGGCCATGTTCCGGTTTCAATCGTTTGCCAGGAGGCCAGGAGCTTGAAGTAGAACAGAAAAACACCAAGGGTCAGTGCAGGTAGAAACCACAGGCGCAACCTGGCTTGGGCATGTTTCTGCCAAAGCCCGGCGAAGGCCGCAGCTGCCATGCCATAGCCCGCATATGTGGCGATTTTTACCGCCCGGACCAGAAAGGGCAGCAGATCGTGGCCCCAGAACTGGGCATAGATGATGCCGTCCAGCTCGCGTTTGATCAGCAGAAATCCAAGGATCGACAGCCCCAGCACGGGGTGATCATAGGCCTTGCGATAAAGCGGGTAGAGCAGCACCAACCCAAAAAGCGTCGGGATGAAGTGCATATGATATTTGACGGTTCCCAGGCTTAGAAAACCGACCCAGGCCTGCGCAGAGGAAATCCTGCTGACCTCGCTCACCAGATATCCGAAACTGTCCGCTTTGATCAGGTTGTAGACCGCATAGAACGCTGTCCAGAACAGGAACGGCACCAGCAGGCGCTTTGCCTGTTCGCCGACGACATGTGCATAGGGGCGTGGTCTGACAGACAGCGACAGAAACAGCAGAAAGATCGAAATCATGAGAAAGAGTTCGGTCCGAGCGGTATAGAGCACCGCGCGCAAGAGCATGGGGATCACCCGGTCTTCGACAGGCCAGTCTGGAAAGGGCTGACCGTTTGCATCAGCGGTGGCATGCAGCCCGACCATGGACAGCCCGGCCAGCAACCTGAGCGCGTCAATCCAGGTGTGCCGCGATTTCGGGGCCGCGGCGCTTTGGGTCAAATTGGAAGATTCGCTTTGCATGTGCTCAATCTCAGAGATTCGAAAGAACAAGGCGTAAACGAAGGGGGAACGATTTACCGTGTTTTGAAGAGAGTTTCTTTAGTCCCTGTTATTCCTTGTCGCCTAGGATCCGCTTCAGGAGGCCCGACATGAAACACATTGCATTCCTTTCCAGCCTGCTGTTGGCAGGTGCCGTCCTTGCGCCGGGCCAGGGGGTGTCTCTGACCTCACAGCAGCTGTGTGAAAAAGTGTTTGAACAATATGGTTTAAGGTCTGAAGGCTGTGATCTGGAGGACACGCCGACACCACCTGCCGATACCAGGACGCCGGACGCGGAAATGCGCGAAAACCACGTGTTCTTTGCCTCTGGCGGCACCGGTCTGGATGCGGGGGCATTGGCGCAGATTTCTGTGCTGGCCGACGTGCTGCAAAGCCCGCTGATGCAGAATGCCTGCTTGCGTCTTGTCGGCCATTCCGACAGCAGCGGCCCGGCCGAACAGAACCGTCAGATTGCACTGGAACGGGCCCAGGCGGTCGCAAACGAGTTGCGGCGGCGCCTTGCTGCGCCCGAACGGGTGCGGGAAGTTGCCTCGGAAGGTGAGGATCAGCCTTTGCCGGGGTTCAAGCCGACGTCGCGCCACAATCGCCGCGTTGCCCTGTTCGCAAAGAGTTGCAACTGATCCGGCCCCAAGCCGCGGTTTTCAAACGGGCGCCGTTTCCGTGTGAAGCATGGGAATGGCCGACGTCCGTATTTGGGACGCAAATCAAGGGGCAAAGGGCGAAGAGCAGGGCGCGTAAGATGTACGTGTGGCGGAGGTTTTTCCCGTCAGTGCGCGAGTTGTTTACCTGCTCCCTCACGTGTTTGGGACTGCCAGGCGCCCCAGCCGCTCAGAGGTTCTTTATGTAGTCATAGAGGTTCAGATAGTGATCGCTGCAATGGCGATCCCCTGAACAATTCTTGCGCGTCAAACCCGGTTCCGTGTTGCGCTTGGACCGTTTGGGCGGCGGTGGCAGGGCTTTGGCGGGCGCGGGTGTGGCCGCTTGTGGTCGGGGTTTTTCAGCGGTGACCCGCGCCTGTTCCCTCAAGGCCCGCAAAGTGTCAAAATCCACGATCCCGTTGGGGAGCAGCCGCTGCTGATCCTGGAATCTGCTGATCGCCTGCTTGGTTGGCTGATCCAGCACTCCGGGCTGATGCGATCCGAGCAGGCCGATCTGGCCAAGGATCTCTTGCGCTTCAGTGATGCGGGCGAGGTCCCCCGATACGGTGGCCCTACGTTCTTGTCGTTCGTTCTGAAGCGAGTCGGTGTGTGACGCTGCCAGGCAGGACCAATAGGGCACATTCGCGTGGCGTCCCAACAGCTCTATCACCCCGACTTCGATCAGGTTTCGCACGGCCTGCCCCTTGCTTTCGATCCTTTCGATATAGATCGGTAGGCCAAGTGTCCCCTGATTGATCAGCCCGACGATCCGCCCGTCCAACCGCCGTTGCGAGACGACCATGGAGTTCGCGACCGACGCGCCCGGGATCACTCGGCGGGAGGGATATTGCACCAGATGCATGTCCACGGTGACAATGGACAGCTTGCGGGTGCCGCGGAAATAGAGGTCTGAAACGCTGCGCTTGCTGGACGCGTCATAATCTCCGGTTGCGCCGGCATCACTCGTGCGTTCATCCAATTGGCTGATCGAGCCGCGGATGTAGATCTGCGGCTCTATTTCTTCGTCTTTGCGCGAAGTCAGCAGTTCAAGCTGACCAAAGTCCTTGAGGAGCGCCTGATCCAGAAACACATATTTCTTGTTGGTGGCGTTCATCTGGCTGATCGCATTGATCAGCATGTCGTCCGCGCCCAGATCGATATCCCGTGTCTTGTCGGGCAAACCGTTGGACGAAATCAGATATCGGCGCCCGCCAGTGCGGGCCAGAAGCTTGTCCATACACTCCAACGAATGGGCGAATGAGGTGAAATTCCGGGCCGGTCGCGTGTTCGGTTCGGCAATTGCCGGGGCCAGCCGAGGTGAGGCCCCCAGACAGGCGGTCAGGCCTTGCGAAACAAGCAGCAACAGGATCATCATCCGGGGTTTGCGTGTGTCAGACAACATCAACAGATCCGTTTTGTTCTGCAACACGATGACACGCGCCGGTTTCCGAGAGCTTAAGACCAGCCCGGAAAAGGGGGGGCACACGGCACCGCCGACGTGCGTTAACCATTTGTTAAGAATTCCATTGCCCCTGCAGCGCGCACAGGACAGCCTCATTAAGGTTAACTTCTGTTAACCCTATGGGTGGGGTATGAAAATTTGTGTGTGTTTGGCGGTGAGCCTCTCTCTCGCAGGGCCTGCGGGGGCCGGAGAACCTTTGGCTGGAGCGTTTCGGGATGTGTTCCAACAGATCGATGTCAGCAAGTGGGCAGTTGCGGACTACGATTTTTCGCATCCAGGTTTCGATACGGACTGGCGACGCGCGCGTGTTGTCGCTGGTGACGGCGTCGCACTCAGCCTGAAACCGGTTAATGGGCGGAATAACGGTTTTGAGGGTGGATCTCTACGGAGGTTGATGCGCAGCGGCTTTGGGCGTTATGAGGCGATGATACAGCCAGCGCGCGGATCCGGCGTGGTGACGGGCTTTTTCCTTTATACCGGGGCCTATTACGGTACACGCCATGATGAAATCGATGTCGAGTTTCTGGGCCGGGATACCACGCGCCTGCATGCGGCCTGGTTTGTCGATGGCCAGTTGCAGAACCGGTTTGTCGACTTGGGGTTCGATGCGGCGGATCGTCCGCGGCGCTATGCGTTCGAGTGGAGCGCCACGGCGCTGCGGTGGTTTGTTGAGGACAAGCTGGTTCTGGAAATCACCGAGCAGGATGCGCGCCTGCCCAAGGTGCCGGGATACCTGTTTCTGAACCTCTGGGCCGCAGACAAATCAATCGCGAGCTGGTCTGGGGAAACCGTATCGGACCATGCAGCCAAGGCCGTTTTTGATTGGGTGCGCTTCATTCCGCTTCCGCAATCGGCGTCCTGAGGGGCAAGAGCTGTGCCGGGTAAAGCAATGTGGATTGGGTTGTGGGAACCTGACGCCCACCCGTCAGCTGGACCACCCGGAGCCTGACCGCGCGAAAGAAGTCCTCGATCGAGGTTGGCGGGTAAAGGAGCTGCTCCAAGAGCGCTGTGGTGAAGGGGCTCAGCGCGTTGCGCCCGTCATAGGCGGGTTTGCCGGGTTGGGTGGCATGGGCCAGAAATACGCCGCCCGGCTGTGTCCAAGCGGGCGGGGGCGAGGGAATTTCGCCCCCCTGCCAAGGGTTGTCCCGGCAGATGTCCAGCAGGATGATCTTCTGGCGCGGGCGGTCCGCGATGGATTTGACCAGCAGTGCCTGTGGCAAGGCGCTGCTGATCGCATCGGAGGCCGACAGGCCGGAATCGCGGAAGAAAACATAGCTTTGGCCATTCACAATGGCCCCGTGCCCGGAAAAGAAAATCAGCGCCTGATTTGCTTGTGTGGCGGTGAGCCGCAGCTGCGCCAGGGCAAGCAGCGCATCGCCGCGGGTGGCGTCCAGTACCAGCTCTGATCGGTAACCCGCCTTGCTGAGCGCCATGTGAATTGCCTGCGCATCGTTACGGGCGTTCGGTAGGTCCGGCCCGCTGTCATAGCTGCCGATCCCGAAGACCAGCGCGACGGGCGGCTGCTCAGCGCAGGCGACGGAGGCATATAGCCATCCGATCAGCAAGAGCAGAAACCGTAGGAACAGGGGCCGCATTCACTGACAGGTGTTGCCGATGCGGGGTTTGGCCAGCACCTCAACCCGGCGATTACGGGGATGTGGGCCGGGAATGCCGGGCAGAAGGCCACCTTCGCCCTTCGCCTCCGTCAGCACCATCTTGGCTGGGACATTCCCCTTGGCGACCAGATAGGCCGCGACCTGGCTTGCGCGCGCATCAGACAGGCGCAGATTGAACGCGGCGGCGCCAACGCTGTCCGTGTGGCCAACCAGTTTGATACAGCTGTCTGCAAGCGCAGGGTCACGGAGGATGGCGCCCAACCGATCCAGATGGGCGTGATAGGCCTGTGTCAGGGCGTCGGAATTGAAGGCGAAATGTACGAAATAGCCCTTCTCGGTCTCCAGATCCTTTGGCGGCAGGGCGTCTTTGGAAAACTCCTGCTTTGTGGGCAACCGCCGTTCCGACCCAAGATCTAAACCTTTCGGGTCAGTGCATCCCGGTTGAACCCGCCCGGTCAGGGCAAGGAAGATGGCGCAGCGATCCGCGGAAACAGGCAGTTCCTGCACGCCTGCCCGGGCTACACTTGCCGCACACACCAGAAAGATAACCAGAATTGGCGCCACAATCGCAGGGATCGCAATCTGTTTCTTGAGCATGTCGCGCACCTCCAACCGATGATTCAGATTCGCACCGGTCACAAATTGCCAGCGAAAGGCTAAGATGTGGTTTCGCATTTCCTTTCGAGTTGAGGAAAATTGGACGGGTCACCGCGGCTGTTCACGCAGATGTGCGGGCATTTTGAAATGGATGCCCGATTTTCGACGCCGGGTGATCCGGAATTGCAGTATCCATGCATCATGTTCGACCTGCCCGATTCCAGAATTCTGTATCAAGCGCTTTTGGACCGCGATCCCCGCTATGAGGGTCGCGCATGGGTGGGGGTCACTTCGACCGGTGTTTTCTGTCGCCTGACCTGTTCGGCGCGAAAGCCGAAGTTTGAGAACTGCCAGTTCTACGGGTCCATTTCCGACTGCCTGGAGGCCGGGTTTCGAGCCTGCAAGCGATGCGGCCCGCTGGCCGAAGCGGCCGCGGATGACCCCACGGTTCAGAAATTGTTGACGGCGCTGGACGCGCAGCCGCACAAAAGGTGGAGCGAAGCTGATATCGTCCGTTTCGGCTATGATCCTTCGAACGTCAGGCGGGTTTTCAAGCGGCAATTCGGACTGACGTTTCTGGAGCTTGCACGGCTTCGGCGTCTGAAGGAGGGCTTCACGACGCTTCGTGCGGGCGAAACCGTTTTGGCAGCACAGATTGAATCCGGCTTCGAAAGCCCCAGCGCCTTTCGCGCAGCGTTTGCTGCGTTGATCGGGATCGCGCCGGGCGCGTTCCGCAAAGACGCGCTGTTGCAAGCCGATTGGATCGAAACGCCACTTGGATCCATGGTTGCGATCTCATGTCAGCATCGTCTGCATCTGCTGGAATTCGTTGATCGCAAGGCTTTGGCCACCGAAGTCCGGCGATTGTTGGAGCGGCAACCCGGCGGCCTTGGCATCGGGACAACCCCGCCGACGGAACAGGTGAGACAGGAGCTGCGGGCGTTTTTTGCCGGGCGTTCCTCCACGTTTCAGACGCCCTGTGCCCTGCACGGGACCGCCTTCGAGCGCGAGGTCTGGGCCGCGTTGCAACAGATCCCGGCAGGCGAAACGCGTAGCTATTCCGATCTGGCTGCCGCCCTGGGGCGACCATCGTCGACCCGTGCCGTGGCCCGAGCCAATGGGAAGAACCAGCTTGCCATCATCGTGCCCTGTCACCGTATCCTGGCCGCCAATGGCGACCTGACCGGGTATGGTGGTGGCTTATGGCGCAAACGGAAACTGATCACCCTGGAAACCTCATATCAGGAGAGAGAATGATGGCTTTTGAAACGCGCGCCACGGAATTTGCGGCCCTCCATGTCGCCGGCGATCCGCTGATCCTTTACAACATCTGGGACGCCGGCAGCGCCAAGGCGGTTGCAGCCGCCGGTGCCAAGGCAATCGCGACCGGCAGCTGGTCAGTTGCCGGTGCGCAGGGATTTGACGATGGGCAGAAACTGCCAATGGACGTGTTGCTGGACGTCGCCGCACGGATCGTCGCCACCGTCGAGCTGCCCGTTACCATCGATTTCGAGGGGGCCTATGCTGAGGCGCCTGAACTGGTTGCGGCCAATGTGGAGCGCCTGATCGCGACGGGGGCAGTGGGGATGAACTTCGAAGATCAGGTGGTCGGCGGTGCAGGGCTCTATTCAACCGAGGATCAGTCCCGTCGTATCGCTGCGGCACGTCAAACCAATGCTCAGTTCTGGATCAATGCGCGCACCGATTTGTTCCTGAAAGAGCGGGAAGCCTCCAAACACGCAGATCTTCTGGGCGCTGCGCTGGAGCGGGCCGCGGCCTATGCCGAAGCAGGGGCGAACAGCTTTTTCATTCCGGGGCTGACCGATCCCGAATTGATTGCGCGGATCTGTTCGGACTGCGGTCTGCCGGTGAACGTGATGATGCGCGGGATCACGCTGGACGTCGCGCGCCAATCTGGCGTGGCCCGCTGCAGCTATGGACCGCTGCCCTTTGCCGAAGCGATGTCCGCGCTCACCGCTAAGGCGCAGGCGCTGTTCTGACGCTTTCGTAAACCGGCTGGGTTACATGGTTTCCAGGCAATGACGGCGAAATGCGCGCTTGAGCATGTCCAGCTCGGCGCGCAGCAGCTCGACCTCGGCGCGCAGCTCATCGCTCATGGCCTCACCACCCATCAGGGTGAAGTCACCCAGACGGGTGTCGTTCGCCGCGTCATAGATCAGAAAGGTATGCACCCCGTCCGAGATCGCGTGCGGCGGAATCGGGATGACCAGATTCCACGAGGTTCCGGTTTCTCCCTCGTTTAGCTCGATGTTTTCGATCAGCTGATCATGCAGCCGTACCTCGATATTCGGCCGGGCTCCGGTGTCCGGGGCACCATCCAGGCGCCCTTCCCATTGTCCCTGACGGAAACGGATTTTGGTAAGGGTCAGTTCGCTCATCTCGCTGTCCTGTTCAGAATGCCGCGCGGCGATGTCTGGAGAATGTCAGGTCACGCAGGATGACCTGGTTCATGTCGGGCGCTTCAAAGATCAGATCCAGCCAGATCTTCTCGATCCGCTTTTCGTTCAGCCGGGAATAGGCCAGATCAAATTCGACCATGACGTCCTGTGCGTCCAATGGCAGCTCCCGGACGATCTGCTCGGTGTTGGGCCCATGCTTGATGTTGAGGCGGGCAAAGATCTCCAACGGCTTTTCCGTTTCGATGATCGTGTCGACGCGCATCAGGTGGGTCTTGGTCATGCCCTCGGCCGCGCGATCGGGCAGATCGATCACCAGGGACAGAAAAGAGCCGTCAAATTTGAAAACGTCCATGCGCAAGCCGAAGGGGGCAAGGTCCTCTTCGCGCGTGTTGCGCAGCTGCCGGAGTGTCAGTTCCGAGAAGTCGCAGTCATGAAACAGCGTGACCTCACCGCCCAGCGTCGATTTCGTCGGGACAGAGGACAAGCCGGGGCTTGGCAGCGGTCCGCGCCACAGCTCTGGCCGCCACGACCAATCGGTCCCATGTGGTTTCGGAAAGAAGGAAGAGCCGATCAGGGGTAGCGCAAGCCGTCCATCTGCAACGTGGATCAGACGGTCCAGATGGTTCCTTAGGGCCCGCGCCTGGTTGCGTTGGGTGCGCAGTTCCTGCAACGCGGCTGTTTCGGATAGCCTTGCGGCGCGCCTCCAGCGGCGAAGCTCGCGCCTGTGTAACAGCTTGTCCAGTATCCTGCCCATATCGTTCCCATTGCGATGCGCATCGGCTTGTTTTGTTTTTATCTTGGTTAAGTGACCAAAGCCTTGCAGTCAAATAAAGCCGCTGAAAGCCCGCCCAAACGGGGTCAGGTTTCAGCGGCCAACAGGTCATCCGGGCGGGCAACGGGCCGCAGGTTCGGCAGATCTGCCTTTTCGGGAACCGGCGTCTGGCTGGCGGCTCTGGTGCGGGACACCAGGCTTTCCAGCAGCGACATGGCCTTGCGCGTCAGCGGCACATCGTTTTCCGGGGCATAAAGCGCCAGCGCGACAAGGTGCCCGTTCAGGGCAAAGGCCGCTCTCCAGTGTTGTTCGGCGGCCCCGTCCAGATCCAGGCTGTCAGTCTGAAGCCGGATCATCGGCAGCCCATTCTTGTTCATTTCCTCAAGGATGGTCGCCCCATCGGCAGAGCCTTTCAGGTCCGAAATGGATGGCGTTTCGGCCGCGCTCTGCGCACCGATGGTGACAGAGATCAGGGCCAGGTCGTGACCGCTTTGTATCCCGCGCCGGCCCAGCATGTCACAGCGGGCAATCAGCGCAAAGCCGGCCCCGTTGCGGTCGCGCACCGAGCGTTTGTCGATGCAGTAGCCCTTGGGTGGCACCAGAGAGATCCGGCCAGCTTCGAAATCATATTTGTCCAGCGCATTCACCGCCGTTTGCGACTGGCTGGCTTCGTCCTGGGGCGCAAAGGCCAGGCCCGAGCTGCTCAGGCATCCCGACAGACCCGTGGCGACCGTCAACAGGCCGAAAACCGCGCTGATACTATACTTCTTCATATTCTTCTGCCGACCCCAACGCCGATCCGGCTCCCACTCCAAATTCTTCAATGTGTGAATTATTCCGCTAACCGATGTTATGTATAGGGGAAATTAACCAAATTTTGGGCCATTGGCCGCATGGTCCGCTGCTGCACATGACCGCTCTTCGGTGGGCCAAGGCGCAACAATGTGATTGGACGATCTTGTATTGAAGGTTTGCAATGCTTACCGTCTGTAAGCTTCGCCCGACGCCCGGAGCATGGACCTTCACAACAAAACGCCGTCTGTTAAATTGAGGAACGGGTATGGAGCCCACCCTGTTTTCCTTCATTTGGAAACACTCGAAACGTCAGCAACTGATGTTGCTGGCGCTGACTCTGGTGACCTTTCCGTTCATCTACGCGACGCTTGAACTGCCCAAACGCATCATCAACGATGCCATCGGAATGCAGTCCGAGAGCTTTGTGTTCTGGTCGGTTGAGCTGAGCCAGATCGAATATCTGATGGCGCTCTGTTTCGCGTTTTTGGCCGCGGTGCTTGCGGCGGGACTGCTGAAGATGCGGCTGAACACCCTGAAGGGCATCCTGGGTGAACGGATGTTGCGCCGTCTCAGGTACACGCTGATCGCCCGCATGATGCGGTTCCCGGCGCCCTATTTCCGGACCACCAGCCAGGGTGAACTGGTGTCCATGATCACCTCCGAGGCCGAGCCGATGGGCGGGCTGATGGGGGATGCGGTTGCCCAGCCCGTGTTTCAGGCGGGTCAGATGCTGACCATTGTCGCTTTCCTGTTCATGCAGAGCGTCTGGTTCGGTCTTGCGTCCATCGCGCTGATCCCGTTGCAGGCCTGGCTGATCCCGATGTTGCAGCGGCAGATCAACAAGCTGAACAAGGACCGGATTCAAGAGGTTCGCAAACTGGCGTCAGAGATCGGTGAAACCGCCGCCGGGATCGAAGACCTGCGGATCAATGGCGGTTGGCGGTATCGGCTTGCACTGGTGTCTGATCGCCTGGGCAAGCTGTTCGAGATCCGGTTCCGGATCTACCGCAAGAAATTCTTCATGAAGTTTCTGAACAACCTGATCAGCCAGATGACCCCTTTCCTGTTCTATTCGGTGGGCGGCTATCTGGCGATCAAGGGGGAAATCACTGTCGGGGCGCTGGTGGCGGCGCTGGCCGCTTACAAGGATCTGTCTGCCCCCTGGAAGGAACTGCTGTTTTTCTACAACCATGTGCAGGACATGTCGCTGCGCTGGAAAGTGGTGACTGAACGCTTTGCACCGGCCGGGATCATCAAAAAAGAGCTGTTCGAAGGTACCCCGGCAAGCCTGCCGCGCCTGACCGGAGAGATCGAATTCAAGGATGTCACGGTCAAGGATGCTGACGGGCACACGGTGCTGGAAGATATCTCGCTGAAGATCCCGGCGGGGGCGCGGATTGCCATCAAGAGCTCTGTTGCGGCCGAACGGGCCGCGTTCGCACAATTGCTGACACGTGAGCTGGTCCCGACCCGGGGGCAGGTCCTCGTGGCGGGGCGCGACATTTTGGAATTGCACCAGGCCGTGATCGCTGCGCGCGTGGGCTACGCACATTCCCGGCCCTATATCTTCGACGGTACGCTGGGGGATAACCTGTTGATGTCCCTGCGTTCGCAGCCCCAGCAGTTGCAGACCGAGGATCGGGGCTTGATCCGGAAACTGTCCGAGGCCAAGCGCGCGGGCAATTCTGCCGACCTGTTGCAGGCCGAGTGGGTCAACCCGGAATTTGCGGGCATGTCCGGACATGAGGACATCCGCGACTGGTGGTTCAAGCTGGCCGAGGCGATGGGCATCGATGAGCAGCTGTTCAGGCGGACATTGCAGACCAAGATCGATGCCGACCTGCACCCGTATCTGACCCGGGATCTGGTCAAGCTGCGCAGCCTGACGCGGCAGCGGCTGGTCGAGGCCGGGCTGGATGACATCGTACACCATTTCGAGCCGGAAAAATTCAACCCCGCAGTGCCTTTGGGGGGCAACCTTCTGTTTGCCACGCCGCGTCATGACATCACCCAGGAAGGGCTGGCTGGCGAAGAGGCCTTCATTCGCATGATCAGCGATCTTGGTCTTGGCCGTGAAACGCTGTCGATCTCGATCGGTGTGATGGGAATGCTGAAACAGACCTTCGGACGCGACAATACCGATCACCCCCTGTTCCGGCGGTTGGGTATGGACGACGCGATGTATCGCCGGCTGTATGACATCTCGGAACGGTTCAGCGAAGGTCTGAACAAGGAAGACGAAGCGCTGTTGATGACGGTGCCGTTCCTGCTGACCGCGGAACAGATCGGCCCGGGCTTTTCGGACAAGTACAAGGACAAGATCCTTTCGATCCGCAAGACAAGCCTTGCCCGGATGCGCGCCGAAGCCAGGGAGATGTTCGAACCGGTTTCACCCGAAAAATACCTGCCGGTACTGACCGTGCTGGAAAACGTCCTCTATGGCCGGATTTCGATCAAGGCCGGGGCCAAGACCCAGCTGGTCGAGGATCTGGTGGCCGAAATCCTGGTCGAAAACGGTTTGCGAAAACGGCTGGCTTCGCTGCTTTATGACATGCCGACGGGCCTGGGTGGGGCAAACCTGCCTGCGGTTTTCAAGGAACGGGCGGCCTTCTCTCGCGCAGGGATCAAGCGGCCGGATATCCTGTTGATGGATACCGTTCTGGCCAGCCACGATTCAGACAACCGCTTGCAAACGCGGGAGCGGCTGCGTGAACTTCTGCCCGCTGCCACGATGATCTTCATGGAGGATCGCTTCGAGCACCCGGAACGCTATGACCTGTTCGTGGAAATCCGGGACGGCCGCATCGACGGCGTGAAACGGGAAGACCTTGGCGCTGCGGATTTCGATGCGGGGTCCGATTTCTCACGCAAGGTGTCGATCATTGCAAACACCGAGCTCTTTTCCGGGCTCGATGCACGAAACCAACGCCTTCTGGCCTTCTCTGCCCTGTGGCACAAGGTGGAGGCGGGGCAGCGGATCTTCTGTCGTGAAGAAATGGCGGATGCGGTTTACCTGTGCATCAGCGGCGAAGCCGAATTGCGCTGGCCGGGCAGTGACCCGGATGCGCCGCCCATTTCCCTGGTCGAACCGGGCCGCGTGATCGGGGACCTATCGGTGATCACCGGCGGGGTACGGCAGATGGATCTGATTGCCACCAAGGACAGTTCCTTCCTGCGGATCGGCACCGAGGAGTTCCGGGCCGTCATCGAAAACGATGCCGGGGTCGCGATGAGCCTGCTGGAAACCGTGTCTGGTCACCTTCAGGAAATTGCGGCGGTTCTTCGCAAAGCGGATATCGACTATAACGCCCTGGCCGAAGCCGAAAAGGAGCTGTCGGCGTTGAGCGAAGATACGAGGATGCATGCCTGAGGCCGGACGATACGCCCGTCATGAATGGCTGGTGGCCCCTGTCCGCGCGCGGGCAGAGTTCTGGCGCCTTCCGGTCGGTTTGGTGGTTCTGGCTGCGGTGTCCATGGCCCTTGGCACCGTGTTCAACCTGGTGCTGTCGCTATTCGTTTCTCCGGCCTGGATTCTGGCTTTGGCTGACGGTGGAACACCAGGGGCGATGCTGGCGCTTCTGGGCAGCTTTGCCTTTCTTGTCGCGGGGGTGGCAGTTGTTGTCAGAACCCTGCAACGCCGGTCGCTTGGAAGCGTGATCGGACCTTTGCCGCTGGCCGTGTCGCAATTTGCCCGAACGTCGGTCTGTCTGGTTCTTCTGATGGTCTGCATCGCCGTTCTGCCCCCTTACGACATGGGCGAACCGCTGCAACCCAATCTGACCATCGGCGTCTGGCTGACCTTTCTGCCGCTTGGTGTATGCGTGCTGCTGATCCAGACCGGAGCCGAAGAGATTCTGTTCCGGGGCTACCTGCAACAGAGCCTGGCGGCCCGATTCAAATCGCCCCTGATCTGGATGTGGGTGCCCTCTGCGCTGTTTGCGATCGGTCATTATGTGCCTGCCGAGGCCGGGGACAACGCGGCGCTGGTTGCGATCTGGGCCGGTCTGTTCGGGATCCTGATGGCGGACCTGACAGCGCGGGCCGGCACGCTTGGTCCCGCCATCGCCGTGCATATGTTCAACAATTTCACAGCCTTGTTGATCGTGGCGTCGCCAACCAGCCTGAACGGGTTGTCGCTTTTCCTGCTTCCCTACGAAATGTCGGACACCGACGCGCTGCGCCCGTGGCTGGCCGTTGATTTCGCATTCATGATCGTCGCGTGGCTGGTTGCACGCGTTGCAATCCGACGCTGATTGCAATTGCCGCCGCGTCGGCTTATCTCAGGCTCTGACCCCGCCCCTGCAGAGGCATGCTATGAACTGGATCACAAACTACGTCCGACCGCGGATCAACTCGATCTTTTCGCGTCGTGAAGTCCCCGAAAACCTTTGGCAGAAATGTGATGGCTGTGGAACGATGCTGTTCCATCGCGAACTCAGCGAAAACCTGAATGTTTGCACCCATTGCGATCATCACATGGGGATTACGCCCCGTGCCCGCTTCGAGGCGCTGTTTGACGGTGGCATCTTCACTGAGGTCGAAGTGCCCGAGCCGACGACGGATCCGCTGAAGTTCCGTGACCAGAAGAAATATCCCGATCGGATGAAGACCGCGCAGAAGACCACCGGCGAAAAGGAAGCGATGCTGGTCGCAGCCGGTGAGCTGGGGCGCACCCCGGTCATCGCCGCGGCGCAGGACTTCTCGTTCATGGGCGGTTCCATGGGCATGTATGTCGGCAACGCGATTGTCGCGGCAGCCGAAGAAGCGGTGAAGCTGAAGCGCCCGCTGATCCTGTTTTCCGCTGCGGGTGGCGCGCGGATGCAGGAAGGCATCCTGTCGCTGATGCAGATGCCCCGCACCACCGTCGCCGTGCAGATGCTGAAGGAAGCAGGCCTGCCCTATATCGTGGTTTTGACCCATCCGACCACCGGGGGTGTGACCGCGTCCTATGCGATGCTTGGGGATGTGCAGATCGCCGAACCCAACGCGCTGATCTGTTTTGCCGGTCCCCGCGTGATCGAACAGACCATCCGTGAAAAACTGCCCGAAGGGTTCCAGCGCGCTGAATACCTGCTGGATCACGGGATGCTGGACCGCGTGACCAAGCGGACCGAAATGCGGGGTGAGCTGATCACCATCATCCGTATGCTTCTGGGGCTGCCGCCCGCTATTCAGGCGGATCTGCCGCCGCCGGATGAGACCGAGATGGAACAGGCCGAGGCAAGCCCGGACACCGCTCAGGACGAAAAGACCCCGGAATGACGCAGCAGACTTCTGACGCCATCCTGGCGCGCATGATGGCTTTGCACCCCAAAGTCATTGATCTGACTTTGGACCGGGTCTGGCGCCTGCTGGAAGCCCTGGACAACCCGCAACGCAAGATGCCGCCGGTGATCCATATTGCCGGAACCAACGGCAAAGGGTCGACCCAGGCGATGATCCGCGCCGGGCTTGAGGGCATGGGCAAATCCGTTCACGCCTATACCTCGCCGCATCTGGCGCGGTTCCATGAGCGGATCCGGCTGGCGGGTGAGTTGATTGATGAAGCGCATCTGACCGAGATCCTGGATGAGTGCTATGCCAAGAATGGCGGCATCGACATCACCTATTTCGAGATCACCACCTGCGCGGCCCTGCTGGCCTTTGCGCGGACCCCGGCGGATTACACGCTGCTTGAGGTTGGTCTGGGCGGGCGTCTGGATGCGACCAACGTCATCGATGACCCGGCGTTGACCGTGATCACGCCGGTTTCGATCGACCATGAGCAGTTCCTGGGCAACACGCTGGCCAAGATCGCGGCGGAAAAGGCCGGGATCATCAAGCGCGGTATCCCCTGTGTGGTGGGCCCGCAGCCGGATGAGGCGCTGGAGGTGATCGAGGCACGGGCGGCCGCGCTGGGCGCGCCGCTGCTGGTCCATGGGCAGCATTGGCACGTCTATGAGGAACGTGGCCGGTTGGTCTTCCAGGACGAAACCGGACTGATGGACCTTCCACTGCCGGCGCTGTTGGGGGCGCATCAGATCCAGAACGCGGGGGCCGCGCTGGCAGCGCTGCGCCATCTGGGCGCTGATGAGGCGGCCTGTGAGGCGGCGATGCGCGATGCGGTCTGGCCTGCCCGGATGCAGCGTCTGAAGACCGGTCCGTTGGTCGAAGCGGCCGGAGAGGCGGAGCTGTGGCTGGATGGGGGGCACAACGCTGCGGCAGGTATTGCGCTGGCCGACGTGCTGGCGGGACTGCCTGCGCGTCCGACGCATCTGATCTGCGGAATGCTGAACACCAAGGATGTGACCGGATACCTGGCCCCGCTTGCCCCGCAGGTGCAAAGCCTGACCGCGATTTCGATCCCGGATGAGGTGAACACGCTGAGCGCGGAAGAAACGCAAGCCGCGGCTGAGGCCGTGGGGATGCAAACCCGCGTGGCTGAGGATGCGCTCTCGGCCCTGCAAGCCCTTGTGGCAGCGGATCCGCAGGCCCGTGTGCTGATCTGCGGGTCGCTCTACTTGGCGGGGAACATCCTGCGCGAAAACGGTTAGGGCGGGGCTCTCCCGCCCGTCCGGGATCTGGCGATCCCGGCCAGTTGGGCCCGGCGCCGCTGACGCGGCGCGGGTCTGCCCGGCATCAGTCGTCCTTGCCCCAGTCCAGATCCTGCATTTCCCGCAGCCGCGAGGCGGTGCGCTCAAATTCGAAGGTGCCTTCACCTTCGACGTAGAGCATCTCCGGCTCAGCCGCGGCTGAACAGATCAGCCGCACGCGGGCCTCATAAAGGGCGTCGATCAGCGTGACGAAACGCTTAGCCTCATTGAAGTTGTTGCGGCTGAGGCGAGGAATATCCTCCAGGACCAGCACCTTCACCTCATCGGCGATGGTCAGGTAATCGCCGGGGCCCAGCATCTTGCCACAGAGGTCATAGAAGGTTGCCCGCGCCACGCCATTGCGGAAGGCGGGCAGCACCACTTCGCGCCCTTTCACCTCCAGCGTCAGCGGTGTCGCAGGACCACCTGAAAGATCTTCCCAGATTGCCTTGACCTGCGCCCGCGCCTCGGGGCCGATGGGGGAGAAATAGACCTGTGCGCCCTGTAGCCGGTCCTGACGATAATCTGTCGGGCTGACCATCTCATGCACTGTCATGCTATCCTTGATCAGGTCGATGAAGGGCAGAAAGAGCTGACGGTTCAGCCCGTTCTTGTAGAGGTCATCAGGGATACGGTTTGACGTGGTGACGACCACGACACCTGCGGAGAACAGTGCCTCAAATAGGCGACCGACGATCATCGCATCGGTGATATCGGTGATCTGCATCTCGTCGAAGGCCAGCAGGCGAACGGATTTTGCCACGGCTTCGGCCACTGGTGCCAGCGCATCCTCGACCCCGTCCTGACGCGCCGCGTGCATCTGCGTGTGGATCTCCTGCATGAAGGCGTGGAAATGCACCCGTCGCGAGGGCACGTCTTCCAGGCTGTCGACGAAGAGATCCATCAACATGGATTTGCCGCGCCCGACGCCGCCCCAGAGATACAGGCCCTTGGGCGCAGGAGGGGGCGCCGCTTTGCGGAACAAGCCGCGTTTGACTGGCGCCGCGCGCAGCCCTTCGGCGATGCGGGCGAATTCCGGCAGAACGGCCTCTTGCGCGGGGTCGGGGCGGATGATGCCTGCCGCGACTCGGTCCTGGTAAAGTGTCGTCACATCTATCATATCGCAGCCATACCGCGCCGCATGGCTCAAGGAAAGCGCCGGAAGCGACGCGGGAACATTGCGTCAGTTCAATATTTCTTATTGATGACCGCAAGAATCCTGATTTGACCTTTGCTGGACATTCTATAGCCTCGCCAAGCTTGAGCTGGAGACCCATCATGGACCGCAATGCATCGCTGTTTACCCCCGTCCTGATCGTCGGGTGTGTCATCATTCTGGTCAGCTTTGCTGTCAGGGCGTCCTTTGGCGTCTTCCAGATCCCGATTGCTGACGAATTCGGCTGGCTGCGTAGCGAGTTTTCGCTGGCGATCGCCTTTCAGAACCTGGCCTGGGGCATCGGTCAGCCGATCTTTGGCGCGATTGCCGAACGGCTGGGCGACCGGCGCGCGATTGTTCTGGGGGCCATCATCTATACCATTGGCCTGGTTCTGAGCGCTGGATCCACGACGCCGCTGGAACATCAGGCCTATTCCTGGCTGGTTGGCTTTGGCGTGGCTGGCACCGGCTTTGGCGTGGTGCTGGCGGTTGTTGGCCGTGCCAGCGCGGATGAGCACCGCTCCATGTCACTGGCCATCGTGACGGCAGCGGGATCGGTTGGACAGATCTTTGGCGCGCCGACGGCGGAATGGATGCTGACCTTCCTCAGCTGGCAGGAGGTGTTCCTGGTCTTTGCGGGCACGGTTCTGGCGCTGATCCTGACCCTGCCGCTGATGCGTGCGCCCCAGACCGCAGGCAAAGCCGAGCTGGAAGAGAGCATGGGGCAGATCCTGGTCAAGGCGTTGAAGGATCCGTCTTATACGTTGATCTTTCTGGGCTTCTTTAGCTGTGGCTATCAGTTGGCCTTTGTCACCGCGCATTTCCCGGCTTTCGTGACCGAGATGTGTGGCCCCATTCAGCCCGGTGGTCTGCTGGACAGTATCGGCATTTCGTCGACATCACGTCTTGGCGCTTGGGCCATTGCGCTGATCGGGGCGGCCAATGTCGGTGGCACGCTGCTGGCGGGCTGGGCTGGCAAGCATTACTCCAAGAAGTACCTGCTGGCAGCGATCTATACTGGCCGGACTTTGGCCGCCGCTGCCTTCATCATCTTCCCGATCACGCCGACCAGCGTGATTGTCTTCTCGCTGGTGATGGGGTCCCTGTGGCTGGCAACCGTGCCTCTGACCTCGGGGCTGATCGCGCATATCTACGGGCTGCGCTACATGGGTACGCTCTACGGAATCGTCTTCTTCAGCCACCAGCTGGGCAGCTTCTTGGGCGTGTGGCTGGGCGGTCGCATGTATGACGCCTATGGGGACTATACGCTGGTCTGGTGGATCGGGGTTGGGGTCGGTGCCTTCAGCGCCATCGTGCATCTGCCGGTGCGCGAGCGGCCCCTGACTGCGCAGGCCGCGTGACCAAGCGATCAGATGGTGGTCCGCTCGATATCGTGGCGGATCACGTGCAACACCTCTTCGGTGTGAGTGTAGGGCAGGCCGTGTCCGGCGCCAGTGACGGTTTCATGCCGGACCGAGCGGCAGTGTTCGGACAGGATCCCGACCGCAGCGGGTGAGATCACCTCATCCTCGCTGGCCCAGATCGCCAGCACCGGAATCCCCGCCTGGTGAATGGCCTTCATGGCGGGTTTCAGATCTTCGGACAGCAATCCGCGCAAAGAGGCCAGAACGCTGGGAATGAAGCCGCGGGTTTTCAGCTCGGCCTGTTGCAGATCGACGATGTCTGATGCGGATCCTGTCAGGTCGCGCTCCCGCTCGGTTGCCTGACGGTGGGTGCGCGGGAAGCTGGCCAGCATCATCCAGTCGCCGATCACCGGCGTGCGAATGACAAAGTTTGCCAGCCCGCCCGCCGAAATACCGGTGCCCGCAGAGGCCAGCAGGATCAACTTGCGCACCCTGTCAGGATGTGCGCCGGTATAGGCCAGGCTGATCGCCCCGCCCATCGAATAGCCCAACAGGGTGAAGTCAACCTTCACTTGCTGGTCTTCCAGCAGATCCTCCAGTTGGCGCTGGAAAAAGGCGCGGTTCTGCGGGCCGCCTGGACGGTCGGAATATCCCCGACCATAAAGGTCATAGATCAGAACGCGAAAGCCCAGCTTTGCCAGCCCCTGTGCGATCCCCGTCCAGACGAAGCTGGGTGTCGTCAGCCCATGCACACAGACCGCAACGGGGCCGCGCACGGGGCCGATCCATTGGTAGTGTGTCACGCCCTGGCTGAGGGTGGCGAAGGCACCCGGAGCTGATCGCCGCTCATCAGGGCCAATCTGTGTCCGCCGCTTTTCGGCCAGCACTGGCAATGCAATCACAAGTGCGAGGCAGAAAAGCAGTAGCCAGATCATGTGGAACTCTTCCATTTTTGCAAAATGTGATGGCTTGCCATCAGGTCCAGATGCGCCCCGCCACCGTTCTTGAACAAGGTTGTGGTCTTGGGATCATATGCCGGGAATGCATCAAGAGAATAGAAATCCGCCAGAACATCCGCGCGTTTGATGACACCTTCGGCCAGCGGGATCTTGAACTCTCCGATGTGGTCGAGCGTGGTGTCGATGGAATCTGCAAAGATCCGCGACGTGCGCAACGCGTCATCGTCGGCCTCACGCATATCTGGGCGATACGCGCCAATCAGGTTCAGATGCTGGCCCGGACGCAGCCAGTCCCCCTTGATCACCGGGGTCGACGACATGGTTGCGCAGACGATGATATCCGCCTGTTTGACGGCGCTTTCCAGGTCTTTTTCAACCAATGTCCCGGGATAGAGTTCGGCGGTGGCTTCGGCTTTGGAGGTTGTTCGGTTCCAGATCCGGATCTGCGCCCTTGGGAAACCGGCCCCGAAGGCTTCGATCAATGATGCGGCGACTGTCCCCGCACCAACGATCAGCACCTCTCGGCTGTCGGGATTGGCAAGGCGGAGGGCACCAAGCAGGCTGTCGCCCGCCGTTTTCCACTTTGTTACGAGGTGGAAGTCCAAGAGGGCGGCCAGCGTCCCGCCGTGGTCATCATACAGACAGACCGCGCCGTTGATCATGGGGGTGCCGCGTTGTGGGTTGCCCGGGAAAATCGTGGCGGTTTTCACGGCGATCCCCATGCCGTCAATCCAGGCGGATCTGCTCAGCAATGTGTCGTCACCGCGATAGAGAAACGTATCGTCGATTTCGGCCTTGGCCAGAGCGTGCCCCTCGGCCAGCGCCTGGGTGAAGCTGATCCAGTCCAGGACCTTTTCGCCCTCTTCAAAAGAGATATTGGGGATGCTCATGCTGCTTCCTCTTGCGTCAGAAGCCCTTCGGAGACCAGCCGCGCGGCCCAGCCTTGGGGGTGTTCGAACAGATGGGTGTTCCAGCCGCGTGCGGCGGCCGTATCCAGATTGTCCTGCCGGTCATCTGCAAACAGCAGCCCTGAACCGGGCAGGGCGCTATGCTGTTCGACCATCTCATAGATCGTGGCGTCAGGTTTGGCGGTCTTCATGTGACCCGACACATAGGCATGATCGAACTCCGTCAGGAACGGATAAGCCTGACAGGCGATGTCCCAGGTCCGGATACCGATGTTGGACAGGATGAAGGTGGGGATTCCCTTGTTCCGGAGCGCGCGCATCAGCTTTACCGAATGCGGGATGGCCGGGGTCGCAAGCTCCAGCCACTGGTCGTGCCACATACGGATCTCGGCCTCCCAGTCAGGGTATTTCGTGGCCCAGTCATAGATGGTTTCCTTGAATGGACCGCCCCGGTCCACCACGTCGTTCATCCCGTGCAGGTCGACCTCGGCGAACATCGCACGTCGGCGGTCTTCCCCGATGGTGGCGTCGTAATATCGTTCCGGTTTCCATTCGATCAGCACGTTGCCGATGTCGAAGACCACAGCTTGGATGGTCATGGGGTATCCTTTCTTCAACCGCTAGAGCGCGGGCGGGGACGGCTGGTGGGCCGATTGTGACGAGTTTCGCGCCAGACCGAAAGCAGGCCGGACCCGATAATCAACGAAGAGCCAAGCCAGACCTGCGGATCGGGAAGTTCGTCAAAGATCATGACACCCCAGATCACCGCCATCGGCATGGCAATGTATTCGAAAGGCGCGACCACTGCGGCCTCGCACAGGCGATAGGCCTGGCTGACCAGATAGCCGCCGACCGAACCTGCCAGCCCGACGCCGATCAGCACCGGCAGGTCCTGTGGTTCAGGCCAGATCCAAGCGCGGAAGATGAAGTCCAGCGCGGCGTTGCTGCCGTCAGAGAATCGGCCATCGCCCAAAGTGATGCCGACCAGCGCGCTGATCACCAGAAACCCCAGCATCGGATAGAAGGCCAGCGCGGCCCCGCGTTCGCTTTTTCCGGCACGGCGCGTCAACACATGCAGCGTGGCATAGCCACAGGCCCCCAGCAGCGGTAGGAGGGCGGCGGGCTGGAAGGTCTCGGCCCCAGGTCGCATGATGACCAGCACGCCAGCAAAGCCGATGGACACAGCCCCCCAGCGCCACGGACCGACCCGCTCTTTCAGAAAGAGGACGGACAACAGGGTCACGATCAACGGGGTTGAGAAGGCGATCGCGACCGCCTCGGCCAGGGGCAGCACCGCCAGCCCGGTGAAAAAGCACAGGTTGGCGAACAAGACTGCGCAGCACCGCAACAGATGCAGTCGTGGTTGGTGGGTGCGCAGAACGTGATACCCCCCTTCCAACGGCACGATCACCGCCAGCATGACGGTCAGTGCGATGATCGAACGGAACAGGACCACCTCATACAGGGGGTAGCTTCCGGACAGCAGTTTGAAGATCGTGTCGATGATCGAAAAGGCGACACCTGCCCCAATGGCAGCGAGGACACCCAGAAGATTTATCCGTGCCTGTGCGCTCATTTCAAAACCGTTTGCCTGCTTAGAGTTCTGTGACGCAAAGCGGCCAGCAGAGCAATGTGAAATCACCGGCTTTTCCGGGGGCGTCGGGATCCTGACGCGGTGCCGGAAGTTTCCGATAATGGAAAATGGTGTCGCTTTTGCCTGCCAAAGCGGCGTTGTTTTGCAATTTTTCGGTTGCGTGCTGCACCGCAGCGCCTTACCTCTGTGCGTGGGACACCCCTCCCCAACGAGGGGCGCTTATCTGGAAGGGTAGCATTGATGGCTATTGAACAACCGGCGACGCGGCCGGCCAACCCGCGTTTTTCTTCTGGCCCCTGCGCCAAACCCCCCACTTTTGATGTCACCAAACTCGCCGACGCCGCTCTGGGCCGTTCGCACCGTGCCGCCATTGGCAAGGACAAGCTGAAGGCCGCGATCGAAGGCACCCGCGACGTTCTGGGCATCCCCGCAGACTACAAGATCGGCATCGTTCCCGCCTCGGACACCGGCGCGGTTGAAATGGCCCTGTGGTCGCTTCTGGGCGAACGCAAGGTTGAGATGCTGGCCTGGGAATCCTTCGGCTCCGGCTGGGTCACCGACGTGGTGAAGCAGCTCAAGATCGACGCCGAGGTCAAGACCGCGGACTACGGCCAGATCGTTGATCTGGCATCGGTCGATTTCAACAATGATGTCGTGTTCACCTGGAACGGCACCACCGCCGGTGTGCGCGTCCCCAACGGCGACTGGATCGCAGATGACCGTGCGGGTCTGACCATCTGCGACGCGACTTCGGCCGCCTTTGCGATGGACTTGCCCTGGGACAAGCTGGATGTGACCACGTTCAGCTGGCAGAAGGTGCTGGGCGGCGAAGCGGCCCATGGCATCCTGATCCTCAGCCCGCGTGCCGTGGAACGACTGGAAAGCTACACGCCCGCATGGCCGCTGCCCAAGATCTTCCGCCTGACCAAGGGCGGCAAGCTGATTGAGGGCATCTTTACCGGTGCCACGATCAACACCCCGTCGATGCTGGCGGTCGAGGACTATCTGTTTGCGCTGGACTGGGCCCGTTCGGTTGGTGGGCTTCAGGGGCTGATCGCCCGTGCCGACGCCAATGCACAAGCAATCTTCGATTTCTGTGACGCAAATGACTGGATCGCCAATCTGGCGGATGATCCGGCAACCCGGTCGAACACCAGCGTGTGCCTGAAGTTCACCGACGCGCGCATCCGGGACGGTGCAGCCTTTGCCAAGGCCGTGGCAAAACGGCTGGAAGCCGAGAATGTTGCGCTCGACATCGGAGCCTATCGCGATGCACCTGCGGGCCTGCGGGTCTGGTGTGGTGGCACGGTGGAAACCGCCGATATCGCCGCCATGCTGCCCTGGCTGAAATGGGCGTTCGAAACTGAAATCGACGCTCAGGCATCTTAACGCAACAGATCCACGGGGGCCGTTTTCTTGCAAAGAAAACGGAACGAAATCTTTGCAAGATTTCGCCCCCGCCCTCTCTACACTGACAAGGACCAGACCCATGGCCCCCAAAGTACTCGTATCCGACAAACTGTCCGAAACCGCCGTCCAGATCTTCCGTGATCGTGGCATTGACGTTGATTTCCTGCCCGATGTTGGCAAGGACAAGGAAAAGCTGGCTGAAATCATCGGCCAATATGATGGTCTTGCCATCCGTTCGGCCACCAAAGTGACCCCGACCATTCTGGAAGCCGCGACCAACCTCAAGGTTGTCGGCCGCGCTGGCATCGGCACCGACAATGTCGACAAGGAAGCGGCATCCAAGAAAGGCGTGATCGTGATGAACACGCCCTTCGGCAACATGATCACCACCGCCGAGCATGCCATTGCAATGATGTTTGCCGTGGCGCGTCAGATCCCGGAAGCCAGCGAGTCGACCCATGCCGGTAAATGGGAAAAGTCGAAATTCATGGGCACGGAACTGACCAACAAGACCCTTGGTGTGATCGGCGCCGGCAACATCGGTGGCATCGTCTGTGACCGTGCCCGTGGACTGAAGATGAAGGTCATCGCCTATGATCCCTTCCTGTCCGAGGAAAAGGCCGACAAGATGCAGGTTGAAAAGGTCGAGCTGGACGACCTGCTGGCCCGCGCCGATTTCATCACGCTGCACGTGCCTTTCACCGAGGCCACCGCGAATATCCTGAGCCGTGAAAACCTTGAGAAGACCAAGAAAGGCGTTCGCATCATCAACTGTGCCCGCGGCGGTCTGGTCGACGAAGAGGCCCTGGCCGAAATGCTGCAATCGGGTCATGTGGCCGGTGCCGCCTTCGACGTTTTCAAGGTCGAGCCTGCCAAGGAAAACGCCCTGTTCAACCTGCCCAACGTGGTCTGCACCCCGCACCTGGGCGCGGCAACCACCGAAGCGCAGGAAAACGTTGCGCTGCAGGTGGCCGATCAGATGTCGAACTATCTGCTGACCGGCGCGGTGGAAAACGCATTGAACATGCCCAGCGTGACGGCAGAGGAAGCCAAGGTCATGGGCCCCTGGATCAAGCTTGGCGATCATCTGGGGGGCTTCATCGGTCAGATGACAGATGAGCCGATCAAGGCGATCAACATCCTGTATGATGGCGTCGCCTCGACTATGAACCTGGAGGCGCTGAACTGCGCCGTTGTTGCCGGGATCATGAAATCGGTCACGCCGGATGTGAACCTTGTCTCGGCCCCGGTCGTTGCCAAAGAGCGCGGCATTCAGATCTCGACCACCAGCCAGGACAAATCCGGCGCGTTTGAGGGCTATATCAAGGTGACAGTCGTCACCGCCAAGCGCGAGCGGTCGATCGGTGGCACCGTGTTCTCCGATGGCAAGCCCCGCTTCATCCAGATCAAGGGCATCAATATCGACGCCGAAGTCGGCCGTCACATGCTCTACACCACCAACGAGGATGTCCCGGGCATCATCGGGTCGCTGGGGCAGACCATGGGCGAGCATGGCGTCAATATCGCCAACTTTACCCTTGGTCGCGCAGGGGCAGGTGGCGAAGCCATCGCGTTGCTTTACGTGGATGAGCCGGTGCCGGCAGAGGCCCGGGCCAAGCTGGCCGAAACGGGTCTGTTCACGCAGATCAAACCACTGGTTTTCGACGTGGTCTGACCCCTGACAAAGCGCCCCGCACACCGGGGCGCTTTTTTCTTGGGCCAGAAACTGGGGCGGCTTCGGTATGGACTGCCTCGGAGCGGTGAACAAGACCTTTGCAGCTTAACCTGCCCCTTCCAACCCGGCGGCGGCTGGGGCATGAAAGGGGGACCAATTACAAGGGGCTCCCTATGACGCAGCCAATTTACGCCATCGGCGACATCCACGGTCAGCTTGAGATGCTGGAAGGGGCGCTGCAGCGGATCCATCAGGATGGGGGTCCCGATGCTCGGATCGTGTTTCTGGGCGATTATGTCGATCGCGGAGCAAACAGCCGCGAGGTGATCGAACTCCTCTCCGAGGGCATGCGCACCGGCCGCAACTGGGTCGTGTTGCGCGGCAATCATGACCGGATGTTCAGCATGTTCGCCGAAACCTACCCCAAGAACGACTCGCGCCTGCTGGTTGGATACCACTGGTTGCATGACCGTATCGGTGGGGTCGAAACCCTTGCCTCCTACGGGGTGGAGGTGTCTGAAGGGGATCGCATTTATCAGGTGCACTCGGATCTGATGAAGACACTGCCGGACACCCACCGGACCTTCCTGAAAAACCTGCAGAACACCCATGTTGAACAGGGCATGTTGTTCGTACATGCAGGTATCCGCCCCGGGATACCGCTGGACCAGCAGACCGAAGATGACCTGCTCTGGATCCGGCATGAGTTCCTGGATGATCCGCGTGAGCACCCTTGGCTGGTCGTGCATGGCCATACGCCGCGCAAACAGGCAGAGCATTGCGGCAACCGGGTCAACCTGGACGCAGGGGCCGGATACGGTCGCCCACTGGTGGCTGCGGTTTTCGAACAGGGCAAGGTCTGGCGGTTGACGGATGAAGGCCGCCAGGCGCTCACCCCCGACAAAGATTAATTCAGCATTAACCAAAGGTCCGAATTTCGCCGCGTTTTCGGCATGCTGGATCACCGTTGCTTTGCCAGTCTCGACTTGTGGGGGCGTGTTGCCAACAGGTGATCCCATGCAAGAAGCACGTCAAACGCAAAACGCGAAGCAGACCTCGGGAGCATTCTCGAACTTTGTCACCGCTCAGAAGGAGAAGACACCGAGTGTCGTCCGGCTTATGCGCGGGCTAGAGGAATCGACGCTGTTCAAAGCGTTCCATTACTGAGCCTGAAAGAGGACGGTAGGTGCAAGCCTGCCGTCCTCTTTGGTCAGGACCACAGGTCCGTGGATAGGTACTTCAACCCGCTGTCGCAGATCACCACCCCAATCGTCCCACCGGCTTCGGGACCGGCCAGCAGCTCCAGCGCCGCTGCAACATTGGCCCCGGAGGAAAATCCGGCAAAAATTCCTTCGGTCTTCGCCAATTCCTGTGCCGTTGCCCGTGCCGTTTCGCCTGAGACCGTGCAGTAGCCGTCTGCCACCACATCGCGCATGAAGGTCAGATCAGGCATCGCATATCCTCCACCCTGGATTGGGTGGCCAGCGCGCGTCGTCGCTGCGCCTGACAGAACGGCGGCCCCTTCGGGTTCAACGAGATAACCTTTTATATCTGATTTTAACAGTTTTAGCGCGCTCAGCGTGCCCGCGAATGTGCCCCCGGAGCCTGCAAAATCCGCAAACGCCGTCAACGTCTGGCCGGAATCGGCCCAAAGCTCGGGCCCTGTGGTGCGCAGATGCGCCTGCGCGTTGCCCGCGTGGTTGAACTGGTCAGCGCGAAACGCACCGCGATCCGCGGTGATCTGCGCCGCCGCGGCCTCGACAAGGGCCAGATCCTCGCCAGACACCTCACCTGGCTTGCTAGGTGGGGCCTGATCAACCAGCACCACCTCGGCACCAAGGGCGCTCATCATCCGCGCACGCTCTTCGGAATTGCCCCGCGACATGACGGCGACAAACGGATGGCCCTTGATGGCACATACAATCGCCAGTCCCGTGCCCATATTGCCCGACGTCAGTTCCACAACCGTCTGCCCCGGTCGCAGCGTCCCATCCCGTTCTGCTGCTTCGATAATACCCAATGCCGCCCGGTCCTTCTTGGAAAAGCCCGGGTTCAGATAATCCAGCTTGGCCAGGATCCGTCCCTTCAGGCCACGCTGCTCCACCATCCGGTCCAGCCACACGGAGGGCGTCCCCCCAATCACATCCAATATCGAGTTTGCTGCCATCTTCTTCTCGTTCCAAATACTCCGGGGGAATCGCAGCCTGCTGCGATGGGGGCAGCGCCCCCTACCGCCAGTTCAGGACAACTTTTCCCGACCGTCCCGATTTCATCGCGGCAAAGCCCTGTTCGAAATCGTCCACCGCAAATTCATGTGTG
This sequence comes from Paracoccaceae bacterium, assembly GCA_022763485.1. Classification (GTDB taxonomy): domain Bacteria; phylum Pseudomonadota; class Alphaproteobacteria; order Rhodobacterales; family Rhodobacteraceae; genus Aliisedimentitalea. The sequence continues at coordinate 65,546 of JALEGX010000086.1, read as the reverse complement.
ATCACCCGGCTGACGTCCAGCCCGTTTTGCAGCATGGCGATCATCTTGTACCAGGTCTCGAACATCTCGCGGCCATAAACCCCTTTCAGCGTGATCGCCTTGAACACGATGCGGCTCCAGTCGACGGGGGATTTCCCAGGCGGGATGCCCAACAGCGCGATCTTGCCGCCCATCACCAGCGCCTCGACCATCTGATCCAGCGCCGCTTGATTGCCGGACATCTCAAGGCCCACGTCAAACCCTTGTGTCATCCCCAGCTCAGTGATCACATCGTTCAGATCTTCCTGCGTCACATCCACCGCGCACACCGTCGGCACCACATGCTGCGCCAGCGTCAGCCGGTCGGCGTTTACATCCGTGATCGCCACATGCCGCGCACCTGCATGCCGTGCAACAGCCGCCGCCATGATCCCGATAGGGCCGGCGCCGGTGATCAGCACGTCCTCGCCCAACAGGTCAAAGCTCAGCGCCGTGTGCACCGCGTTGCCCAGCGGATCCAGAATCGCGCCGATCTCATCCGGGATATCATCGGGCAGGGGCACCACATTGAACGCAGGCAGGCGCAGATATTCCGCAAACGCGCCCTGTTCGTTGACGCCAATCCCCCGCGTACCAGGATCAAGGTGAAACTTCCCCGACCGGCTTTGACGACTGTCATGGCGGATCAGGTGGCCCTCGCCTGAACAGCGCTGGCCAATCGCAAGACCCTCAACATCGCGGCCCAGTTCGACAATCTCACCGGCGAATTCATGGCCCGTGATCATCGGCACCGGCACGGTCCCGGCGGCCCAGTCATCCCAGTTCCAGATGTGAATGTCGGTGCCGCAGATCCCGGTCTTGTTGATGCGGATCAGCACCTCGTCTGGACCGATTTCGGGCACCGGTGCCTGCACCATCCACAGCCCCTCCTTGGGGTGGGATTTTTCCAGCGCGGTCATGGTGTTCGGGAGTGTCATGAGATCACCCCCAGGTCTTTCCCGACCTTGCCAAAGGCCGTCAGCGCCCGGTCCAACTCGTCCCGCGTCAGCGCCGCGTTCATCTGTGTACGGATCCGCGCCTGCCCGCGTGGCACCACCGGGAAGAAAAAGCCCGACACATAGACCCCTTCGTCAAACAGCCGCGACGCCATCTCCTGTGCCAGTTTGGCATCCCCTAGCATCACCGGAATGATCGGATGTTCCCCTGACAGCAGGTCAAAGCCCAAAGCCTCCAGCCCCGCCCGCCAATAGCGCGCGTTTTCAAACAGTTGGGCGCGCAGATCTGCGCCTTCCTCGACCAGCCGCAGGGCTTCGATCCCGGCGGCCACGATGCTGGGCGGCAGCGAGTTCGAGAACAGATAGGGCCGCGCCCGCTGCCGCAGCAGGTCGATCACTGGTTGGCGAGCAGCGATATAACCGCCGATTGCCCCCCCCAATGCCTTGCCCAGGGTTCCTGTCAGAATGTCCACATCAACACCGAAATGATCCGGCGTGCCCGCCCCGTTCGGTCCCATGAAACCGGTGGCGTGGCAGTCATCGATCATCAGCACCGCGTCGTATTTGTCGGCTAGCGCCCGGATTTCCGGCAGCTTTGCCAGATAGCCATCCATCGAAAATACACCATCCGTGGCGATCATGATGTGGCGGGCGCCATCCTCCCGCGCCTGCTTCAGCCAGGCCTCAAGGTCGTTCATGTCACTGTTCAGGTAGCGATAGCGCTTTGCCTTGCACAGCCGCACGCCGTCGATGATCGACGCATGGTTAAGGCTGTCGGAAATGATTGCATCCTCTGGACCCAGTAGCGGTTCGAACAGCCCCCCATTGGCGTCGAAACAAGCGGCAAACAGGATCGCATCATCCTTGCCCAGGAATTGCGCCAGCTTCTGCTCCAGCTCGCGGTGAATGTCCTGGGTGCCGCAGATGAACCGCACGCTCGCCATGCCGAACCCCTTGGGACCCATCGCCGCCTGTGCCGCTTCGATCAGCGCGGGGTGATCTGCCAGCCCCAGATAGTTGTTGGCGCAGAGGTTGATGACTTCGCGGTCGCCCACCATGATCTCACCGCCCTGCGGTGAGGTGATCATGCGCTCGCGCTTATACAGACCGTCGTCTTCGATCTGCGCAAGCGTGGCCGAGATGTCGTTCAGAAAGGCGTTGGACATGGGTGTGACTCCTTGGTGCGAGTCGACTTCTACCATAACGGAATTGAATCCCAAATAGAGGAAATCCCAAATTATGGAAAAATTTCCGTGAAGGTGGAATTTTTGGAGGGTAAGAATTTTCGGGAAAATTCTTACCCGGTGATACGGACGTGTTTGCACTGGCAAGGGGCCTGCGTTTCGACCTGAAACCCAGGGTGTGCGGGGAGAAAGAATTTTCGCGAAAATTCTTTCCTTGCGGGAACTCAGGCGTTCTTGACGATCAAAAAGACGCGCGCCGCGCTGTCAGGCGCGGTGATCGCATGGGGCACATCCGCAGCATAGCGAGCGGTATCGCCGGAGCTGAGACGGCTTTCAGCCGCGCCCGAGCTCAGCGCGATCTCACCTTCCAGCACCGTGAGCTGTTCCAGCGCGCCGCGGGTATGCGGTTGGCTGTTCAATGCACCGCCTTTGTCAAACCGGATGTCATAGACCTCATGCCCGCCGGCTTCTTCCGGCGGCGAGAGGATCCGGATACGGCAGCCCTGGCCCATGTTTTCGATCTTCGGCACATCTTCGGCGCGCAAGACGTCGATCCGGTCCGCGGTGTCCCCGGCTTCCAGCAACCCGGCGAAATCCACCTGCAAAGCCCGTGTGAGGTTCCACAGCGTGGCAATCGTCGGAGAGCTTTCGCCGCGTTCGATCTGGCTGACCATGGAGCGCGACACGCCCGACAGGTTGGCCACGGCCTCCAGCGACAAGCCCTGCGCCCTGCGGGCCTCTTTCAGCCTGGCGGGCAAGCGGGTCAGGATATCGTCTGGGTTCTCCGTCATAGCGGATTTCTGCGCTGGAAGCTGCGCGATGTCAATTCCGCTGTCCTGCCTGCGGTCCACCGTCGCGGGCGGTTTTGTCCGGATCCCTGCGCGCGCTGATGACGGTACGTTCCGAAAGACATCATGATACTGCGTGTGCAAAGTGGCGCAGAAACCGACTGGAGGACTTCTTCGTGACCGATATCGTAATCCTGGATGGCGCACGGACGGCCATCGGCACCTTTGGTGGCAGCCTGGCCAACACAACCCCGATCGACCTGGCCACGGCCGCGTCCAAAGCCGCGATGGAGCGTTCCGGTGTTGAAGGGGCGCAGATCGGCCACGTCGTGTTCGGCCATGTGATCAACACGGAACCCCGAGACATGTATCTGTCGCGTGTTGCCGCGATGCAAGCGGGTATCCCCAACGGCACGCCAGCGATGAACGTGAACCGCCTGTGCGGCTCTGGCGCGCAAGCCATCGTTTCGGGTATCCAGTCGGTGATGCTGGGCGATGCCGATTTCGCTCTGGCGGGTGGTGCCGAGAACATGTCCCGCAGCCCGTTCATCATGCCTCAGCAGCGCTGGGGCGCGAAGATGGGCGATGTCAAATCGCTGGACATGATGCTGGGTGCGCTGAACTGCCCGTTCGGAACCGGTCACATGGGGGTGACGGCTGAAAACGTTGCTGATGAACATGACGTCACGCGCGAGCAGATGGATGCCTTCGCCGTTGCCAGCCAGGAACGGGCCGCCAACGCCATCGCCGAGGGATATTTCAAGAGCCAGATCACCCCGGTTGAGGTCAAGGTCAAGCGCGACATGGTTCCCTTTGAAGTCGATGAGCACCCCAAGGCCTCGACCGCAGAGGCGCTGGCAGGGCTGCGTCCGGTGTTCAAGAAGGACGGCCGCGTTACGGCGGGCAACGCGTCGGGCATCAACGACGGTGCGGCTGCTCTGGTTCTGGCAAATGCCGATGCAGCCGATAAGGCGGGCCTGAAGCCGCGCGCACGGGTGCTGGGCTACGCCCACGCCGGGGTCCGTCCCGAAGTCATGGGAATCGGCCCTGTGCCTGCCGTTCAGAATCTGCTGGCCCGCACAGGCCTGTCGGTCGGTGATTTCGACGTCATCGAATCCAATGAAGCCTTCGCAGCACAAGCGCTGGCGGTGAACAAGGAACTTGGTCTGGATCCGGCCAAGGTGAACCCGAACGGCGGGGCCATTGCGCTGGGTCACCCGGTGGGCGCAACCGGTGCCATCATCACCATCAAGGCCCTCTATGAGCTGGAGCGCATTGGCGGCTCCAAGGCTCTGATCACCATGTGTATCGGTGGCGGGCAGGGGATCGCGCTGGCAATCGAACGTCTGTGATCAGGCCGAAAGCTTAAGACAGCACTTCAAACACAAAGGGGGCCGCGTGGCCCCCTCTTTCGTTGGTCTGTCTCAAGGTCCGTTTTTACGGTTTCGGTCAGAACACCTGCGACAGGATCACAGTGGCCAGAACCCCGACGGCCCCACCAGCAAGCGCCGGCATCCAGCGCGAGCGCAAGAACCCATCCGTATTCTGCGGTTGAGGGTTGGATTGGGCGATCAGTGCCGATTCCACCAGCGCAGGCAGGCGCGGGCCAAAACGCGCCATCACCCGCGCGGTGTCCAGCAAGTCCGAGGCGACGGCACGCGGACCGATCGACCGCTTGATATAATCCTCGACAACGGGGCGGGCCGCTTCCCAGATGTTGATCCGGGGATCCAGAGACCGGGCCACGCCTTCTACCACAACCATGGTGCGCTGCAGCAGGATCAGCTCTGTCCGGGTTTCCATGCCGAAGCGTTCGGTGACTTCGAACAGGTAATTCAGCAGACGCCCCATAGAGATATGAGTGGCGTCCATGCCAAAGATCGGCTCGCCCACCGCGCGCAGGGCGCGGGCGAACTCATCAACGTCCTGCGTGGCAGGAACATAGCCCGCTTCGAAATGCACCTCGGCAACGCGCTTGTAGTCCCGCTTGATGAAGCCAAACAGGATCTCGGCGTAAACGCGGCGGGTGTATTCGTCGATATGGCCCATGATGCCGAAGTCATAGGCAATGATGTCCCCATTGGCGGCGACCTTCAGGTTGCCCTGATGCATATCGGCGTGAAAGAAACCGTCGCGCAGCGCATGGCGCAGAAACAGGGTCAGCACCCGTTCACCCAGGGCACGGCGGTCGTGTCCCGCAGCATCCAGCGCGGCGTTATCACCCAAGGGCAGGCCATCGGCCCAGCCCAGGGTCATCACCCGGCGCGCGGACAGGTTCCACAGGACAGGGGGAAGCTGGAACCCCTCATCCTGCGCGGTGTTCGCTTCAAATTCAGAGGCCGAGGCGCTTTCAAGCCTCAGGTCCAGCTCACCCTGCACGACACCGTCGAAATGTTCGATGACATCCATCGGTCGCAGCCGACGGGCTCCGGGGGCGAACAGGTCGACGATACGGGCGGCGAAGTAGAAGGCGTCAACATCCTTCTGGAAAGCGCGCTCGATGCCCGGGCGTAGCACCTTGACCGCGACGTCTTCGCCGGTTTCGACCAGGCGGGCGCGGTGAACCTGCGCGATCGAGGCCGCGGCGATTGGTTCGCTGAACTCGGAAAACACGTCATCAATCTTGACGCCCAGTTCCTTCTCCACCTCGGCCATGGCTTCGGCGCGGGAAAACGGCGGCAGCTTGTCCTGCAGCACGCGCAGCTGTTCGGCCAGCTCGTCCCCCACAACATCGGGACGGGTCGACAGAACCTGACCAAACTTGATGTAGGCCGGACCAAGCGCCGTCAGTGCGCGGGTCGCTGGGGGCATGTCGGGCTCACCCTTGTAGCCCAGCCATTTGAACGGCCAGCCCAGAACATGCGCCACGATGCGCAGCGGTTTCGGGGCCTCAAAAGCGTCCAGCACGACATTCATCGCCCCGGTTCGCTCCAGCGTGGCCCCGGTCCGGATCAGCCGGATAATGTTGTGAGGGCCGCGCATCAGATCTTCCAGCCGGAGTGCAAGGCAGCGATGCCCATCGACAGGTTGCGGTACTTCGCGTTTTCAAAGCCGGCTTTGCGCACCATGCCCAGGAAGGTCTCCTGATCGGGGAATTTGCGGATCGATTCCACCAGGTACTGATAGCTGTCGTAGTCATCAGCGATCAGCTTGCCCATGCGGGGAATGACGTTGAAGCTGTAGAGGTCGTACAGCTTCTGCAAACCGTCGTTTGGCAGCTGGCTGAATTCCAGCACCATCAGACGACCGCCGGGTTTCAGCACGCGGAAAGCTTCGTTGAGCGCTTCTTGCGGGCGGGTCACGTTCCGGATGCCGAAAGAGATCGTGTAGACATCAAAGGTGTTGTCCAGGAAGGGCAGGGCCATCGCGTCCCCGGTCACCCAATCCAGACTGTCCGCCATCTGTGCCGCTTCGGCCCGTTTTCGGCCTTCGACCAGCATGGGCTCGGTCAGGTCCAGCACCGTGGAATGGCCATGTCCGGCTCGTTCCAGGAAGCGGAAGGAAATGTCCCCGGTGCCGCCTGCAACATCCAGCAAACGCTGTCCGGGGCGGGGCGCCAGCCAGTCCATCATCGCGTCTTTCCACACCCGGTGGATGCCAACGCTCATGACGTCATTCATGATGTCGTATTTGGAGGCGACCGAGTTGAACACGCCCTGAACGCGCCCGGCCTTTTCGTCCTCGCGGACGGTTTCGAACCCGAAATGGGTGGTGTTGTCGGACGTGTCAGCCATCTTCGCACCTTGTTCCAGTTGCGCCCGGGATATAGGCTTTGTCGGGATGATACAAATGGCAAAATCCGCGCGGTAATCACAGGTGTTTCAGACCATCACAGAAGCCTTGCGTGGCAATGCCGAATTGTTCCGCGCCTATCCCGTTGCCTATACCATCGGCCTCACTCTTGTTGTGACGGTCATCTACTTGAAATGGCACTTCATCGGCAAAGCGCAACAGAAAGCACTGCGCGACAATTTTGCAGGCTGGACCCAAGATGGCGAGGTCTCATCCGGCGGCGTGCTGATCCTGCGGCCGCTGAAACTGCGCAAGGCCAGCGTGTTCGGCATTCTCTTCTTCGGGGGGGGCGCATGGTTCATGGGGATGGTTGCAGAACCGAAGCCTGACGAGTTGGCAAAGCACTGGATGACTGTTGTCCTGTTTACTGGCTTTGCGGGGCTTTCCCTGTGGATGTTTGCGATGTCGTTTGATCGCATCCTGTTTGATGGCGTCAAGATTGCGCGCACCTCCTGGTTGGCCCGTCCCTTCGTTGCCGAAATGGCCACATTGGACCGGGTCACGCCGCTGTCCAAAACCATTGCCGGGGGCGTTCGGCTGCATTTTACCGATGGTCGTCAGCTCAGGATCCGGGCGCGAAACTCCGGGTATCGGCAGCTGCTTGAGGCACTATCGGAACGCGATCTGAAACTGAGAATCATGCTGTCCGCCCTTGCGCGGCAGAGCAATGGAGGGCGCTGATGCCTGAACTGCCCGAAGTGGAAACCGTGCGGCGTGGTCTACAACCCTCGATGGAGGGCGCTGTGATCGTTACCGCTCAGGTGAACCGCCCCGATCTGCGCTGGCCCTTTCCCGAACGCATGGCGGAGCGCCTGACCGGGGCACGGGTGAACCAGCTGCGTCGGCGGTCAAAATACATCCTGGCCGACCTGGATACCGGGGAGACCCTGTTGATTCATCTGGGCATGTCCGGGCGTATGACCGTTTCGGGCGATCCGCTGGGTCAGTTCGTGCTTCAGCACCCGCAGGCCGAAAAGCATGATCATGTGGTCTTTGACATGGACAATGGCGCTCGCGTCACCTTCAACGATCCGCGCCGCTTCGGGGCGATGGACCTGTTGGAGACGGGCACCGCCGAACAGCACAAGCTGTTGTCGGTGCTGGGGCCGGAGCCCCTTGGCAATGATTTCCACGAAGCCCACCTGATCGAAGCGTTCCGGAACAAGAACAGCCCGGTGAAAACGGCGTTACTGGATCAGGGAATCATTGCGGGTCTTGGTAACATCTATGTCTGCGAAGCCCTGTTCCGGGCGGGCATCTCGCCGCGCCGCAAAGCCAAGCAGATCTCGGCCAAACGAATCGCGACACTGGTGCCCATCATCCGCCAGGTGCTGCAGGATGCCATTGCCGCGGGGGGATCCACGCTCAAAGATTTCCGCCAAGCCGATGGAGAACTTGGATATTTTCAGCACAGCTTTGACGTTTACGGAAGGGAAGGTGAGCCCTGCCGCAGCGAAGGGTGCAAGGCCCAGATCCAGAGAATCACTCAATCCGGACGCTCATCCTTCTTCTGCGCGCAATGCCAAAGATAACTTGAACGAGATGTGTCTCATGGTAAGGAATCGTTCCTGAACGGAACAACCGAAAGCTGACATCATGGCCTTTGAGACGATCAACGTCGAAGTGCAGGACCACGTTTCCCTTATCAAACTGAACCGCCCGGACGCGTTGAATGCGCTCAATACCCAACTGCTTGGCGAGCTTTGCACCGCCCTGGAAGAGGCCGACGCCAATGACAAGGTGCGCTGCATTGTTCTGACCGGATCCGAAAAGGCCTTTGCCGCGGGTGCGGACATCAAAGAAATGTCGACCATGAGCTTCGTCGACGTTTTCAACGCGAATCTCTTTGCTGATGTGAACGACCGCATCACCGCGATCCGCAAGCCGATCATCGCCGCCGTTGCTGGCTATGCTCTGGGCGGTGGCTGTGAATTGGCGATGACCTGTGACTTCATCATCGCGGCGGATACCGCGAAATTCGGTCAGCCTGAAATCAACCTGGGGGTGATTGCCGGAATCGGTGGGACCCAGCGTCTGACCCGCTTTATCGGCAAGTCGAAGTCCATGGACATGAATCTGACCGGTCGCTTCATGAATGCCGAAGAAGCCGAGCGTGCAGGTCTGGTGTCGCGGGTCGTGCCCGCGAAGAAGCTGATGGACGAAGCGCTGGGCGCAGCGCAGAAGATCGCCGAAAAATCGATGCTGACCGCCATGGCGGCCAAGGAAGCCGTGAACCGCAGCTACGACCTGACCCTGAGCGAAGGCATGTTGTTCGAACGTCGTGTGTTCCACTCGATGTTTGCAACCGAAGACCAGAAGGAAGGCATGGCGGCTTTCCTGGAAAAGCGCGAAGCGCAGTTCCGCGACAAGTGATCCGCAGAGCAGATTCTGCGATCGTAAGGGGCGGCCGGAGGGGCTGCCCTTTTTCGTTTCCGTGGGGCCGAAACCGGGGTGGATGGGCATATCCGCTTTGCGGGTTGCCAAACGCATGGGTTTTGGATAGTTACCGCCGCCATACATGCGCGTGCGGCCCGCTATGGCTAGAATCACATCCGGTAGTCCTTGCCCGGGTTGGCTGGCATTCGCGTCAGAGACATGAACCCGTAAGATACAAGGTCACTACACATGGCAAATTCGCCCCAGGCAAAGAAGCGCGCCCGTCAGAACGAAAAGCGTTTCGCCGTCAACAAAGCCCGTCGTTCGCGCATCCGCACCTTCCTGCGTAAAGTTGAAGAAGCAATTGCGTCCGGCGACAAGGAAGCAGCAACCGCAGCTCTGCGCGCAGCTCAGCCCGAACTGATGCGCGGCGTGACCAAGGGTGTGTTCCACAAAAACACCGCATCGCGCAAGATTTCGCGCCTGTCGGCTCGCGTCAAAGCGCTGGGCTAAGGCCGGTTCGGGCGCTGAGCCCGGATCCAGAGCGTCTGCTCAAAAATGCAAAGGGGGCATCCTGTGAGGGGTGCCCTTTTTGATTTGTCCAAGCGTCAACTTTGCGCTTCTGCAAGCTCGGGAGATTCTTTATCCCCAAACCCCGAGTCAACATCATAGTTTCGTTGCTGGCCGGTGGTGGATCTTGCTACCAAGTATTTAGCGATTCACTCGCTTGGGGGGACAGGCCGCTCCGGGATCATCTGACGGGCATCAGAAGAAATCCGGGACGAACGTCAAACGCCCAAAATTGTTTTTGTGGGTGTTTTGACAAGTCTGCGTCGGTAGCTGCCGAATGTAAGACCCTGTCAATACTATGAGAGTATATACGGTTATATTTGCTGAGCCGTGCCATTTGGGATGATGGGCACGCTGGTGAAGGCCGTGTTTGCTGTTGTCTCTGGATGGGGGCAAATGCTGAAGGCAGTGCTTTCAGTACTCTGAGAAGTAGTGCGTGAATCCAGGCCGGGCTCTGTCCCGACCGACCAAAAAGTAAAAGGCCGAATGGCCGGAAGATGGGATTGCGTGAGGCGCTGGATGACACAAGAAAAATGGGGGCAGCTCCGGCAGAAGCTCCTGAAAACCGTAGGCCAGAACAACTACACCACTTGGATCGAACCTCTTGAATTCTCGGATCTTTCCGATGGTGTTGCGGTATTCAACGTACCGACAAACTTCATGGGGAATTACGTAAGCCAGAATTTCGCGGATTTGATTCTGTATGAATTGAATTCTGCTGGCGAAACCGTGCAGCGTGTCACTTTCGAAGTGGCGGCAAACTCGACGACGCGCCCGATGCGCAGTGTCGAATCTCCGGCAGAGCCGGAAGTGGAGCAGGCGCGTGTGCAACCGGCCTCGGCGTCGTTCACGGCCAACAACCCGCTGGAAGAGCTGCAGGCGGCCCCTCTGGATGCGCGCTTCACTTTTGACAGCTTTGTTGTCGGTAAACCGAACGAACTGGCCCATGCTGCGGCCCGTCGTGTTGCCGAAGGCGGCCCCGTCACCTTCAACCCGCTGGTGCTGTATGGGGGTGTTGGCCTTGGTAAAACCCACCTGATGCACGCCATCGCGTGGGAGCTGAAATCCAAGCGTCCGGATCTGAACGTTCTGTACCTGTCTGCCGAGCAGTTCATGTACCGTTTTGTGCAGGCCCTGCGTGAGCGCAAGATGCTGGACTTCAAACACCTGTTCCGGTCGGTTGACGTGTTGATGGTGGACGATGTTCAGTTCATCGCGGGCAAGGATTCGACCCAGGAAGAATTCTTCCACACGTTCAATGCGCTGGTGGATCAGAACAAGCAGATCATCATTTCGGCCGACCGCGCGCCGGGTGAGATCAAGGATCTGGAAGACCGGGTCAAATCGCGCTTGCAGTGCGGTCTGGTCGTGGATCTGCACCCGACCGATTACGAACTGCGCCTGGGGATCCTGCAGACCAAGGTTCAGCAGAATCGCTCGACCTATCCGGATCTCAAGATCGCCGATGGCGTGCTGGAGTTCCTGGCCCATCGCATCTCGACCAACGTCCGGGTGCTGGAAGGCGCCTTGACCCGCCTGTTTGCCTTCGCGTCGCTGGTGGGCCGTGAAATCGACATGGATCTGACCCAGGACTGTCTGGCCGACGTTCTGCGCGCGTCTGAGCGCAAGATCACGGTCGAAGAAATTCAGCGCAAGGTGTCGGATTACTACAACATCCGCCTGAGCGACATCATCGGCCCCAAGCGCCTGCGGTCCTATGCGCGCCCGCGGCAGGTGGCGATGTATCTGTGCAAGCAGCTGACCAGCCGCTCGCTACCAGAAATCGGACGCCGCTTTGGTGGCCGCGACCACACCACCGTCATGCACGGCGTGAAGCGCATCGAAGAGCTGAAGCTGACCGATGGCCAGATCGCTGAAGACGTGGAAATGCTGCGCCGGTCGCTGGAAGCGTAAACAGCCCTGCGTGAGTTCCTGAATTTTGGCCTTGCCCATCGGGCGGGGCCATTTTCTTATGTTCACATGCAACGAATTGAGATGGATCGCAGCGAAGTCCGGGTGCCCCTCTTGACGCCCTCCGAAAAGCTGCGGAGAAATCGACAAAAACCTTGTGTCGATGGGTCAACGCGTTAACGTGGCCCTCCCGGCGATGCGGAGAGGATAGAGGGATATGAAGATCAGTATTGAACGCGCAGCCTTGCTGAAAGCTGTGGCGCAAGCGCAGTCGGTTGTCGAACGCCGGAACACGATCCCGATCCTTGCCAATGTTCTGATCGAAGCCGATGGGGATCAGGTCCAGTTCCGGGCCACCGATCTGGACATCGAAGTGGTGGACAAGGCCCCTGCACAGGTCGAACGCGCCGGGGCGACCACGGTTGCGGCAACTACCCTGCATGAAATCGTCCGCAAACTGCCGGACGGGGCGCTGGTCTCGCTGACTGCGGACAACGCGACCGGACGTCTGACGGTTGAAGCGGGGCGCTCCAACTTCTCCCTCGCCACGCTGCCGCGCGAAGACTTCCCGGTCATGGCCTCGTCCGAATATCAGTCAAACTTCTCGGCCAAGGCCGCAGTGCTGCGCCGCCTGTTCGACAAGTCGAAATTCGCCATCTCGACGGAAGAGACCCGCTATTACCTGAACGGCGTCTATATGCACATCGCAGACAGTGAAGATGGCCGGGCCCTGCGCTGCGTTGCAACGGATGGCCACCGGCTGGCGCGGATTGATGCGGGCCTTCCCATCGGTGCCGAAGACATGCCGGGTGTGATTGTCCCGCGCAAGACCGTGGGTGAGCTGCGCAAGCTGCTGGATGATGACGACATGGACATCGCCGTGTCCGTCAGCGAGTCGAAAATTCGCTTTGCGACCCCGGATATCACGCTGACCTCGAAAGTCATCGATGGCACCTTCCCGGACTACACTCGGGTTATCCCGGTGGCGAACACACGTCGTCTGGAAGTGGACGCGACCGAATTCGCGCAAGCCGTTGACCGCGTGGCAACCGTATCTTCGGAACGCTCGCGTGCGGTGAAACTGCAGCTGGACGAGGACAAGCTGGTCCTGTCGGTGAACGCACCCGACAGCGGTGCCGCCGAAGAAGAGCTGGCCGTTGCCTACGGGGATGAGCGTCTGGAAATCGGCTTCAACGCCAAATACCTGTTGGAGATCGCCAGCCAGGTGGACCGTGAAAACGCCGTGTTCCTGTTCAATTCGTCCGGTGACCCGACCCTGATGCGTGAAGGTACGGATCAGAGCGCGGTCTACGTTGTCATGCCGATGCGCGTCTAAGCGCGCGTCGTTCTGTTCGGTGATTCAGGCACTTTGTACACGATGATGAGGGGGCCAATCGAATGTTGGCCCTGACCTCTCTCAGCCTTTCTCATTTCCGTTCCCACAAACGTGCCGAAATGGCGCTGGATGGACGGCCCGTGGCCATTCTGGGTCCAAACGGGGCGGGCAAGACAAACCTGCTGGAAGCGGTGTCGCTGTTTTCGCCGGGGCGTGGTATCCGGCGCGCAGGCGCCGCGGATATGGCGCGTCGTCCCGAAAGCCTGGGTTGGAAGCTGAAGGCGGACCTGCAGGTCTCTGGCCGTCACTACGAAGTGGAAACATGGTCCGAAGGGGGCGCAGCCCGTCAGGTTCGGATCGACGGCAAGGCGGCCAGCCAGATCGCGCTGGGCAAACTTGCGCGCGTCGTGTGGCTGGTGCCGGCGATGGACCGCTTGTGGACCGAAGGGGCGGACGGGCGCCGACGGTTTCTGGACCGCATCACGCTGAGCTTTGAGCCGTCCCATGCTGAGGCTGTCCTGTCCTATGAAAAGGCCATGCGCGAGCGCAATCGCCTGTTGAAGGATCAGGTGCGCGATGCCCATTGGTACGTCGCGCTGGAACGCCAGATGGCCGCGTCCGGCGTCCGGATCCATGCCGCACGCCTGCAGGCGCTGGAGCATATCGCCCGGGCGCAGGAGGGCGCGGAAACGGCCTTTCCGGTTGCAACGATGGAGCTGCGGCAGGCCGAGGATGCACCATTGGCCACCGAGGACGACATCCTGTCCGCGCTCAGGGACGGTCGTGGCCGTGATCTGGCGGCCGGGCGGACGCTTGTTGGGCCACATCGCAGCGATCTGCACGCCGAATATGCGGCCAAGGGCGCGCTGGCGCGGGACTGTTCCACGGGCGAGCAGAAAGCGCTGCTGATCTCGCTGGTGCTGGCGAACGCCCGCGCGCTGACGGCGCAGATCGGCACACCCCCCATTGTCCTGCTGGATGAGGTCGCGGCCCATCTGGATGCCGGTCGTCGCGCGGCGCTCTATGATGAGATCTGCGCGCTGGGGGCTCAAGTCTGGATGACCGGAACCGGTCCCGAACTGTTCGCTGAACTGGGGGACCGGGCGCAGACCGTGCAGGTAACGGACGAGGGGGGCACCTCCACCGTGACCGCGCAATGACCGTTACAGCCTGGGATCTTGCGCTCTATGCCGGGGCGCTGTTCATCCTGTTCCTGACACCGGGGCCAGTCTGGCTGGCGCTGATCGCACGGGCAGTGTCCGGCGGCTTCGAAGCGGCATGGCCCCTAGCGGTCGGCGTGGCCGTGGGGGACATTGTCTGGCCCCTGGTTGCGATCCTCGGCATCAGCTGGATCGGGGCCGAAGTGGACGGTGTGCTGACCGGCCTCAAGTGGCTGGCGGCGCTGATCTTTGCCGTGCTTGGGATCGTTCAGATCAGGGCGGCCGGAGCAGGGGTGCAGGAGAACCCAGCGTTGCTGCGCCCTGGCCGGATTGCAGGCTTCACCGCCGGGGTTGCGGTGATCCTTGGAAACCCCAAGGCGATCCTGTTCTACATGGGCGTGCTGCCCGGCTTCTTTGACCTGTCCGGGGTCGGTGGTGCCGACATGCTGGCCATCGTCGTACTGTCTTTCGTTGTGCCTTTGCTGGGAAACCTGTGCTTCGCCGCTTTTGTCGACCGCACGCGGCATCTGATCACCTCGGCAGGGGCACGTCGCCGCCTGAACGTGGTGTCGGGTGTGCTCCTCTTGGGGGTGGCGGTTCTGGTCCTTTTGACCTGATCCCATTTCTGCCCAGACGCAAAGGGCGGACCCTTTGACAGCGCATTGTTTCGGGCGGTGCAGAGGGGCCGGCTCTGTCCGCGATTTCCTGCTGAATCCGCGCCGCTAAACTTATGTCAAAAGGGTGACAATCCCCCGTCTGACGCGTATAAGTCAGCAAAATCACAAGGGAAGCCCTGAATGTCCGACGACGCACAGCAACCTCAAGAATATGGCGCTGATTCCATTAAGGTTCTCAAAGGGTTAGAAGCTGTTCGAAAACGCCCGGGAATGTACATCGGTGACACCGATGACGGGTCGGGGCTGCACCATATGGTGTACGAGGTCGTGGACAACGGCATCGATGAAGCTTTGGCTGGTCATGCGGATGCCGTCACGGTGAAAATTCACGCGGATTCCAGTGTTTCGGTCAGCGACAACGGACGTGGTATCCCGGTTGATATTCACCCCGAAGAAGGGGTGTCCGCCGCAGAGGTCATCATGACCCAGCTGCACGCGGGCGGTAAGTTCGACAGCAACTCCTACAAGGTGTCCGGCGGTCTGCACGGGGTGGGCGTCTCGGTTGTGAACGCCCTGTCGGATTGGCTGGAGCTGCGGATCTGGCGCAACGGCAAAGAACATATCGCCCGGTTTGAACGGGGTGAGACGGCAAAGCACCTGGAAGTCGTGGGGGACTGCGGGGATCGCACCGGGACCGAAGTGCGCTTTCTGGCCTCGACTGATACGTTCTCCAACCTGGAGTATGTGTTTGAGACCCTCGAAAAGCGCCTGCGCGAGTTGGCGTTCCTGAACTCCGGCGTCCGCATCATTCTGGTTGATGAGCGCCCGGCCGAGCGCCTTGAGACCGAGCTGTTCTACGAAGGCGGCGTCAACGAGTTCGTGAAATACCTGGACCGGCACAAGACTGCGGTCATGGAAACGCCGATCTACATCAAGGGTGAAAAGGACGACATCACGGTTGAGGTCGCGATGTGGTGGAACGACAGCTTCCATGAATCCGTCCTGCCGTTCACCAACAACATTCCGCAGCGCGATGGCGGCACCCATGTGGCGGGCTTCCGTGGCGCGCTGACCCGGACGATCACCCGCTACGCTCAGGAAAGCGGGATCGCCAAGAAAGAGAAGGTCAACTTCACCGGCGATGACGCCCGCGAAGGTCTGACGTGTGTGTTGTCGGTCAAGGTGCCGGATCCCAAGTTTTCGTCCCAGACCAAGGACAAGCTGGTTTCCTCCGAAGTTCGCCCGGTGGTCGAAAGCCTTGTGAACGAAAAGCTGAGCGAGTGGTTCGAGGAAAACCCCAATGTCGCCAAGCAGATCGTAGGCAAGATCATTGAGGCCGCGCTGGCCCGCGAAGCCGCGCGCAAAGCGCGCGAGCTGACCCGCCGCAAGACCGCGATGGACGTTAACTTCCTGGCGGGCAAGCTGAAGGATTGTTCCGAGAAGGACGCCACCAAGACCGAACTTTTCCTGGTCGAGGGTGACAGCGCCGGCGGTTCCGCCCAGACGGGGCGCGATCGCCAGACACAGGCCATCCTGCCCCTGCGCGGTAAGATCCTGAACGTGGAACGGGCCCGGTTCGACAAGATGCTGTCCAGCCAGGAGATCGGCAATCTGGTCATGGCTCTGGGCACCGGTATCGGTCGCGATGAGTTCAATATCGAAAAGCTGCGTTACCACAAGATCGTCATCATGACGGACGCGGACGTCGACGGGGCGCACATCCGGACGCTGCTGTTGACCTTCTTCTATCGTCAGATGCCCGAGCTGATCGAAGGCGGCTATCTCTACATCGCGCAGCCGCCGCTCTTCAAAGTGTCCCGAGGCAAGTCAGAGGTCTACCTCAAGGACCAGGCCGCTCTGGATGACCACCTGATCAACCAAGGGGTTGATGGGGCGGTGCTGCGTCTGGGCAGCGGTGAAGAAATCTCCGGTCAGGACCTGACCCGCATCGTGGACGAAGCGCGGCAGCTCAAGCGCGTGCTGGATGCCTTCCCCACCCATTATCCGCGTCACATCCTGGAACAGGCCGCCGTGGCCGGGGCCTTCGTGCCCGGCGCCGTGGATGCCGACCTTCAGGGCGTTGCAGACAAGGTCGCCGCGCGTCTGGACGCGATCGCGCTGGAATATGAGCGCGGCTGGCAAGGGCGCATCACCCAGGATCACGGGATCCGCCTGGCCCGCATCCTGCGCGGCGTCGAAGAGGTCCGCACGCTGGACGGTCCGATGCTGCGGTCCGGCGAAGCCCGCAAGACCGGCAGCTTCACCCAGAGCCTGCAAGAGGTGTATTCGACCACGGCCACGCTGGTCCGTCGTGATCGCTCGCAGGTGATTCACGGGCCGCTGGGCCTGTTGAGCGCAGTTCTGGAAGAGGGCGAGAAGGGCCTGTCGCTGCAGCGCTACAAAGGTCTGGGCGAGATGAACCCGGATCAGCTTTGGGAAACCACGCTGGACCCCGATGCCCGCACGCTGTTGCAGGTGCATGTGGATGACATGGTCGAAGCGGATGACCTGTTTACCAAGTTGATGGGCGATGTGGTCGAACCACGCCGGGAGTTCATCCAGAAAAACGCACTGAGTGTCGAAAACCTGGATTTCTGAGGTCTTCCCGGTAATGCCTCTGGCGCTACGGGCGCTGGAAGGTTGAAAATTTGGTCAGAGGCGCATTTGCGTTTCGGCAAGGAATGCCCCGTTGTTTCGAGCGGGGCATTTTTTGTTTCTGTCCTCGTCCAAAGCTCGTTTTCGAAGATTTTCCAGCCGCTTGGATGAGATAAAATTCGGTACTTCAATGCCGGTAGAGAGGCGGCCTGGTCACTGAAACGGCCATTTCCCCCCCTGATTTTTGACGGCCCTCGGTGACTGTGTGAAGAAAATCCAGCTCCACATTAGTCGGATCAGAGTTTGTCCGAACTGCGATCTTGGGTGAATTTTACTCATCAAATGGCGCAACTATTTGAATTGAGCTAATTTCTTGTCGTTCCTAAGATGCTGCAAGACAACAGACCATCAGGGACGTGCCCATGCGGCGAACAAGAATGAAACGCGGCGGCAACTCAGCGGTGCTTGAACTAACCCAGCCTCCGATCGGGGGGCGGTTCAGACCGTTGGAAGACGCCAAGCTGGCCCATATCACCGACACCGCGTTTCAGATCCTGGAACGGATCGGCGTGTCGCAAGCGCCTGAAGACATTCGGGAACTGGCGCTGAATAATGGTGCTGTTGCGCGTGCGGACGGGCGGATCACCTTCCCGAGACCGCTTGTCGAGGACATGATCGCCAAGGCGTGCAAGCGGGTCGAGTTGCCCGGTTACCTTCGTGACCGCGGGATCGAGGTGGGCGGTGGCAAGGTGCATATCGGCACCGGCGGCGCGGCAGTACAGGTGCTTGATGCGGCGACAAATGGATTTCGCGACAGTACCTTGCAGGATCTCTATGGGCTGATGCGCATCGTGGACGCTTGCGACAGTATCCACTACTCCCTGCGCCCGGTCGTGGCGCGGGATCTTGAGGATCCTCTGACGCTGGACATCAACACCGCCTTTGCCGCGATGAAGGCGACCTCGAAGCCCATCGGCACCAGCTTTTTCGAGCCTGCGAACGTGGTGCCCATCGTCGATATGTTCGACCACGCGCTGGGTGGTGAAGGGCGGTTCCGCGCTCAGCCGTTCTGCTTCGCCTCGGTTTGCCATGTGGTGCCGCCGCTGACCCTGGCCGAGGAAGCCTGCGGCGTGATGTTCGAATGCGTGCGTCTGGGGATGCCGCTGCAGATCTGTTCCGCTGCGCAGGCGGGCGCGACCAGCCCGGCCTCGCTGGCCGGTGCCTTGGCACAGGGACTGGCGGAATCGCTGGCCGGTCTGGTGCTGGTCAACATGATGCAGCCGGGCTTTCCCTGTATCCTCGCGTTCCTGCCGTTCATTTCCGACCTGCGGACCGGCGCTATGACCGGTGGCTCGGGCGAGGCCGCAGTGGCCAACGCCGCCGCCGCGCAGTTGCTGCTGAACCTGGGCCTGCCGTCGACCGTGTCTGCGGGCATGACCGACGCCAAGACCGCAGATGCGCAGTCGGGATATGAAAAGGGCTATACCATCGCACTCGCCGCGCAGGGCGGGGCTGACATGATCAACCTGTCGGTGGGCATGTTGGGGTCGATCATGGCGGCCAGCAAGGAAGCGCTGGTGATCGACAACGACATGTGCGGCGCGATCCTGCGCTCGGTGCGTGGGGTCGAGATGTTCGAAGGCTCGATTGATCTGGACATGATCGAAGAGGTGGTGACGGGCGAGGGGCACTTTCTTGGTACCGCGCAGACGCTGGACCTGATGACCAAGGAATATGTCTATCCCAAGCTGGGCGACCGCCAAAGCGTGAACGACTGGCTGGACAGCGGTGCGCAGACCGTCTGGGACAGGGCCATCGCCCGCGTCGCCGAAATCGAGGCGCAGCCTGCGCCGACCCACCTGCCCGCAGATGTCGAAGCCGCCCTGCGCGCGCGTCTGCCGATCCGGCTGCCGCCGAGCGACCGCTAGGTAGGGAACAACGATGTACACACTCAACAAACACCAGTTGGTCCGGCGGCAGGCCGGACCGCGCCCGACCCTCCCCACGGGAGGGCGCAAAAGCGCCCACCCAGGGTCAGGCGCGCTCCTAATCGCGTGGAAAAGCTTATGAAAACCCAAGCCAAAGTTGTCATTATCGGGGGCGGTGCGGTTGGCGTGTCGACCCTCTATCACCTGGCCAAGGCGGGCGTGACCGATACGCTGCTAATTGAAAAGAACGAACTGACCAGCGGGTCGACATGGCATGCGGCGGGCAACATCCCGACCTACGCCAACAGCTGGGGCGGGATGCGCGCGGGCAACTATGCCTGGCGGCTCTACAAGGATCTGGCTGAGGAGGTGGATTACCCGATCACCTACCGCCACACTGGCGCCTTCTGGCCTGCCCATACCGAAGAACGTATGGACCTGTTCCGCCATCTGGTGGGCATCTCCAAGGGGCTGGGATATGACATGGGCCTCCTGACCCCGTCCGAGATGGACGACATGCACCCCTATTTCAGCTCGGGCGACAGCATCATCGGCGGTATTCTGGACCCCTATGAAGGCGATGTTGACCCCTCGCAGTTGACCCAGGCCCTTGCCAAAGGCTCGCGGGATCTGGGCGCTGAAATCGCGCGCTTTACCCAGGTCACCGGCATCAACCGCCGCCCGTCAGGTGAGTGGGAGGTTGTGACCGACAAGGGCAATGTGGTCTGTGACATCGTGATCAACGCCGGTGGCTACTATGGCCGCGTGGTGGGCGAGATGGTGGGGCAAAAACTGCCCGTCGTCACGCTTGAGCACCAGTATCTGGTGACCGACAGCCTGCCGGAACTGGAAGCGAACCCGGAGAACTTCCCGCTCGTCCGTGATCCGGACATCATGTACTACCTGCGCCGCGAGCGGAACGGGCTGCTACTGGGGTCCTATGGGCACGAAGGCCGCCCCGCGTGGCTGGACGGGATGCCGGATTGCTTTGCCAACCAGCTTTACCCCGACAGCGTTGATGACATCGCCGAAATTCTCGAGGCCGCTCTGGAGCATGTGCCGCTATTGGGCGAGGCAGGTGTGAGCCGCTTCGTGAACGGCCCGATCCCCTATAGCCCCGATGGCGCGCCGCTGTGCGGTCCCGCGTTCGGTCTGCCGAACTTCTATCATGCCTGCTGCTTCCCGGTTGGCATCACCCATTCGGCTGCGGCGGCGAAGACGCTGACCGAATGGATCACCGAGGGCGAGACCGAATGGGACATGTCCTTCTGGGATCCGCGCCGCTTTGGTGAAGACTGGGCGACGTTTGATTACACCGTCAAACGGTCGAGCGAGCTCTATGAAAACCAGTATGCGATCCCTTACCCGCACCGCCTGTGGGCATCGGCGCGTCCGGTCCAGACCACGCCGCTTTATGACAGGCTGAAAGCGAATGGTGCCCAGTTTGGTCAGGTTGCCGGTTGGGAGCGGGCGTTCTGGTTTGAGACGGATGCGATCAAGAATGATGGTGCGCTGAGTTTCCATCATGAATGCTGGCATGATGCGGTCAAGGCCGAGTGCGAAGGCGTGCGCGACAATGTGGGTGTGATGGATCACGGCGGTTTCACCCGCTACGAGGTTGAGGGGCCGAAGGCGACCGAGTTCCTGAACGAAGTGTTCTGTGGCGCGATGCCAAAGGTGGGTCGGGTCAAGCTGTCCTACATGCTGACGCCCAAGGGCAAGGTCTGGTCCGAGGCGACGATCGCGCGTCTGGGCGAGGAGAAATACCTGCTGTGTGGCCCGACGCTGGCCGATCAGCGCGACCACGACTGGATGTCCAAATTCCTGCCTGAGGAGGGCGTGACGCTGACGCGCGGGTCTGAGTTTGACGCGGCGCTGATGGTGATGGGTCCGAAATCACGCGACGTGCTGCAGCCGTTGACCGACGATGACCTGTCGAAAGAGGCGGCCCCCTGGATGTCAGTGCGCGAGATCACCATCGCCGGTGCGCCGGTGATTGCGCTGCGGGTGTCCTATGTGGGCGAGCTGGGCTGGGAGCTGCATCTGCGCAGCGACGATCTGGTTGCCGTTTACGAGGCGATCATGAAGCAGGGCGCCGACAAGGGCATGGTTGAGTTCGGATCCTACGGGTTGAACGCGATGCGCCTGGAAAAAGGTTATCACGGCTGGGGCGCGGACTTCGGGATAGAATACAGTGCGTTTGATGCGGGTCTGGAGCGGTTCGTCAGCAAGTCAAAAGAGAGCTTTGTGGGCCGCGATGCGTTTCTGGCGCAGGCGGATCAGGAGAAGGCATACCACTTCACCGCCTTTGTGCTGGAGGGGCATGGCGCGGATGCGCTGTCCTCAAGCCCGATCTGCCGGGACGGTGCGCCGGTGGGCTATGTCAGTTCGGGCGGGACGGGGTTCCGCATCGGCAAGCGGATCGCGTTGGGCTATCTGACCGAGCCGTCCAATCCGGGTGATGTCTACGAGATCGAAGTGCTGGGCGTGCCGGTCAAGGCGACTGTTGCGACGGTGCCGTTTTATGATCCCGAGAATGAACGGCTGCGGGGGTAGAAGCATGACCAAACCCCTGCCCACAGACGTTCAGGTTGCCATCATCGGCGGTGGCATCGTTGGCTGTGCGACGGCCTATCACCTCGCCAAGGCGGGCTGGTCGGTGGCGCTTTTGGAACGCAAGAAGCTGACCTCCGGCACCACCTGGCACGCGGCTGGTCTGGTCAGCGAAACACAGGGCGTGCCGGTGATGACGGCGCTGGCGAAATACGGCCTCGACCTGATGGAAGCCCTTGAGGACGAGACCGGCCAGAACACCGGCTTCAAGCGCAATGGTTCGATGACCGTGGCCCTGAATGATGCGCGGATGGAAGAGTTGCGGCGCAAGGTGGACTACGCCCATGGCTGTGGCATCCGTGCCGAGGAGATCGGGCTGGCCGAGGCGCAGGAGCGTTGGCCCTTGTTGTCCATCGACGGCGCCAAAGGCGCGTTCTGGTTTCCCGGTGACGGCTATACCAACCCCATCGACACCACCATGGCGCTGGCCAAGGGCGCGCGCATGAACGGGGCGCAGATTTTCGAAGATACCCTTGTCAGCCGTGTGGTGATCGAAGGTGGCCGCGCGGTGGGTGTGGAAACCGAACAGGGCTTGATCCGTGCCGAGCATGTGGTCAACGCCACCGGCATGTGGGCGCGCGAATTCGGGCTGACCCACGGCGTGCAGATCCCGCTGCACTACACCAACCACTACTATGTCGTCACCGACCCCATCGAAGGCGTCACCGGCGACCTGCCGGTGCTGCGGGTGATGGATGAATACGCCTATTACAAGGAAGACGCGGGCAAGCTGCTGATCGGCTGCTCGGAACCTAATGCCACGCCCTGGCTGCCCGAAAACGGCCTGCCGGAGAGCTTTGAGTTTGATGAGCTGCCCTGTGACGAGGAACACCTCTACCCCATTCTTGAGGCAGCGATGGAGCGGGTTCCGGCGTTGGCAGAATCCGGTATTCGCAAGTTCTTTAACGGGCCGGAGTGCTTTACGCCTGATGCGAAACACTATCTGGGGCCGATCACCGATGTGAAAGGCTATTGGGTCGCTGCGGGCTTCAACTCTACGGGCATCCAGAACGGGCCGGGCGCGGGCAAGGCGCTGGCCGAATGGATCATGTACGGCCATATGACCATGGACCTGACGGATGTGGATTCACGTCGCATCGTGCCGGGTCTGAACGCGCGCAGCTACACCGCGACCAAGGCGGCGGAAACGCTGGGCCACGCCTATGCAATGCACTGGCCTTACTTGCGCAAATCGCAAGCGCGCGGTCTGCGCCGCACGCCGTACTATACGCAACTGCGGGATGCGGGCGCGCAGTTCGGCAGCGCCAATGGCTGGGAACGGCCCCTGTATTACGGGCGCGAGATGACCGATGGGTTCGGGCGCGAGCCGTGGTTTGACGACTGGAAAGCGGAGCACGAGGCGCTGCGCAATGATCTGGGGCTGATCGACCTGACCTTTGGCCGGTTCATTCTGGACGGGGCAGGGGCTGAGGCGCAGCTGCAAAAGCTTTGCGGCGCCGATATGGCCGTGGCGCCCGGCGCGCTGGTTTATACCCATATGTTCAACGAACAAAGGGGGGATCGAGGCGGATGTGACCGTCGCGCGCCTGTCTGCGACGCGCTATCTGGTGATGGCCTCGGCCGGGGCCGAACCGCAGACCGAAAGCTGGCTGAAATCCGGTGTCGAGGGATCCGGCGTCAGCGTGGTGAACGTGACAGCGGGCGAGGCGACGCTGGCGGTGATGGGGCCGCGGTCGCGCGACTTCCTGACCGCACTTACAGGCGCGGATCTGTCGAACGAGGCCTTCCCCTTTGGCACCTGGCAGAACCTGCATGTGGGACATGCGCCGGTGCGGGCGCAGCGGATCACCTATGTGGGCGAGCTGGGTTGGGAACTGCATGTCCCGGCGGAGTTCGCGCAGCAGGTGTTTGAGACGCTGATGGCCGCCGAGGACGCGCCGCGCCTGTGTGGTGGCATGGCGGTGGATTCCTGTCGGATCGAAAAGGGCTTCCGCCACTGGGGGCATGACATCGGGCCCTTCGACGGCCCGGTGGAAAGCGGTCTGACCTTCGCCTGCGATTTCGCGACCGAGTTCACCGGGAAACCGGCCATCGAGGCGCGAAAAGCCAATGTTACGAGCAGTCGTTTGCTGTGTTTCCGACTGGAGGACCCGGAGGCGCTGATCTTTGGCAAGGAACCGGTCCTGCGGGACGGCAAGATTGTCGGGCGGCTGACGTCTGCCTCCTACGGGTGGACCGTGGGTGGCGCGGTCGGACTGGGCTATGTGGCCCGACCCGAAGGCATGACGCTCAAGGATCTGGCGGCGGGCGATTTCGAGGTGATGGTCAATGGCCGCGCGGTCAAGGCGCAGGCCAGCCTGCGCCCTTTCCATGATCCGGACATGTCACGGGCGCGCGGCTAGGCGACAGGTCAGACCTTGTGAAACCCCGCATCCGGCAGGCTGCACCATTCTGACAGGAGCTGCGCGACCAGGTAGATCGGGTCGCCGTCCTCCATGTCTTCGGCCCGGATGGCGGCGCACCAGGGCACGGAGATGCCGTCCCGGGTGACGCGCGCGCCGACGATCCGGCCTTCCTTGAGCGCGGTCTGCAAGGCCCAGTTCGACAGCACGCTGGTGCCAAGGTCGGAGGCCACAAGCTCGACAATTGCCTCGGGCAGCTCCACCGTGGCGGCCCATTTCGGGTAGCTGTCGGTGGGGCGGAAGAGCAGGGCAAATTCGCGATCCGGCTCCGGCACCTTGGTGTAGGTGATGAAAGGCTCACCCACGATATCGGCCCCTTCAACGAAGTCGCGGTCGGCCAGCCGGTGCGTGGGCGACATGATGTACAGCAGGGGATCTTCGAACAGGGGCAGGCTGCGCAAGCCGGCCTGGGCAACGGTGCCGGACATCACGGCGATGTCGATATGCCGGTTCAGCACCCCGTTGAGCGGATCGCTGCGTGCACCCGCCATGATCTGCAGGTCGATGCCATCGGTGCGGGATTTCAGGAACTTGATGAAGGCGGGCAGCCAGCGATAGTTGCTGTAGGCCTCGACCGACAGGCGCACCACGTGCTGCACGTTGGCGTTCATGCGGCGCACGTCCTCTTCGGCGCGGCTGAGATCGGACAGGATCCGTTCGGCCACCACGGCCATGTAATCCGCCGCCGGGGTGCGGCGCAGCTTCTTGTGCATCCGGGTGAACAGCGGCACGTCCAGCCGCCGTTCGGCCTCGCGCAGGCGGTGTGACAGCGCTGATGGGGTGACGCCCAGCATTTTGGCCGCATCGGTGATCCGCCCGGTCTGTATGATAGCCTGGATCAGTTGCAGGTGGCGCAGGTCAAGGCGTGGTTTCATGAGATTTTGCCTGAATTTGGTTCATCAAATCGAGAAAACTTCGAGATTGATTCTCAGTCAAGGGGGATGTGAAATCGCCGAAACACATTCCTTCGGAGCCAGAAATGAACGTCGATGTCAGCCGCTCGATCGAGCAGGACAAAGCCCACCACGTGCATCCGCAATCCAACCTGCGCCAGCATGCCGAACAGGGGCCAACCATGATCACCCACGGCAAGGGCGTGTTCATCTATGACAGCGAAGGGCGCGAGATCATTGACGGGTTTTCGGGTCTGGGCTGCGTGTCGCTGGGCTATCACAATGAACGCCTGTCCAATGCGGCGAAGCGCCAGATGGATGTGCTGCCCTTTGCGCCGACCTTCTACAACCGGTCGCATCCGCGGGTGGCGGAGCTGGGGGAGCGTCTGATCAACATGGCGCCCGGCGGTATGAACCGGGTGATGTTCCAATGCTCGGGGTCCGAAGCAAATGACACGGCGATCAAGCTGTTGTGGTACACGAACACCGCCAAGGGGGAGCCGAACCGGCGCAAGATCATCGGCCGTGTGCGGGGCTATCACGGCAATACTATTGCCACCGTGTCGCTGTCGGGCCAGCCGCATATGCACGCCAAGTTCGGCCTGCCTTTGCCTGAGTTCAAGCATACCGAGCTGCCCAACTATTATCGCTTCCATATCGATGGGGAGAGCGAAGAGGAGTTCTCGGCCCGGATGGCCTGCGAGTTCGAAAAGCTGATCCTGGCGGAAGGTCCTGAGACGGTTGCGGCGTTCTTTGCGGAGCCTGCGATCTCGGGCGGGGGGGCGCTGATGCCGCCGGAGGGTTACTGGAAAGAGATGCAGGCCGTCCTGCGCAAATATGACATCAAGCTGCTGGCCGACGAGGTCGTCTGCGGCTTTGGCCGGACCGGCAACATGTGGGGATCGCAGACCTGGGGGCTGGAGCCGGACATGATCTCCTGCGCCAAGGCACTGTCGGCGGCGTTCTTCCCGATCTCGGCCCTGATGTTCAAGGACGAGATGTATGCGGACATGATGAAGAACTCGGACGAGGTCGGCACCTTCGGCCACGGCTACACCTATGCGGGTCACCCGGTGGGCGCGGCTGTCGGGCTGGAGGCGCTGGACATCTATGACGAGATCGACCTGGTGGGCCATGTGCGCAAGGTCTCGAAACGCTTTCTGGAGCGCTGTTATGGCATGTCGGATCACCCGCTGGTGGCCGAGGTGCGCGGCGTGGGCCTCTTCTGCGGCTTTGAGCTGATGAAGGATGCCAAGACGCGGGTGCCGTTTGATCCGGCTTGGAAAGTGGGCGAGCTTGTGCAGAACTTTGCTCATGACCGAGGGTTGTATCTGCGGGCGATCGGCGACCGGATGAGCTTCATGCCGCCGCTGATCATCAACGACGACGAAATCGACATCGCGGCGGACCGCTTCAAGGGCGCGCTGGATGACGCCTGGGCGGTCGTCAGGGCCAGGATGTAAGGAAGGGCTGGATCATGGGTGCATTGCTGGAACCGAAACTGCCCGGGGCGGGCCTGGCCGGTAGCTATATCAACGGGGCCTGGCATTGGCCGGAAGGTCGGCTGGTAGTCGAAAACCCCTCGCGCCGCGAACCGATTTGCGAGGTCGGTCGCGGCACGGCGACGGAGGTCTCTCTGGCTGTCGACGCCGCCCGTGCCGCGCTGCCGGCGTGGCGTGCTCTGGCGGCGAGCGAGCGTGGCAGGCTGCTGAGCGAGCTCGGCCGTCGGCTGGAGGAGAACGCGGAGGAGGTCGCGCGCGTGCTGGCGGCGGAATCCGGCAATGCCATCAAAACCCAGTCGCGGGGCGAAGCGATGGGCGCGGCGGGCGTGCTGAAATACTATGGCGGCGTCGCGGTCGAGCAGAAGGGCGAGACCCTGCCGCTGGGTCCCGGCATCCTCAGCTATTCGACGCGTGAACCCCATGGCGTTGTCGGCTCGATCATCCCGTGGAACTCGCCCCTGCAGCTGGGCGCGGTCAAGATCTCGATGGCGCTGGCGACCGGCAACTGCCTGGTGCTGAAACCTGCCGAGGACGCGCCGCTGGCGATCCTGAAGCTGGCGGAGCTGGCCGACGGGCTGTTCCCGCCGGGCGTGTTCAACGTGGTGACGGGCGTGGGCGAAGAGGCTGGCGCCGCGCTGGTGGCGCATCCGGGCGTGGACAAGGTGTCCTTTACCGGCTCGTCCGAGGTGGGCAAGCTGATCGGCAAGGTGACGGCGGACCGCATCGCCAACCTGACGCTGGAACTGGGCGGCAAGTCGCCCACCATCGTCTTCCCCGACGCCATCGAAAACGGACGCCTGGACGCGACCGCACAGCAGGTGGCCAACGCCATGCGCTTCATGCGGCAGGGGCAAAGCTGTACCGCAGGTTCGCGCCTGTTCGTGCATCGCGACATCTGGGATGTGCTGATGCCCAAGGTGGCGGAAAAATCCGCTGCTCTGAACGTGGGCGACGCGCTGGATCCTGACGTCGATATGGGCGCGGTGGTGAACGCCGAACGCTATGGCGAGATCCGCGGCTTTGTCGCCGAGGCGGAGGCTGAAGGAGCACAGTTCCTGATTGGCGAGACCCCGGCCGAGGATCCGGCGGGCTTCTGTCCGAACCCGACCATCCTCACCGGGGTGGACAACAGCTGGCGCATCTCGCGCGAGGAGGTGTTCGGCCCGGTCATGGTCGCGATCCCGTTTGAGTCCGAGTCGGACGTGATCGAAATGGCAAATGATACCCATTACGGGTTGGCGGCCTTCCTGTTCACCCATGACGTCAGCCGGATCACCCGCCTGACCCGCGCCATTGATGCGGGCTGGATCCAGGTGAACCAGGGCGGGGGGCAGATCCCGGGCATGTCCTATGGTGGCACCAAACAGTCGGGCATGGGCAGCGAATATTCGATCGAAGGCGCGCTGGAGGCCTATACCTACCGTAAATGCATCACCATCAATATCGAGGCGGATGGATGAGCGCAGACCGCTTTGGCAACGAAATCGACCCGGGCGTGGGCTATGCCCGGGGATCGCTGCTGCGCGGCTCGGCCGATGAGGTGCGCCGTCTGACACAGGCGGGGCGGGTGGCGGCGGATTTTGTGGCGCGCGAAGGTATCGACAGGATCGCGATCTGCACCGGCAACCTTCGGTTCTACCCGGCCACGCCCGAGGATCTGAGCATCAATTGCGAGGAATGGATCGGCCCCGGCCTGTTCGGCGAGGAGCTGCGTCAGGCGGCGATCTCTCACCTGGGCGGGCAGGGGCACGAGGCCGCCGCAGTGGTCAACCGCACCAGTGCGGGCATCGTGGCGACCGTGCTGGCGCATTCCGGCGGCAAGCCGGTGCTGTCGCTGGTGGCGGCGGGCGACCGCAGCCATGCCTCGGTCCTGCGCGGCGCGCGGCTGGCGGGGGTCGCGGTGCGAGAGGTGCATGATCTGGCGGGCGTTCAGGCGGTGTTGGCGGCGGTGGCGGCCTGTCTGCACGGCGCGCTGCGCGAGGTCGCGGCGCATCTGGAGGATCCGGACTGGTTCGCGGAACTGCTTTTTGGGGAGGGGTGAGATGGCTATTCCTCTTGTTGAAAATCTGGCGTTGAGGGCTGCGCCGCCCCGCAGGGTGGCGCAGCCCGGCTTGCAGCCGGGCGGGAGACTATTGATATGGGCGACAAGGATTTGATTACCCGTCTGGACAACCGTCTGGACCAGCTGGTGAAGATCGACATGGGCGAACGCGGGGTCGAGCATTTGTTCGAAGCCGCGCGTGCGCTTCAGGGGGAATCCCTCGTGGGGGCGGCTGCGGATGCGCTGATGGCTGTCCCTGAAGGCGGCACGGTGGTGCTGACCACCGGGTCCGTCTCGCGCGCCTGGATCACCACGGATCTGGGGGAAAATGACGGCCCCTCGGGCGCGGCGGCGATTGCGCGGGCGCTGGTGCTAGCGCGCAACGTGACCTGCGTGATGGTCTGCGAAGAAACGCTTTTACCCGCGATCCGCAACACCTGCCAGGCGGCGGGGCTGTTCCCGGTGACGCTGGAGCAGGCGGCGATCGCCAAGGCGGATAAGAGCCTCGCCACCATCGTGATGATCCCCTACGCCACCGATGACGAAACCGGCAAGGCGCAAGCGGTGCAGATGCTGGACGAACTGCAGCCGGACCTGATGTTTTCGACCGAGCGGGTGGGGCGCAACGAATTTGGCGTCTACCATTCGATGAAGGGCATCGACTATGGCATGGGCCGGGCGCGGGTGGATTTTCTTTTCGATCTGGCGTTGGAGCGCGGCATTCCGGTGGTCGCGGTCGGCGATGGTGGCAATGAGATCGGCATGGGCAAGGTGGCCGACCATGTGAAGGCGCATGTGCCCTATGGCGATACTTGCCAATGCGGCTGCGGTGGCGGCATCGGCGCGGTCACGGGCTGCGATGTGCTGGTGACGGCGGCCTGTTCGAACTGGGGTTGCACCGCGATTGCGGCGGCGATGGCCGCGCGCGCAGGCAATTCCAAACTGCTGCACACGCCCGAACGTGAGGCCTTGCTATTGGACACGATGGTGGCCAATGGTTTGATCAATTCGACCCACGGGATTGTCGATGACAGCGTCGATGGTTTCCCAAGAAACAGCCATATCGCGGTGGCCGAACTCTGCCGCACGATTGTGAGCCGCGCGCTCTGACAGACAGGAAGACTCATGATTCAGAACAATCCCGATCTTATCGCCGCTATTCGCGACCGGTTTGCGCATGTGGACAGCTGCCCGTTTCAGGGCGAGCGGATCTTTTTCGAAAACGCCGGCGGCGCGCTGACCCTGAAATCGGTAGCGGAAACCTCGGCGTTCTATGCCGCGATCCCCGATAATCCGGGCCGGATCAATCCGGCAGGTCAGGGAACGCAGAATGTGATCAACAAGGCTAAGGGTGATCTGGCGGTATTCATGAACGCTTCCTCGGGTCAGTTCTTTGCCGGGGAAAGCGGTACTGAGCTGCTGTTCCGCCTGATCCGCACCGCCTGCGTGAACGCGCCCAAAGGGGCCAAGGTGATCGGGTCGTCCATCGAACATCCGGCCACCCGTTCCGCCGCGCGCCGCTGGGCCGGGATTGCCGGGCTGGACTATGTGAATGTTCCGCATGACGATGCAACCGGCCTGGTAACCGCCGAGGATTACACCGCGTTGATGACCCCGGATGTGGCGGTGGCGACGATCCTGCACGCCTCACCGGTGACCGGCATGGGCATGGATGTGGCGGCGATTTCAGCCGCGATCCGCGCGGTAGCGCCGGACTGTATGATCATCGTGGACGGCATCCAGCACGCGGCCCATGGCCAGCTGGATCTGGCGGCCTATAACGTCGATGGCTACGCGATTTCGCCCTACAAGGTGTTCTCGCGCCATGGCTACGGCATCGCCTGGATCTCGGACCGGTTGAGCGCGGCGCCCCATGACATGTTGATCGACGCGCCCGCGACGGGGTGGGAGTTCGGCACGCGCGACACCGGTTCTTATGCCACCATGTCGAACGTGATCGAGTATTTTGACTGGCTGGGCGGCGAAGTGTCGGATGAAACCGAGCCGCGCAAGAGGATCGAAGCCGCAGGCCGGGCCATTCATGCCTATGAAACCCATCTGACCAATGCCGCGATAAACGGTATCGACAACCTGCCGGGGCTGCGGGAGATGGCGCATGTGCGGATCCTGGCGGGCGAGGATAACCCCGCCCGCGAAGGTCTGGTGTCGATCGTGGTGGACGGCACTCCGTCCGAGCAGGTTGTGGAGATCCTGAACAGCCAGGGCATCCGCACCCACACCCGCAAGGCCGATCACTATTCGGGCAATGTGCTGACTCCACTGGGGCTGCCCGATTGCATCCGGATCTCCTTCTGCCACTACAACACCGAGACCGAGATCGCCAAACTGCTTGGGGCGATCAAGAGCCTGGAGGGTTGATCCCGGATCAGGCGTGGACTGGAAAGCGGGCACAGAGCGCCGCAACGCGGGCTTTGCAGAGGGCGATCACCTCCTCTGCGTGGCCTGCGGCCTCTGCCTCGACCAGATCGGCGATCATCGTGCCAAGCTCGATGAATTCCGGGGCTGCCATGCCGCGTGTCGTGGCGGCCCCGGTGCCAAGGCGCAGGCCTACCCATTCCGGCGGGCGTGGGCTGTCGCCGGGGATGGCGTTCTTGTTGGCGGTGATGTTCGCCGCCTCCAGCACGCGTTCCACCCGTTTGCCCGTCAGGCCTTTGGAGCTCAGATCCAGCAGCACCAGATGGGTGTCCGTGCCGCCTGACACGATACGGATACCGCGCGCTTGCAACGTGTCTGCCAGCGCGCGGGCATTGGCGCGGACCTGCGCGGCATAGGTGCGGAAGTCATCAGTCAGCGCCTCGCCCAGGCAGATCGCCTTGGCGGCCAGCACCTGCGTATGGATCGACCCCTGTACGCCGGGGAAGACCGCCGACTGCAACCGTTTGGACCAGTCCGCGTTGTTGGTCAGGATCAGCCCGCCACGCGGGCCGCGCAGGGTTTTTGTGGTTGTGCAGGTCACGATATCCGCGTGGGGGAAGGGGCTGGGATGTTCACCACCCGCCACCAGACCGGCGATATGGGCCATGTCGACGTGAAACCATGCGCCGACCTTGCGCGCGATCCGGCCCATGCGCTCGAAATCGATCTGGCGCGGATAGGCAGAGCCGCCAGCAATGATCAGCCGGGGTTTGATCTGCGCGGCCTGGCGTTCCAGATCCTCATAGTTGATCACCTCCGTCTCAGCATCCACGCCGTAGTGATGGGGGTCAAACCAGCGGCCAGACAGGTTGGCCTTCAACCCGTGTGACAGATGCCCGCCCGCAGCCAGATCCAGAGACAGCACCCGGTCGCCGGGTTTCAGGAGCAGAAAGAACACCGCCAGATTGGCCTGACTGCCCGAATGCGGCTGTACGTTGGCATGGTCACATCCGAACACTTGCCGCGCCCGGTCGATGGCGGCCTGTTCAACGACGTCCACGTAGCGGCCGCCGCCGTGGAACCGGTTGCCGGGATAGCCCTCCAGCGTCTTGTTGGTCATCTCGTGCCCCAGCGCGTCCAGAACCGCTCGGCTGACGATGTTTTCCGAGGCGATCAGCTCGATCTGATCCTGCTGCCGGGTCTTTTCATCCCGCAGCGCGGTGGCAATCAGCGGATCGGTTTCGGACACAGGGGTTTGAAAATGGGCGGTCATGGGTACGGGTCCTTGGGGCTGAAACATGAGGAATGCCGCCATCATCCCGGAGCAGGCATAGACCTGACAAACCAGATTTGCTAAAAATTCACCGTAGAAAAACTATGCCTGAAATGCCATGTCCGTTGCCCCGCCACGTCCCAAAGGTCCGCATCTGAATGCCCTTCGCGCCTTTGAAAGCGCCGGGCGGCTGAAAAGCTTTGCCGCCGCCGCCGAAGAGCTGAGCGTGTCGCCAGGGGCGGTGGCGCAACATGTCAAGGCGCTGGAGGCCTGGGCCGAAGGGGATCTGTTCATTCGGCGCACCCGGGGGGTGGAACTCACACCACTTGGGGCGGAGCTGTTACCGGAATTCACGGCGGCGTTCGATATGCTGGGGCAGGCGGTGCACGCGCTGCGCACCCGCAGTGCGCCGCACAATATCCGGATCGCAACGCTGCCTTCGCTTGCGCAGCTTTGGCTCTCCGGCAAGCTGGGGGCCCTGCGTCGCATCGCGCCCGAAATCTCGGTCTCTGTCGTTGCCGTGGAGCATCCGCCAAACCTTGCGCGAGAACCCTTTGACGTCAGCCTGTTCTTTCAAAGTAGCGACCCGGAGCCGCATCAGACGGCCTTGTTCCGGGATCGGATCTTTCCGGTCTGCACACCCGATCTGGCCTCGCGGTTGAAGTCGGTCGCCGATCTGGCGGGTGAGACGCTGATCCACGATTCCGCCTGGGCCGGGGATTGGGCGCATTGGTTGCAAGCGGTGGACGGCGCACCGCGCAAGGGGCAGCGCGGGCCGGTGCATTCGCTGTTCAGCGTCGCGCTGGAGGAAGCCTGTAACGGGGCCGGGGTCCTGATGGCGCATGAGGCGCTGGTCCAGTCGCGGCTGGACAGCGGCCGTCTGGTTGCTCCGTTTCCGGACAAGGTGGCGTTGGATCGCCGACTTGTTCTGTCCTGTGCGCCGGGGTTCAGGAGCACGCGCACATTTGAAAAGCTCCTGTCTGCTCTGGCATGACGCCCGCCGAAGGCGTCGGGGATGTCAGCTTGCGGCAAGCCCTGATCCCTTAAGCCAGTCGAAAACCGCGCGGCTGTCACGGCGCAGGCGGCCCGGCTCGCGCATTTCGATGAAATAGCCATGTGTGGGGGGTATGTCTTCATCGAACAAGCGGATGACGCGCCCCTCTTTCAGATCCTGCTCGATCAGCGGCATCCAGCCAACGATTGCTCCCTGACCTTCGGCAGCCCCGCGGATCAAGACATTGGCGTCCTCGAAGACAGCACCACGCGGCGGGTGATCGATGCTGATCCCCTGGGCCGAAAACCAATCCATCCAACCCCAGTGATTGCGCTGGTGCAGGATCGGAACCCGCAGCAGGTCCACCGGATCCCTGAACGGGCCGTACCGTTCCACGAAATCCGGGCTGGCCACGGCAACGGGTTGCAGTTCAAGCAGCTTGGCCGCGTCGACAGGCATGTCTTGCAGACGCTCCCAGCGAAGGACAATGTCTGCGGTCCCGGTGCCCGCACTGCTGGGTCGCCAGGAAGGTGCGAACTCCAGCTCTATGCCCGGGTGCTGTTCCCAGAAATCGCTGATCCGCGGCATCAGCCAGCGCGCGGTCAGGATCGGACCCGCCGCGATGCGCACCACCCGCTGCGTATTGGTGCGAAACCCGTCCACGGCCTCTTCCAGAATGTCGAAGGCCTGTGCCGTGGCTTCGGCCAGCCTTTTGCCCGCGTCGCTCAAGGTCACCGTCCGGCCCGTGCGATGAAACAGCGGCACCTGCAACTGCTCTTCCAGCCCCCTCACATGGTGGCTGATCGCGGTCGAGCTGATCGACAGCGCTTCGGCTGCGGCACGAAAGCTGCCCAGACGGGCGGCGGCATCAAAGGCGCGCAGGGCGGGAAGGGAGGGAAGCATGACGGTCCATCGTAAAGTTTTACTCATCATTTGCTGAGAAAGCTGTCTTTGTAAAGCTTGCATCGGCGTGGTCTTTTCTGCCCGGAAAAGCACGGAAATCCAGGCGCCATGACAGAAATCACCCGGCGACGTGGGCGAAAACACCGCCTGCAACAGGTCGCAACACCTGAGGAAAACCCACCAGTCTGGCCCGGAGTTGAAGGCGGGCGATTGAAGCCGCTGTCAGAGGCAGAGGTCGTCCGGATTCAGGAAAGTGCCTTTGTCCTGCTGGAAACGCTGGGTTTGAGCCAGGCGACACCTTCGATGATCGACATGGTGGTCGAGGCAGGTGGCTCGCTGACTGCCGATCAGCGTCTGCTCTTTCCGCGGGCCCTGGTTCAGTGGGCCATCGATGGGGCGGCTCGTGGCTTCGCGCTGTGCGGGCAGCGACGGGAGAATGATCTGAACATCTCTGGCGCCCGGGTGCATATGTCCACCGGGGGCGCGGCTCCGGGGGTGTTTGATCTGGACACCCACGACTATCGGGATTCGACGTTGCAGGATCTCTATGATGCGGCGCGCATCGTGGATCAGATGGACAACATCCACCATTTCAGCCGCTCGGTCGTGGCGCGGGACATCGAAGACAACGCGGCGATGGATCTGAACACTGCCTATGCGTGCCTGATGGGGACGTCGAAGCATGTATCGATCTCGATCACCGAGCCGCTGAACGTGCAGGCGATTGCCGATCTCTGCTATCGGATCGCCGGCGGGGAAGCGGCGTTTCGGGCGCGGCCCTTCCTGACGGTCATGGTCTGTCACGTCGTGCCGCCGATGCGCTTTGCAGAAGAGGCCTGCGATGTGCTGGAACTGGCGATCCGAGCTGGCTTCCCCGTCCAACTGATCAGCGCCGGACAGGCGGGGGCGACCAGCGCGGCCACGATTGCCGGGTCGCTGGTCCAGGCCGTGGCGGAAACGCTGGCGGGACTGGTCTTTGCCCGGCTGGTTGATCCGGAGGTCCGGGCGATTTTTGCCCCGAAGCCCCTGGTTGCCGATCTGCGCACCGGATCGATGAGCGGCGGCGGTGGAGAACAGGCTATCCTGATGGCAGGCGCGGCGCAGATGGGCCGACACTGGGACCTGCCCACCAGTTCCATTGCCGGGATCACCGATGCCAAGCGGCTGGACGCGCAATACGGGGCCGAAAAATCGCTGGCGGTGACCATGGCGGCCCATGCCGGGTCCAACATCGTGACCCAGGCGGCGGGCATGATGTCCTCGCTTCTGGGGGTCAGCCACGCGGCCTATGTCAGCGACAATGATCTGCTGGGCAATATCCTGCGGACCATTCGCGGGGTTGAAGCCACGCCCGAAAACATCGCCGCCGATGTCATTGCAGAGGTGTGCCGGGGCGAAGGGCACTATCTGGGGGAAACCC
Source organism: Paracoccaceae bacterium (assembly GCA_022763485.1). Taxonomy (GTDB): domain Bacteria; phylum Pseudomonadota; class Alphaproteobacteria; order Rhodobacterales; family Rhodobacteraceae; genus Aliisedimentitalea. The sequence continues at coordinate 29,877 of JALEGX010000086.1, read as the reverse complement.
ATACATTCGACCGGATGAAGTCCGACTATTTCTATCCCGAAGTGGGGGATCGGCGCAGTCCAAGGGACTGGCAGGACAGCGGCGCGCAGCGTGTGGGAGACGTGGCCCGCGAACGGGCGCGCGAGATCCTGGCCAGCCACTTCCCGTCGCACATCCCGGATGATCTGGATCTGGGATTGCGCGAAGAGTTCGATATTCGCCTGACGCGCGCGCAGATCGGGCGGGGGTAATGCCAGTGTCCGTTTCGACTGCTAAGCTCGGCCTGTGGATCGGGGGAGAGCCGCAACCCGGTGAAGGGGCCGCGCGCGGTCTGGTCAACCCCGCAACCGAAACCCCGCTTGAACCGTTTTGTGAGGCGATTGAAGACCAAGTCGGGCAAGCCGTCGCTTCTGCCGCCGCGGCCTTGCCGATCTGGGCTGGGACATTGCCCGGTCGGCGTGCCGCGGTGCTTTTGCGGCTGGCGGATCTGATCGCTCAGGAGGCCGACCGTCTTGCACGGATAGAGGCCGCGAATGTGGGCAAACCCCTGTCACAGGCGCTGCGGGATGTCGGGCGCGCCGCGGATTACTTCCGCTTCTACGCGGGGGTCTGTGACAAGCTGAATGGGGAGACGATCCCCCTGGGGCCGGATCAAACGGCGCTGACCCTTGCGGAACCCGTTGGCGTCACTGCGCATATCCTGCCGTGGAACTACCCGATTTCGACACTCGCCCGGGGCATGGCGCCGGCTTTGGCGGCGGGGGCAACCGTGGTGGCCAAACCGTCGGAACTCACTCCGTTTTCGGCTTTTGAGGTCGCGCGGCTTGCCAAGCAGGCGGGGCTGCCGGACGGTGCCTGCAACGTGGTGCTGGGCGGCGGTGACGTCGGCGCGGCGTTGGCCGGATATCCGAAGATCGCCCATGTGACCTTCACGGGGTCTACCACAACCGGCCGCAGGGTGATGCAGGCGGCGTCGGTCCCGGTGGCAGGCGTGACGCTGGAGCTGGGCGGCAAATCCCCGGTGATCGTGTTGGAGGACGCGGATCTGGAGGCCGCCGCAGACGGTGTGATGCGCGGGATCTTCTTCAATGCCGGGCAGGTTTGCGCCGCGGGGTCGCGCCTGATCTGTACCCGGGGTGTACATGACGCGCTGGTCGACAAGCTGGCGCAGAAGACACGCGCGATGGGGGTCGGCGATCCGTTGGACGACCCGGCGCTTGGGCCTCTGGTGTCTGCGGCACAGCTTGCGCGGGTCGAAGGGTTCGTGCAGCGGGCCAAAGGGCAAGGGATGACCTGTGCGCTGGGCGGCGCGCGTTTGGAGCGGCCTGGCTATTTCTACCCGCCCACGATCTTCACCGATGTGCCGCCCGAGGCGGAAATCGCGCGGGAAGAGGTCTTTGGCCCCGTGCTGGTGACCCATCTTTGTGATGACGCGGAGGACGCGCTGCGCATCGCAAACGACAGCCCTTATGGGTTGGTTGCCGGTGTCTACACGCAAAGCCACGACACCGCCCTGTGGCTGGCGCGCCGATTGGAGGCCGGACAGGTCTTCGTCAATGGCTTCCTGACCGGTGGCGACACCGTCCCATTCGGCGGCGTGAAACACTCGGGCATCGGGCGGGAAAAGGGGCTGGCTGGCCTCTCCGCCTATCTGGCGACGAAATCGATCATCCTGAACCATGCGAGGCCGACATGAGCGGACAGAACGCAGAGTGGGCCGCGCGGGCCCGTGCCGTCATGCCGGGCGGTGTCAGCCACGAGCTGCGCTATCGCGCGCCTTATCCGGCCTATTTCACCCGTGCTGAAGGGGCCGAAAAATGGGACGCAGACGGCAAGCGGTACATCGACTTCAAGCTTGGCGCGGCAAGCCAGCTGCTGGGCCATGCACATCCCGAGATTGTCGAGGCCGTGTCGCGCCAGATGGGGACCATGCCCTATACCGGGGATTGTCACCCGCTGGAGGTGGAATGGGCGGAATGGCTGTGTCAGCTGTTTCCCAGCGCTGAACGGGTGCGTTTCACCGGATCCGGCACGGAATCGACGATGCTGGCTTTGCGCCTTGGCCGGGCCTTTTCGGGCCGTGACAGGGTGCTGCGCATCGACGGGCATTTCCACGGTTGGCATGACATGCTGCTGAAAGGGGCCAAGCCCGGCGCCAATACCGCGCCGTCCCTTGGGGTGCCGCAGGCGGTCAGTGACCTGACCGTGATTGCTCCACCCGATCTGGCATCCATCGCTGATATCCTGGACCGTGACCCGCAGATCGGCACGATTTTTGTCGAAGCTTCGGGTGCCAATTATGGCTCGGTCCCGCTGCCGGAGGGGTTCCTGACCGGCGTCCGCGAAATTGCCAGCGACTCCGGTCACGTGCTGATCTTTGACGAGGTCATCACCGGCCTGCGCTGGTCACCGGGTGGCCGTCAGGCGCGGGATGGTGTGACCCCGGACCTGACCACGCTGGCCAAGGTGGTGACCGGCGGCCTGCCCGGCGGTGCCGTGGTTGGCAAGGCCGAAATCATGGAGCTCTTGTCACCTGCGGAAACCCGCGACGGCCTGTCCCCGCCGGTCAGCCACAAGGGCACCTTCAACGCCGCCCCCATGGTGGCCGCCGGGGCCGTGAAGGCGATGGAACTTCTGTCGACAGGGGCGGTTCAGAGCCATGCCGATGCCATGGCCGCCCGACTGCGGGAGGGGTTCAATGCAAGTTTCGAACGCCATGGCGTGGCGGCGCTGGCGTATGGCGATAGCTCGACCTGCCACCTCTATTTCGGCGGCCCTTCGATTGGCGGTCTGGACGCCGCGGCCATCCGCCGGACGCCGCCCGCGCTGGTGAAAGCCCTGCGTGACGCCCTGTTGGAGCGGGGTGTCGATTTCATGTCCTTCACCTCCTGCGTGACCGGTCTGCCGCATACGCCCGATCTGATCGATGAGGCGATCAGCCTGTTCGACGATGCCATTTCCACGCTCATCCGTGACGGAGTGCTGTCATGACCCTGCCTTCCCATGCCCGCACCGTCATCATCGGCGGTGGCGTCATCGGCTGCTCTATTGCCTATCACCTGGCCCGCGAAGGGCGAAAGGACATCGTGGTACTGGAACGGTCCAAGCTGACCTCGGGCACCACCTGGCACGCCGCCGGTCTGGTGCGCCGCCTGCGCCCCTCGGCGACGCTGACCAAGCTGATCAACTACTCGATTGATTTGTACGGAGAGCTTAAAGTCGAAACCGGTCAGGCCACCGGCTGGACCCAGACCGGATCGCTGACGCTGGCCACCAATGAGGACCGGCTGACCAATATCAAACGCCAGGTTTCCTTGGGCCGCGCGTTCGGTCTGGAGGCCGAAGTGGTCGATGCCGTCCGTGCCAAGGAGTTGTGGCCGCTGATCGAGGTCGATGATGTGATCGGCGCGGTCTGGTCGCCTGCGGACGGGCGTGTGAACCCGTCGGATGTGGCGCTGGCGCTGTCCAAGGGCGCCCGGGCGCGCGGCGTGCAGATCTTTGAGGATACCCGCGTCACTGGCCTGCGGAAAAAGAGCGGCCGCATTTCCGGTGTTGAGGTCGGCGAACATGTGATCGAGGCTGATGAGGTGGTGATCGCCTGTGGCCTCTGGTCGCGCGAAGTGGCGGCGATGGCGGGCGCGCATATGCCGCTGTACGCCTGCGAACATTTCTACATCCTGACCAAACCGCTTGCGGAAGTGCAGGCGCTGGGCAAGGGCGCGCATCTGCCGACGCTGAACGATCAGGATGCCTTCCTCTATGCGCGCGACGATGTCGAGGGGCTGTTGGTGGGCTGTTTCGAACCCCACGCCAAGGGGCTGCCGCTGGACCGGCTGCCGCGCGATTTCAGCTTTGACCTGCTGGACGAAGACTGGGACCACTTCATGCCGATGATGGAAAACGCCCTGCGCCGCATTCCCGCGCTGGAAAAGGCCGAGGTGCGGATGCTGCTGAACGGGCCGGAAAGCTTTACGCTCGATAGCCAGTTCATGATGGGGGAAAGCCCCGAGGTGCCGGGCCTGTTCCTGATGGGCGGGATGAACTCCACCGGCATCGCGCTGGCCGGTGGCGCCGGCAAGGCCATGGCCGAATGGATCATCGCGGGCGAACCGACGATGGAGCTGAACGAGGCCGATATTCGCCGGTTCAGTCCCGAAATGAACGTGCTGGGCGCGCTGGAGGCGCGGATCCCCGAGGTGCTGGGCCGCCATTATGACAACCCCTTTCCGGGCCGGTCGATGGAGACAGCGCGGGGGCAAAGGCGCTCGCCGATCCACGCGGGCCTTGTTGCTGCGGGCGCGCGGTTTGAAAGCCGGGGTGGCTGGGAACGGGCGGTGCATTTCGGGGGCGAAGCCGCGCATCTGCCGCTGACATTCGGCGCACCGGCCTGGCGCGAACAGGTCGGCCGGGAGGTCGAGGCCTGCCGCACCGGCGCCGCGATCCTGGATCAGAGCGCCTTTGGCAAGATCATGGTGCAGGGGCCGGATGCCTGCGCCTTCCTGAACCACCTGTGCGCGGCGCAGATGGACATCGCGCTGGGCCGCATCGCCTATACGCAGATCCTGAACAAACGCGGCGGGGTGGAAAGCGATCTCACCGTGCAGCGCCACGGGCCTGAGACCTATCTGATGATCGTTGGTGCGGGCGAAGTCGTGCGCGACCTGAAACGGATGCGCGAAACCCGGGGTGATTTCCGCGTCGAATTCACCGATGTGACCAGCGGTTATGCGATCATTGGTCTGGCAGGTGCCAAGGCACGCGAGGTATTGCAGGCCACATCGAACGCGCCGGTTCTGGATCTGAAACGGTTCGGCTTTGCGCCGGTCGAAATCGGCCTGGCGCGCGGCTGGGTCGGGCGGCTGTCGTTCACCGGAGAAGAAGGGTATGAGCTCTACATCCCCGCCGACATGGCCATGGCCGCGCATGAAGCCTTGGTTGCCGCTGGTGCGACTCATGCGGGCCTCTTCGCCAGCGGTTCGTTACGCATCGAAAGCGGTTTCCGCGCCTTTGGGCACGAGCTGACCCCGGGTACGACGCCGATTGAGGCTGGATTAGATCCGTTCTGCGCCTTTGGCACCGGCTTCGTGGGCGAGGCGGCGTTGTCAGAGAATTCGCAGAATTCTCTGGGCGCGGGCCGACTGATCGTGTCGCTGCTGTTTGACTCGCCCGACGCGATCCCGATCCATGACGAACCGATCTATGCCGGGGGCGAGGTGGTGGGCCAGATCACCTCCGCCGCCTGGAGCTATCGTTTTGGCCGCTCGGTCGCGCTGGCCATGATCACGGGCGGGCAAAGATTTTTCGGCGAAAAATCTTTGCCGGATGGCACATGGCCTGTCGAGGTCGACATCGCCTGCACCCGCTACCCAGCCCGCGTTTCTCTGAAACCTGCGAAAGAGGCATTTGCAGATGTCTGATACCCTCCGCACCACCCGGGTCGCCATTATCGGCGGCGGCATCATGGGGGTCGCAACCCAGTTCCAATTGGCCGAAAACGGCTGGATCGACACCATCCTCTTTGAGAAGGCCGAACTGACCAGCGGTTCCACCTGGCACGCCGCCGGGCAGATTGCCCATGCGGTCGGCTCGCGCCTGGCGGGCTGGATCAACAAGACCTCGATCGAGACCTACAAGCGGGTCGAGGCGGAAACCGGCCAATCCATCGGCTGGCACGAGGTTGGTGGGTTTAGGATCGCCACCACTGATGATGAGGTCGACTGGATGAAATCCATCATGGGGGTCGGCAAACTGCTGGACCTGCCGATGGAATTGGTCGGCCCCGGGGAGGTCGCAAAGGTCAACCCGTTCTACAAGGTTGATGACGTCAAGGCGGCGATTCAGACGTTTGAGGACGGCCATATCGACCCCTCGGGCGTCACCATGGCGCTGGCTGCGGCGACCCGAGCGCGCGGGGCGAAGATCGAACGCCACAACCGCGTCACCGGCGCCTCGCGCAAGGGGGACGGCTGGCTGCTGCGCACCGAAAAGGGTGATGTCTGGGCCGAACATGTGGTGATTGCAGCCGGCAGCTACGCCAACCAGGTTGGCGAATGGTTCGGGCTGAAGATCCCTTCTGTTTCGTGCCTGCATCACTATCTGGTCACCGACACTGTGCCTGAATTCGAAGGCCGCCCGGAACTGCCTGTCATGCGCGACAATGCCTTTGGTGGCTACATCCGGCAGGAGCAGAAATCCGGTCTGATCGGCATTTACGAGGGCCACGTTTGCCCCACCGTTTGGGAGATGCCGCTGGGCGCGCCCTGGGCGGCGGAGAATGAGCTGTTCGAGGCGGATTATGACAGCATCGGCGACTTCCTGATGGTGGCGTTTGACAAGATGCCGATCCTGGCCGAACTGGGGATCAAGCGCGTGGTGCGCGGCGCGATTACCCATACGCCGGATGGCGGGATGCTGGTCGGGCCCTCGGGCACGCCGAATGTGTGGCTCTCCTGCGGCTCCTCCATCGGTCTGGCCTGGGGCGGTGGCGCGGGCAAGGTGCTGGCCGACTGGATGGTGCATGGCGAAACCCCGATTAACACGCGCGGCATGGATCCGCGCCGCTATGGGGATTTCTCGACCGACAATTTTATCGTCGAACGCACCAAGGATGAATTCATGCGTCGGCACGACACCCCGTGCCCGGGCAAGCAGTTCCATTCTCTGCGCCCCATGAACCGCCATGTGCTGTATGACCGGCTCGCCGCCAAGGGTGCAGTGTTTGGTGAGGTCGCTGGATGGGAACGCCCGCGCTATTTCGGCGAGGTGGGCGAGGTCGAACAGATCGGCTGGGGGCATCAGAACTGGCACGCCAATGCGATGGCCGAGGCCAAGGCGACCCGCGACGCTGCCGGGGTCATCGACCTTTGCGCCTTTGCCCAGACCGAGGTGACGGGGTGCGATGCGGGCAAGCTGTTGGACCGCCTGTCGGCCAACACAATCCCGGGCCGTGACGGGCGGATCAGCCTCAACCACCTGCTGACGGCCAAAGGGAAATTCGAAACCGAAATCACCATCTGGCGCATGGCTGAGGATCGCTATTTCATCGGATCCGCCATCGCCCGATCGAACCCGGATCAGGACTGGTTGCGTAGCCATATCGCCGAAGGCGAGGACGTTCAGATCCTCAACCGGTCCGCCGACTGGGGGATGCTGGCGCTGTCCGGCCCGGCCTCGCGCCGGATCCTGGCGGAGCTAACCGATGCGGATCTGTCCAACGCCGCCTTCCCATGGCTGTCAGGGCAGGAGATCACGGTGGCGGGCGTGCCGTGTTACGCGCTGCGCGTCGCCTTTACTGGTGAGCTCGGCTGGGAACTGCATGCGCCGCTGGACCACATCGGCGCGCTTTATGACGCGCTGCATGAGGCGGGGGGCAAGCACGGTCTGGTCGATCTGGGCAGCTATGCCTTCAACGGGATGCGTATGGAAAAAGCCTATCGCGCGTCCGGGGAGCTGACCACCGATGTAGGGCCGTTCGATGTTGGACTGGAGCGGTTTGTCGTGGCTGAGGGGCGTGATTTCCTGGGCCGTGAGGCGCTGCTGAACAGCACGCCGGAGTGGGAGCTGTTCTATGCCGAATTGCACGCAGACGGGATCGACATCCATGGTGGGGAGCCGGTGCTCTATGATGGGAACGCGGTCGGGCTGACCACCTCGGGCGGCTATGGCTACACCGTCGGCGCATCGTTGGGCTGGCTCTTTGTCCGCAAGGGAACGCCGAAAGAGGGACTGAGTGTACAGGTCCTGAACCAAACCTATCCGGTCACGGTTCATGATCAGCCGCTGTTCGATCCGCAGAACCTGCGCCCCCGGTCCGAGGACTGATCATGCAGCCCTTGTCCTCTCTGTCCAATGTGATTGCGCTGCAACCGGCCCGCCCGGCGCAGGTCGCAGCTGGACATGGGAGCGGACGTTTTCTGGGCGAAAACCCTGGAGCCCTTTTTTATCGTTCGTCGAAGGCCATCCCCGGTGATGGCGCAGGCGGGCAGGAGAGGGACAGCCTATGACCGATATCATCCAGATGAGCGCAATTGACATGGCGGCGGGTCTGCGGGCCGGTGAGCTGACCGCAGGGGCGGTGCTGGCCGCACACCGCGCACAGGTTGAGCTGCTGGAGCCGCGCGTCAACGCCTTTGTCACCCTGGATTGGGAGGCCGCGGAGGCGCGGGCGGCAGAGCTGGATGCGATGGCGGCAAAGGGGGGCTTTGCAGGTCCGCTGCATGGGGTGCCGGTTGCAATCAAGGACTGTTTCGAGACCAAGGATCTGCGCACCACCTGGGGATCGCGCAGCTTTGCCGAGTTCGTGCCCGGCTTTGATGCCGCCCATGTGGCCCGCCTGCGCGCGGCCGGGGCGGTCATCATCGGCAAGACCAACATCCCGGAATTCACCTTCTCCGGTCAGACCAGCAATCTGGTCAGCGGCACGACCCGCAACCCGCTGGACAGGGACAAGACCGTGGCAGGCAGCTCTGGTGGCGCGGCTGCGGCCTTGGCGGGCCACATGGTGGCTCTGGCGGATGGATCGGACCTGGGCGGTAGTGTGCGCACCCCCGCGGCCTGGTGCGGGCTGGTGGGCTTCCGGCCCAGCTCGGGCCTCATCCCCTATGCGCCGAACCCGGCCCCTTTTGACGGGCTAAGCGTGCCGGGTCCCATGGCGCGGTCGGTTCACGATCTGGTGCTGATGCAGCAGGTGATGCAGGGGAACCTGACGGGCGCGCCGCTGGGGTTCTGGCAGGAGATGCCTGCGCTGGACACGCTAGAGGCACCGATGGCACCCGGACGGGTGGCGCTGCGGATGGAGCCCTTTGGCGCGCTGGTCGACGAGTCCATTCAGGCGGCGTTGGCGGGGTTGGAGCCGGTGCTTCGCGCCGCCGGGTGGCAGGTGGAGGACGCAGAGCCGGACCTTGCCCCGCTGATGGTGCATGAGGACATCATCCGCGGCCAATGCGCCTTGCAGATCCGGGCCAGCCTGGCACCTGACATGGACCTTGCCGGGGAGAGCTTCCGCACCGCCTGCGGTCAGGCCGAGGGCAAGTCGCTGGCGGATCTGATCGCCTATCACACCACCCGCGCCGAGGTGCTGGCGCAGGTGAACCGCTTCTTTGACCGCTATGAATTCGCGCTTTGGCCCACCACCACGGGGCTGCCGTTCTCTGCCGATCTGGCGGATGACGAGCTGCCGGAGGACTGGCGCACCGTCACGCTGACCCCACCGCTGGAACTGCCGTCGATCACCTTGCCCTGCGGGACGTCGTCGGACGGGATGCCGGTTGGGGTCCATATCACCGGCCCGAAAGGGGCCGATGCCAAATTGTTGCGCTTTGCCCGACTGCTCGAGCGCCACTTATCAGGAGACTAGGAATGACTGGGATCACCGGCGGCGAGGCCGTCTATCGCGTTTTGAAAGCCAATGGCATCGACACGGTGTTCGGCCTGCTGGGCGGGTCCATGCTGGAACTCTATGACGCCATGTATCAGGGCGGCGAGATCGCTTATGTCGGCGCCCGCGACGAACGCGCGGCGGGCCACATGGCCGATGCCTGGGCGCGGATGACGGGCAAACCCGGCGTGGTGCTGGGGGCGCAGGCGGGGCCGGGGGTGGTCAATATCGTCACCGCCGTGGCCGAAGCGCAGCTGGCCTATTCGCCGCTGGTGGTGATCGCTGGGGCCATCACCCGATCCGATCAGTGCAAGGACACCTTTCAGGAGATCGATCAGGTTGCGCTTTTTGCGCCGATCTCCAAACGCTCGGTCATGGTCACCGATCCGTCGCGGCTTGCCCCGATGCTGGAGGACGCGATCCGGCTGGCCAATACCGGCCGTCGCGGCCCCGTGGTGCTGCATGTGCCGCGTGATCTGTTTGCGGCCAAAATCCCAGCAATAGAGCCACAACGTTTGAATATCGCCCGCCCGGGGCCTGCCGCTCCGGAAGACATCGACGCCATCGCAACCCTGCTCTCAACCGCGGAGCGCCCGGTGATCTTTGCGGGCGGTGGCTTCAAATGGGGCGCCGGTCGTGACGCTCTGACCGCGCTGGCCGAAACGCTGGAGGTGCCGGTCGTGGCCTCCACTGGTCACGCCGATATCATGCGCCATGGCCATCCCTGGTTTGCCGGACAGGCCGGCCCGCGTGGCAACCGCGTTGCCAGCCGCCTGACCAAGGAGGCGGATGTGATGGTGGTGCTGGGCGCGAGGCTCGGTTTCAACTCCACCTTTCATTCGAACGACTATGTTGGTGCAGACACCCGCATCGCCCATGTCGATGTCGAAGGCTCTGCCGTGGGACGTTACTTCCCCGCTGAAATCGCGGCCCAGGGCGATGCGCGCCTGTCGGCTCAGGCGCTGGTAGACCGGGCGTCGCGACCCGGCTGTGATGCGTGGCGGGCCGCGTTCCGCGAGGACATGGTCAGACTTGCCGCAGAACGCGCGGAAGAGGCGCAGATCGACACCCTGCCGATGCATCCGCGCCGCGCATTGGGCGAGATCCGGGCCGCGCTGCCAGAAAACGCGATTGTCACGCTAGACACTGGCAACACCTGCTTGCAGGCGGCCGACCGGCTGGCCCATTACGATCCGATGTCGCTGATCACGCCGTTGGACTTTGGCCTTGTCGGCTTTGGTCTGGCCGCCGCCATCGGTGCCAAGGCCGCCGCGCCCGACCGTCCGGTGGTGGCGGTGATGGGCGACGGTGCGGTCGGATATACGATGATCGAGATCCAGACCGCCATTCAACACAATCTGCCGATCACGATCGTGGTGCTGGATAACCAGGCCTGGGGGGCCGAGAAGGCCTATCAGCAGGAGTTCTATGGCGGGCGGCTCTTGGGGGCGGAAATCACCTCGCCCCGCTATGACAAATTCGCCGAGCTCTGCGGCGGCAGGGGGATCTGGGTCGACGGGCCCGGGGGCATGGAGCCTGCCCTGCGTGACGCCATCGCCGGAAATCAGACAACCGTAATTCAGGCCCGAATTGATCCGGGCGCGCTGATGACGCTGCGCAAGGATCTGTTCCAAAGCCCGTCAGAGGACACGTAACATGACCCATTGGGATACGATCATCATCGGGGCGGGCAACGCCGCCTTCTGCGCCGCCCATGCCGCACGCGAAAAGGGGGCCAGCGTGCTGATGCTGGAATGCGCGCCCGAGGACGAAAACGGCGGCAATTCGCGTTACACTGCGGGGGCGATCCGCTTTGCCTATGACGGGGTGGACGACATCCGGGCGCTGTGCCCGGATCTGTCGGAAGAACAGATCGCGATCACCGATTTCGGCACCTACACCGAAGAGCAGTTCTTTGACGACATGTTCCGCGTCACCCGCTTTCGCACCGACCCGGCCTTGTGCGAACGCATCGTGCGCTCGTCTCGGGCGACGATGCACTGGATGCGCGAAAAAGGCATTCGGTTCATGCCGATCTATGGCCGCCAGGCCTTCAAGGTGGACGGCCGGTTCAAGTTCTGGGGCGGTCTGACGCTGGAAAGCTGGGGTGGGGGTCCGGGGCTAGTCGACGCCCATACCGCCATCGCCCGCGAGAGCGGTGTCGAGATCCGCTATGAGACCCGCGCGGTGGAACTGCTGACCGATGGACATGCGGTGACCGGTGTCCGGGTACGGCACAAGGGCCAGCTGGAGGATCTGCGGGCCAAGTCGGTGGTGGTGGCGGCCGGCGGCTTTCAGGCCAGCCCGGAAATGCGCACCCGGTATCTTGGACCGGGGTGGGAAATGGCGCGCGTGCGCGGCTCGCGTTTCAACACCGGCGAAGGTATCAAGATGGCGATGGAGGCCGGGGCGTCAACCTATGGCAACTGGTCGGGCTGTCACGCAGTGGGCTGGGACTACAACGCGCCCGAATTCGGTGATCTGGACGTAGGCGACGGCTTCCAGAAGCATTCCTATCCCTGGGGCATCATGGTCAATGCAACAGGGCGCAGGTTCGTGGATGAAGGGGCCGATTTCCGCAACTACACCTATGCCAAATATGGCCGGGTGATCCTGAACCAGCCGGACCAGTTTGCCTGGCAGGTGTTTGACGCAAAGGTCACCCACCTGCTGCGCGATGAATACCGGATCAAGCGGGTGACCAAGGTGACGGCCAACACGTTGGAAGAGCTGGCGCAGAAGCTGGAGGGCGTGGATCCGCAGGCGTTTCTGGCCGAGGTCGCAGCGTACAACGCCGCCGTGGATCAGGACACGGCCTTTGACCCCAACGTCAAGGATGGGCGCTGGACCAAAGGGCTGGAAGTGCCCAAGAGCAACTGGGCCAATACCATCGACCGAGGCCCGTTCGAGGCCTATCAGGTGGGCTGTGGCATCACCTTCACCTTCGGCGGACTGCGCATTGATCCCGACAGCGCCCAAGTGCTGGACAATGACCTGTTGCCGATCCCGGGGCTCTATGCGGCCGGGGAACTGGTGGGGGGCGTGTTCTTCTTCAACTACCCCGGTGGCACCGGGCTGATTAACGGGTCCGTGTTTGGACGGCTTGCCGGGAATCATGCAGGGCAGGCGGCGGTGGGGTAAGCTGACACAACCCCGAGCGGCGAAAATGCGCCTCTGCCCCGGCTTGATACAGGGCAGAGGGTGTGTCCACTGGTAACCTCATATCTGCGGTTCACCTGCTCCGTCAGGCGGTGCCCACCGGAACCCGGTCAGGTTTCGTGTCATCCGGGCGGCTGTGAATGAACGCCATCAGCTGTTGACGGATCTCTGCGGCCTCCGGGGCGTGGAACAGGTTTTCCAGCTCATGCGGGTCATTGGCCAGATCGTACAGTTCACCCTCGCCAGAGTTCAGATCAACGGTCAGCTTGTGGGTGCGTGTGCGCACGGTCCGCAGTTCCAGCGCAACGCCGACCCGTCCCGGCAGCAGGCCCCATTCGTTGCGGGCAAAGTCCCGCGTGGCATCGCTTTCCAGCAGCGGGCGCAGGCTCTCCCCGTGCTGGGTCTGTAGCGGCCGTGCTTGCCCGTAGTCCAGGAAGGTCGGCCCCAGATCCAGAGTGGAAATCGGCTCTTCGACGCGTTTGCCTGCGGGAACGCCGGGTCCGCGCACGATCATCGGAACGCGCAGCAGCCCTTCGTAATGCATGGGTCCTTTCAGGATCAGCCCGTGATCGCCCAGCCAGTCCCCATGATCGGAGATGTAGATGACGATCGTGTTCTCATCCAGACCGGCCTGTTGCAGAGCGATCATCATACGCCCGACCTCATGGTCGATATAGGCGATCTGGCCATAGGTATTGGCGATGATTTCGCGCAGCTGTTCATCCGTCTGTGGCGGAATGCGGCTGTAGGCCTTGCGGATGTCGGCAAACTTCGGATCCGCCGGTTCCCCTTCGAGTGCTGCCTTGTGCCACCAGGGTTTGCCCTCAAGATTGCGGCTGCGATGCGGTGGCAGGTCGACATCGGCTGGATCATGCAGGCGGGACCATGGTTCGGGACAGTCGAACGGATGGTGCGGATCCGGGAAGCTTACCCAGGTGGCAAAGGGTTTGTCGGTGTCCCGGCCATGATTTACCCATTCGATGAACCGGTCCGCGGTCCAACTGGTGTTGTGAAAGGCGGTGGGCAGTTTCGAATGCCAGGTCTGCGCGGCGTTCTTGGTGTCTCCGGCGTTTTCCCACATCAGTTTGGTGCGTTCGTCCCCGCGTCCGTCGGCATGATAGAACCGTTCATAGTGCTGCCCGCCCGGCGGTTTCTCCGGTGCCCACCAGTTATGGCCGACCAGCATGAGCTCCAGATGCTCGAACCCCATATAGGGGCCGTTCCAGTCTGCACCGTAGCGCTGGGCGGATTGCAGGCATTCCGGCGTGCCGGTCGGGTCATAGGTGTGATAGGTGGAAAAATGCGCCTTGCCGAAGAGCGAGGTCTGATACCCGGCGGCGCTCATCGCTCCGGCCCAGCCTTTTTCGCCGACGTCCGGATCCAGATCGATCCCGTTGTCATGCACGCCATGGGTCCGGCACAGTTGCCCGGTCAGAATGGAGGCCCGTGCGGGTTGGCAGACGACAGAAGGGGTAATGCAGCTGGTGAAATGCGTGCCATCGGCGGCCAGCTGATCCAGATGCGGGGTTTTGACCTTGCGGCCCATGAAGCCAAAGCAATCCGCACGCTGCTGGTCGGCGGAAATCAACAGTATGTTGGGACGTGTCATGCGGGGTCTTTCTGTTTGCGAGAGGTCAGGATGATGACGGCCAGCGCCATGGCCATCAGGATGGCGGCCCCGGGATTGGTGAACAGGAACCAGGGATCACCGCCTGTTGCGGCAAAAGCCTGGCGCGCGTTCTCTTCCAGCTTGCCGCCCAGGATGAAGGCGATGACAAACGGCAGCGGAGAGATTGCGACGGCCCGCATCAGATATCCCAGTACCCCGAAGCCCAGGGCAAACCAGATCGCTTCGATCCGGGTTTCCTGCACATAGATCGCGGTCAGGGTCAGCAACAGAACGCTGGGCAGCAGCACATGTTTCGGGATGCGGATCATCACGCCCATGGACCGCATGAACAGCCCACCAACGGTCCAGTTCAGCAGGTTGGCGATCATCATCGCGGTGAACAGACCGAAGGCCACGACCAGTTCCGGGTTCACGCTGTCGGTGGTGAAGCGAAAGACCGACGGGCCGGGGTTGAAGCCGCCGATGCTTTCCGCCGCCAGGATCAGGAACACGGCAGCGGCGTTTCCGGGGATGCCCAGGCTGAGCACCGGGATCAAGTTGGCGCCGGAGACCGAGGAGTTGGCGGCCTCGGTGGCGGCAATCCCTTCGGCTGCGCCCTGGCCGAACTCTGGCGCGTCGGGGCGCTTCTTGCGGGCATAGCGTGACTTGCCGACCGTGTAGCCCAATGTGGCCGCAAGGGTGGAACCGATACCGGGCAGGGCGCCGATGGCGGTGCCGATCAGGGCCGAGCGCCCGATATAGGGCAACAGGCGCCGAACGTCCGCGCCCCGCAACCGTTGATCGCCTTTGTCACGATGCTCGGGCAGGGTGCCGCTGTCGCGTTTGCGCCGCCACAGGTCCTCCAGCTCTTTCAGCACCGCGCCGATGATCAGCACGCCCAGCACCGCAGTGGCGATGGGAAAGCCCTGGCTGAGGGCGGGTTGCCCCATCGACAGGCGGGGATAGAAGTCCTCACCCGTGCCGATATAGGCGGCCAGCAGGCCCAGCCCGGTGGAAATCAGACCCTTTGCCGCAGAGCCGCCGATGACGGTGGCAATGAAGCTGAGCGACAGGATCAGCAGCGCGGTCTTTTCCGGCAGGTCCAGATAGGCCTCGACCATCAGTGCCAGAAACGGCGCGCAGATGATCAGCACGATGTCCGAGAAGGTGTCACCGGAGGCCGAGGCGAAATGCGCCACCCGCAGGGCTTTCTTTGCCTTGCCGCGCTTGGTCATAGGGTAGCCGTCCAGCGTGGTCATGAAGGCATCCGGTGTTCCGGGCGTGTTGAACAGGATCGCCGGGACGGCTCCACCGATTGTTGCGCCTTTCATGATGCCGATCAGGAAGCCCATCACCGGCAACAGTGCATCGGGCGTATAGCCAAAGACCGAAATCAGGATCGGCAGTGCAATCGCCATGGCCACGGGACCGGCCAGACCGGGCGTTGCACCCACGGCGATCCCCGTCAGGAAGCCACCAAAGATCATCACCAATGTGACTGAAATTGAGACCCCGAGGATCGAAAACAGCGCCGGCCCCTGAAAGACCGCCTGAATGCCCATCAGGATATAGTCGAAGGTTCCCATCAGACATCCCCGTTCGGCGGCAGCAGCAGGTCATCGAAAGGCACGTCGTAGATGAAGATCATCACCACGACGGCAAGGATCGCCACCAGTACTGTCCGGCCGGTGACACGCCCCTCAACCAAAGAGATCACCCCCGAAATCAGAAAGGTGCCGCCCAGAAAAAAGCCAATGTATTTCCAGGGTGCGGTGTCACGCAGCAGGCGGTACTCCAGCTCACCGCCCTGCACCGCGTTGACGATCCAGACTGAGAGCGGACCGGCATGGCGCATCACCAGCAAACCGACGAAAACGATTGTCATCAGGATTGCCGTGAACCCCAGCCCGCGCAAAGACATCCGTGGCTGATTTTCAGCATTACGCTCAACCACCGCCAACAGCCCGCCGCCCAGGATCAGGAAGAGGGCGGCCACTGTCGGGGCCAGGGCATCCCCGATCACCACCTGCCGCCTGACCTTTTCCATGAGACCGGTCTGCGTATCCATAGGGATCCAGACGAAAAGCAGCAGCACCGCGAATGCGAGCGTCAGCAGGCCTAGAACCAAGTTGCTTCTGGGTAAATTCGCCACGTCAACCTCCGCCTGGATACAAAAAGGCCGGGCGGTGTCTTGCACGTGCCCGGCCAGAAAGGGGTTACTCGGATGCTGCGTCCAGCAGGGCACCGGCGCTGGCATAATCATTTGCCAGAAGTTCTGTCAGCGCATCGCCCGAGATGGCTGCGGGTCCGCCGAAGGCCTTCTTGATCAGACCGCCTGCCTTGGTGCTGTCGTCGCTCACCACGCTGGAGATGGCATTGGACAGGGCCGCGCGTGCATCGTCGGGCATCCCGGCGGGGCCGATGAAGACAAAGTAGCCGTCGGCGCTGAACTCTACACCCAGATCGCCAAAGGTCGGTGCCTCCGGGGTCTGGACCAGCGGCACGGACAGGGCAGAGGCCAGATTGACCAGATCCCCGGCTGCCACGCCCTTGGTCTGGATCCCGGCCATGAAGCCGACGTCCAGATCCCCTGCGTTGACACCGTTCATCACGCCTTTGCCGCCCTTGACGTTGACGATGTTGAAATCAACGCCCTGCGCCTTGCCCAGCAGATAGGCGAGGTCGGCCAGCTTCGGGCTCATGGCGCCGAAGCGCACGTCCTGACCTGCCTTGGCAGCGGCAATCATGTCGTCAAACGTGGCCCAGCCTTTGTCGGTGCGGGCCACAACGCCCATTTGGAAGCCAGCCGTCGTGGTCAGGCCGGTGAAGTCATCGGGGGTCATGCCGGCATTTGCGGCTGCCATGTTGTAGCCAAGGGTTTCGGTCACGACCAACCCGATGGCGGTGCCGTCGTTGGGCTGACCCTTCAGCGCGTTTGCCAGGTTCAGCCCGCCCTTGCCGGTGACTTGCTCGGGGATGAACTTCCACCCCATGCGCGCTTCCAGCTCTTCGGCGATCAGCCGGGCCTGGGTGTCGGCGCCGCCGCCGGCCTTGAACCCGATCATCAGCTTGATCGGACCGGGCGGCGTCCAGTCCGCTGCAAAGGCCGAGGTTGCCACAACCACGGCGCCCAGGGCCGCGATGCCTGCTTTGAAAATACGTTTCATGTCTCTCTCCCTGATCTTGTTCCTCAAAGCTTGCTTCAAGACTAGTTGACGCGTCAACTAAAAAGTTGACACATCAACTTAAAGGGGTCAGTCTTGGGAGAAAGCGGAAAGCAGAGACAATGGCAAAAGACGATCCAGAACAGACGGTCACACGGGCGCATCTTCAGCAGATGATCACCTTTCGCGTGTCCCGTCTGCACGCCCGGCTGAACGCGCAAGCGAATAGAATCCTTAAGGAAAGCTCGGATTTGTCGCTGATGCAGTGGCGGGTTTTCGTGACGTTGGAGACGATGGGAAAGATCACGCCCTCAGAAATCATCCGGCAGACGAATCTGGACAAGGGCCAGTTGAGCCGCGCGATCAAGTCGATGCTCGATCGCGGCCTGATTTCCAGCGAAACCTGCGAATCAGATCAGCGCGCCCACTACATCGACTTCACGCCGAAAGGGCTGGAACATTTCAATCGCGCCCGGCCGCACATGCGCGCGCGACAGGAACGCCTGATGGGCAGCCTGACCCCGGATGAGCAGCGTGAACTGTTCAATGCGCTGCAGAAGCTGGACGCGGTCGTAGACGAAATGGATGGTAAAGAATGACGTCGAACATGTTGGTCATCATGTCTGATGAACATCAGGCGCGGGCCCTGGGGTGCGCGGGGCATCCGCTGGTGCAGACCCCGCATCTGGATGGGCTGGCAGCGCGGGGGACGCGGTTTACCAACGCCTATACACCCTCACCGATCTGTGTTCCCGCAAGGGCCAGCTTTGCCACCGGCAAATATGCGCATCAGACCCGGTTGTGGGACAATGCCATGCCCTATGACGGTTCAATCCGGGGGTGGGGACATGCGTTGCAGGGTGCCGACGTCCCTGTCGAAAGCATCGGCAAGCTGCACTATCGTGCCGAGGAGGATCCGGCCGGGTTCGATACCGAGCATCTGCCGATGATGGTGGCCGGCGGGGTTGGTATGGTCTGGGCCTCCATCCGCAAGGAAGATGAGCGGGTTTACGGCAAGGGCCGAATGCTGGGCGACTACATCGGACCCGGCCATTCAAAATATACCGAATACGACGCCGCAGTGACCGAACGGACCACCCGCTGGCTGCAAGAGCGGGCCGCCTCTGAGGATCAGCGCCCGTGGTGCCTCTATGTCGGGCTGGTCGCACCGCATTTCCCGCTGGTCGTGCCGCAGGAGTTCTTTGACCTCTACCCGCTGGACACGCTGCCCGAGCCCAAGCTGCACCCCCGTGATGGCCATGCGCGGCATGACTGGGTCGAAAAACAGAATGCCTTCATGGACAGTGAGGCAAAGTTTCAGGATGACACCGAACGCAAGGTTGCGATCGCCAGCTATCTGGGGCTCTGCACATGGCTGGACCACAATGTCGGACAGATCCTGTCGGCATTGGAGCAGAGCGGCTTCGGTGAAAACACGACGATTGTCTACACCTCCGATCACGGTGACAATCTGGGCGCGCGCGGCCTGTGGGGCAAATCCAACCTCTATCAGGAAAGCGTGGCTGTGCCGATGATCCTGTCGGGGCCCGGCGTGCCGGTGGGGGAATGTGAAACGCCGGTCAGCCTGCTGGATCTGTCCTGTATGCTGGCCTCGCATTTCGGGCAGAGCCTTGATGCGGCGCCCGGCGCCAAACCGCTGGAGACCATCGCAACAGAAGCCACAGACCCGGACCGGCCCGTATTTTCGGAGTATCACGCCGCGGGCGCAGTGTCCGGGGCCTTCATGCTGCGCAAGGGGCGGTGGAAATACCATCACTACGTGGGTTTTGCGCCGGAGCTCTTTGATCTGGAGACCGACCCGGAAGAGCTGAATGATCTGGCGGCCCATCCTGACTACGCCGCGACACTGGCCCTGATGGAACAGGAACTGCGCCAGATCTGTGATCCCGAGGCCGTGGATGCACAGGCGTTCACCGACCAGGCCGCGCTGATTGCCTCACACGGGGGACGCGCACGCGCCCTGACACTGGGCGCGCCCGGCGCGACCCCACCGCCAAAGCTGGAGAACTGATTGATGAGACTAACCATTCTTGGCTCGGGATCGCCCGAGGCCTATATCCGTCGTGCGTCGTCGGGATATCTGCTGGAGATCGGAGAGGACAAGATCCTGTTCGATTGCGGTGGCGGCGTCTTTGACAATCTGGTGCGTTCTGGCCGTCTGCCCAGCGACATTACCCATCTGTTCTTTACCCATCTGCATACCGATCACATGATGGATTATGCCCGGCTGGTGCATGCGGCTTGGGATGAGGGCGCGCCGCCGCTGAAAGTCTGGGGTCCAAAGCCCATCGCGCGACAGACCGAGCTGCTGTTCGGCAAGGATGGCGTGTTGTCGCCCGATCTGGTCGCGCGGACAGAGCTGGAGCCGTCCAAACAGGTCTGGGTCGCCCGGGGTGGCGCGCTGCCGCGGCCCTGGCCCGCGCCCGAGGTGACAGAGATTTCCCCCGGCTTTTCCTTCGAGGGCAACGGGTGGTCCTTGCAGAGCTGCGAAGTCCCCCATGCTCAACCGGCTTTTGACTGCATGGCATTTTCGGTGACCGCGGGAGACAAGAAGTTTGTCTATTCCGGTGATGCGGGCATTTGCCCGGCCCTGTCGGAGCTGCAAAGCGATGCCGATTTCCTGGTGCATTGGTGCTACCGTCTGTCGTCGGACGACGTGCATCCCGCCATTTCGCAGTTTTCCCCGACCCCCGAGGATATCGCCAAATCGGCGCAGGCCTCTGGCGTCAAGCGGTTGCTGATTTCCCACTTCCGGATCCATATGGACAGCGAAGAAGGACATGCAAGCGCCCGTCAGGAGATGGCCGATCATTTTGACGGCCCGTCGGGTATTGCCGAGGACCTTGAGGTCTACACCATCTGACATCGCAACGCGTCCGGGCGGCCCGTGTCTAAAAAACGGCCCGCTCGGTTGACGCTAAGGTAAAAAGCTAGCCTGGTTATCCGGTGGCGGTCTGGCTGAAGCAAACACCAAATATGAGGGCTTGGATTGATCCCGAAAGCGACTAAGGCTGGAACATAGCAATTGCCGTCCAAAATACAGGATCTGCCGATGAGCCATTCGGAAAACCCCGGCGCCGCCACCACGCCCCGCACACGAGCCAAGGCGCGGCATATCCTGGACAATTACTATATCGGTCCGGCGCGCGACGCGTCCGTGCTGGAAATCTGGGGCTATACCGACAGGATGACCTATGCCCCGGGTGAAACGGTGACCTTGCGGGTGTCGACCACTGCCGCGCAATGGAGCGTTGAGGTCGCGCGCGACGGGCAGCGCCATGAACCTGTGCTGTCGGAAACCGGGTTGACCGGAGAGCATCAGGACACGCCCGTCGACTGTTCGGTCAACGGTTGCGGGTGGGACGGCTCCTATGACTTCACCATCCCACAGGACTGGCGTGAGGGCGGGTATCTGGTCACGCTCAGCGCCGAACGGGACGGGGATCGGGTTGAAGAACATCACCTGTTCCTGCTGCGCCGCGCGCCAGACAAGGATCCCGCACCCTACCTGCTGGTCTGTGCCACGGGCACCTGGCTGGCCTATAATTGCTGGGGCGGATCAAACCACTACGAGGGGATCACCGGGCCGGAAAGCAATGCATTCTCTCCGGTTGTTTCCACCCAGCGTCCTTGGACACGAGGGTTCTGCAAACTGCCCGAAGGCGCCCCGCGTGCGGTGCCTGAGACCCCCCATGTCCCCGGTGGCATGGTGCGCTACCCCTACATGGAATGGGCCTACGCCTATGGGTATTCCAAGAAATACGCCTCGGCTGGATGGGCCAGCTATGAACGCCATTTCGCGCGCTGGGCCGAAGCGCAGGGATTTGAACTGGATTTCGCCACGCAACATGATCTTGAGGCGGATCCTGATCTCCTGAGCCGCCACAAATGCGTGATCTTCGTCGGTCACGACGAATACTGGACGGCCAATATGCGCCACGCGGTGGACGCCTTTGTCGAAGCTGGCGGACGGGTTGCGCGGTTTGGCGGGAATTTCCTGTGGCAGACAAGGATCGAGGACGAGGGCCGCACCCAGATCTGTTATAAATACACCGCCGACCGCGATCCTCTGGTCGGGACTGATCAGGCGCATCTGGTCACCGCCGCGTGGGAGGTTGACCCGGTGAACTGGCCGGGAACGCAGACCTTCGGCGCGAACGGGTTGAAAGGCGTCTATGCTGGTCTGGGCCGCTGTGTCGGTCAAGGCAGTGGCGGCTACACGGTCTACCGGCCCGAACACTGGGCGTTCAGTGAAACGCAACTGGGCTATGGCGATCAGCTGGGCGCGGGTTCCCGCATCTTCGGCTATGAGGTCGACGGGGTGGATTACCGGATGGAGGACGGCCTGCCCTTTCCCACCGGCAGCGACGGGGCGGACCCGGCGATCCAGATCCTGGCGCTCGGGCTTGCCACCAATGTGGAACCCGCGCACGGGGTCTGGGGCGAAACGGTCTATATCGGGGATGGGGATGCACAGTTCAAAGCGCAGGCGATGTTTGGTGAGCGCACTCCCGAGACCCTGGATCGCGCCACGCGGGGCAACGGTGTGATCGTTCACTGGGCACGGGGTCAGGGTGAGATATTCAATGCTGCCACCTGTGAGTGGGTGAATGGTCTGACGCGCCGCGACTGGCAGGTCGAACAGGTGACCCGAAATGTATTGCAGCGGTTCGGCGGTGACAGCAGCGGCGCCGCGATCTGAGCATCATCTCGGACGATCCCTCTGCCTTGGACTTTGAATTCGGGGTGGAAACGATTACCTTTGCGCCATGGCCAAAGTCGTTTCAAACAGGACAGTCATGCCGGCGGGAGGAGGTGCATTTGAGCTTCCGACCCTGTCGCTGGGCATTTTCCTGAACGACCAGCCCGCGCACCGGTTTGCCCATGGCAGTGGCCGTGCCGAGCATATGCCGTTGGCCAGAAACCAGGGCTGGATCCTGCCCGCGGGCAGCGATGGCCTGTGCGAATATGATGAGGATCTGGAATTCGTTCTGGTCAATCTGGATCAGGATATTCTGACCGAGTTCGGTCTGTCGGACAGTTTTGAATTTGCACCCATCGTCGGTGACATTGATCCGCTGCTGCTCAATCTCAGCCTGACATCGAGCACGGCGCTGGCAGGGGGAGTGCTGTATCAGGAAACGATGCAGCGGGCGTTGGCGGCACAGATTGTCGAAACGGTTCGCCCGACGCCGGTCTGGCATGAAGGGATTGCCGACGCCCGTCTGCGGCGCGTTCTGGACTACATCCATGACAACCTGGGTGAAGATCTGTCGCTGGATGCTATGGCCGGGATCGCGGCGATGAGCGCGACGCATTTTTCCAAGGCGTTCAAGGCCGCAACAGGCAGGTCGCCGTTGCAATATGTCATCTCGGCGCGCCTGGAACAGGCATCGGTCCTGCTGAAAACCAGTGCCCTGACCGTGGCCGAGATTGCATGGCGGGTCGGATATCAGGACCTGAGCCGCTTCGGTCAGCACTTCAAACGAAAGTTCGGCACCACACCGGCGGCGTTTCGGGCGGGATGACGCCGCCCGAAGGCTGCGCGTTCAGTTCGCAGCGACGGCGCGTTCACCCGCGACACCGACCAGCGCGCGGTTGCCGGTTTCCCACAGCGCGGTCATGGTCATGCTGGTGACCTTCCACTGCGCGTCGGTCTTCACCAGCTCATAGCTGTACCGCCCGCCCAGCACCCAGAGTCCATCGTCAATGCGGTGGGTCGCGGTGAAATCTGCCTCGGCGCTTGCGGTGGTCTCTCCCAGGGCCACGATGGTGTGGTTTGTCACCATGTGATGGGTCACGTCGAACCCGGGCAGGAATGCGGCCCAGCCTGCCACCAGATCATCGGCGGTTTGGGTCATCGGCTCCCCGCCCCAGAGGCTGGAGTAATCTGTGGTCACAGTGTCGGCAAAGGCGTCGCGCACGCGAGGCCAGTCATGGCGGTCGGCGCCAGCGGCGATATCGGTGATCGACTGGCTGATCGCAGCCGGATCCGCCATCGCGGCCCCCCCGATCAGCGTGGCGGCGGCGATAGCGGTGGCAAGCTTGCGGGTCATCTTCTTCTCTCCTTGTTTCGTGAACAGGGGTGCGCGGGCCACAGGGACCCGCGCTGTCCGATCAGCTGTCAGCACCGGGGCGGAAGTGCTGGGCCATCGTGTCCGCCGCGCGTGTCACGTCTTCAGGGTTGTCGTAGAAGTCGAACTGGGTCACGCCCTCCAGCCACTGCATGGTGGCGTCGCCCGCAAACCCGGACAGGAAGGTCCGGACCCCCTGCGGGATTGCCGCGCTTTCGGAATGTACGATGGCTAGGGGTTTTTCCAGACGCTGCGGGTTGTCCGCCGGGTGATAGGTCAGCCAGCCTTCCCAGCCCGCATTGTTCCACTGGTTGTCATATTCCGGGATCGCGCCCCGGTCAGCCTCGTAGTAGTAGCCGCCGATCGGCATCAGCACGCCCTCGGCGCCCTCGGGGCCAGCGGCGGGGATGATCTGGCCACCGGCTTCCTCGGCCGCTTGCGACACCTGGATCAGCCCGGCCACGCCTTCGGCGCCGCCATAGACCGCTTCGACGATCTCGCCATTCTGCAGCCAGGGCGCGACCAGACCGATCCGGCGCACCAGGTCATTGCCCGCAACCGCGTCGACCATGTAGCCCGCCGAGGCACAGATGCCCAAACCGTTGATCTGCGCGCCGTCCACTTCGGGCAGGGTCGCGACGAATTCGAACGCCGCACGAATGTCCGAGGTCTTGGCCGCCGGGCTTTCGACAAAGCGCATGTTCTGCGGCAGGTCGCCGGATTTGCCCCAGCCGCGGAAGTCGAAGGTAAAGGCGGCGAAGCCACGCTCGGCCATCTCGCGGGCGTAGTTCGCCGGCATCTGCTCCTGGACCGAGGTCCACGCCCCGGTCACGACCACGGTGGGCAGCGGGCCGCCATCATGGCCTTCGGGCAGGTAAAGCGTGCCCGACAGGGTCGCGCCTTCGTTTTCAAAGCTGACGGTGCGGGTTTCGATATCCGCCAGAGCGGTGGTCGCCATCAGGGTTGCGGCGGTGGTGAGGGTGGTCAGTTTCATGATGTCCTCCATCCTTGGACCGTTCGGTTCGTGATGAAGAGAACATGAAGGTTCGGACCGCGCCTGAGAGGCGCGATTCCTGTCATTGCCTATGCGATTCCTGTCGTTTCACCAGGAATGGTCCGCGTGGCCGGGCGGGCGTCGTTCCGGATCAGGCTTCGCCGGACAGCAGGTCCCGCCCCCTGGCGGCCGCAGACCGGATGGCCTTGGCGAACAGTACAACGTCAATATCGGTCGCAACGAAGGTGGCGCCCAGTGCGATGCACTTGCGTTGCATTTCGGGATCCAGAGTCAGGATACCCGCGGCTTTTCCAGCGGCCACGATCCGTTGCAAAGCGTCCAGAACGGCGGCTTCGACCTCTGGGTGGCCGGCGTTGCCGATATGGCCCATGTCGGCGGACAGGTCTGAGGGCCCGATGAAGACACCATCCACGTCCGTCTTCAGGATGTCCTCCAGCGCGGCCAGTCCGGCGCGGTTTTCGACCTGAACCAGCAGACAGATCTCTGCATCCGCAGTGGTCAGGTAGTCGGGGATTGCGGCGAACTTCGACGCACGTGCCAGCGCCGACCCGACACCCCGCACGCCGTGCGGCGGGTAGCGGACCGCTGCGACCATCTCGGCGGCCTGGGCACCGCTTTCGACCATCGGCACCAGCAGGTTTTGCACCCCGGCATCCAGATATTGCTTGATCATCCAGGTCTCACCGATCGGCAGTCGCGCGACCGGTGCGCTGTTCGAAGCGTCAATCACCCGCACCTGTTCCAGGATCGAACGCAGATCATTTGGGGCGTGCTCACCATCAACCAACAACCAGTCGAACCCGGCGGTTGCTGCGATTTCCGCGGTATAGGCATCCGCCAGGCCCACCCAGCATCCGATCTGGGCGCGGCCTTCGTTCAGGGCTTGTTTGAAAGTGTTCTTGGGGGCAGGCATGGGGTCACTCGAAGTTGATGTCGACAGAGCCGAAGGTTCCGAAATCGGCGTGGATCCGGGTGCCGGCCGGGCATTCGACGGGGCGGATGAAGCTGCCGGACAGGATGATCTGACCCGGTTCGATGCTCTGGCCGTATTGTGCCATGCGCCGGGCCAGCCAGACCACGCTTTCGACCGGATCGTTCAGCACGCCTGCGCCCAGCCCGGTTTCCTCGATTTCGCCGTTGCGGAAGGTCAGCGCACCAACCCAGCGCAGGTCAAAGGCGTCAACGGCGTGGCGCTCGGCCCCCAGCACGATACCGGCGTTCGCGGCATTGTCGCTGATCGTGTCAAAGACATTGCGGGCGCGACCGGTTTCGGGGTCGGCCCGCAGGATCCGGGTGTCCAGAATCTCGATCGAAGGGGTGACGTAGTCGGTGGCGGCAATCACGTCTTCGCGGGTGATGTCGGCCCCGCCGATGGCGGATTTCATCACAAAGGCGATCTCGGCTTCGATGCGGGGCTGGATGAAGCGCCCCTTGGGAACCGTGCTGCCGGTGTCAAAGGCCATGTCGTCAAACAGGATCCCGCTGTCGGGGATGTCGATGTTGAGCGCATATTGCATCGCCTTGGAGGTGAGGCCGATCTTCCAGCCGATCACCTTGCGGCCCTGTGCCAACTTTTGTTCGAAGATGGCATTCTGGACCGCATAGGCATCATCCATGTCCATTTTAGGATGACGCAGGGACAGCAGGCTGATTTGCTGGCCCGAGGCCTCGGCCTGCAACAGGTCGGCGGCGGCGCGGGCGTGATCCTGGGGGGTCATGGCTGTTCATCCTCTACGGTGTTGCGCAGGGTCCCGATGCCGTCGACGGTGATCTCAACCACATCACCGGGCGCAAGATAGCGGGGCGGATCAAAGCGGGCCCCGGCGCCAGTGGGGGTGCCGGTCACGATGATGTCGCCGGGCTGCAAGGTCATGAAGGTGGAGATATAGGCGATTTCCTCACGGATCGGGAACATCATCCGGTTCAGTGTGTCGTCTTGCCGAACTTCGCCGTTGACGGTGGTGACGATGCGGGCGTCATCCAGCTGCGCCGCATCGGTAAAGGGAACAAGCCAGGGTCCAATTGCGCCGGAGCGATCCCAGTTCTTGCCCTGGGTCACATTGAACTTGGCGTGGCGCACCCAGTCGCGAATGGTTCCCTCGTTGCACAGGGTCAGCGCGGCGATGTGGTCATAGGCGTCTTCGGCTGCGATGCGTCGGCCGGTCTTGCCGATCACGATGGCGACTTCACCTTCATAGTCCAGCGTGTGGTTCTCCGGCGGGCGGATCAGCGGGCGGTTGTGGCCGGTAAAGCCGCTGGCAAAGCGCGGGAAGAGCGACATGTATTTCGGCTGTGCGCTTCCGTCCTTGTATTCGGCGTTGCGGTCCGGGAAGTTGACGCCGACGCAGAGGATGCGGCGGGCATCGGGCATCACCATGTCATAATCGAAATCGACATGGGTGACGGTTGCGTTCCGGGCGGCCTGGGCAAGGTCGGCGATTCCCCCCGCTGCGATCGCCTCATAAAGGGTGGCCCATTGGGGAAAGCGGGGGCTCAGCGCGATGGCACCATCGTCGGTGATCGCGCCATAGTGGGTCTGGCCGTCGGCGGAATAGGTGGCAAGGCGCATGAAAAGCTCCGAGTTTGGAGGTGGGCGGAACCGTTTTCTTACCAAGAAAACGGCCCGGAATTTTTGTAAAATTCCGGTCGGTTCAGACCGGGAAGATCACGTTGGTCTGACCCGTGCCGGAAGAGGGGAAATAGTCGGTCACAACTTCGCATTTGCCCCGGTAGGTGTCCCAGCCCAGCGCGCCGTAGAGCATGGCCGTGTCATGCATGGAGCCTTCGCCGCAGCAGAAGCTGGCATAGTCACCCAGCATCTTCAGGAAGGTGGCATGGTCGCCGTTCTTCCACATCTCCAGCACATGCAGGTCCATCTGTCGGTTGAACTCGCTCGAAATGGTGAAGGTGCCGTTGTTGGCAGCATAGTCCTTGTTCGCCCAGATCTTGTGTGACAGCGAGCCGGAGGCGACCAGCAGGACCTTTTCATCGCTGGCCTCCACAGCCTCGCGGATGGCTTCACCGACAATACGGCTTTCGTCATGATCGTGCACGGTGGCCCAGGCGGCCACCGAAACGACCTTCATCTCGTGTTCGCGGGACATGAAACGCATCGGAACCAGCGTGCCATATTCCAGCTCAAGGCTGTCCAGATGATGACACAGCGTATAGGCCCCTTTGTCCGAGGCGATCCGTGCGATTGCATCGCCCATCTCCGGGTTGCCGTCATAGGCGTAAGGCAGATCCTGAATGAACTGCGGGAACTCATTTGACGTGAACAGCCCCTCGAATCGGGCGTTGGCATTGATGTGAAAACCTGCGTTGATCACCCAGTGGGTGTCGCAGATGATGACGGTGGTGGCGCCCAGCGCCTTCGCCCGCCGAGCGATTTCGCGGTGGCCATCGATTGCGGCCTGGCGCTTGCCTTTGATCGGGCCGTCCTGCTCGGACATGAGCATGGTCGGCACGTGGGTCATCTTGGCGGCGAGTACGATTTCTCCCATGATATCCTCCCGAGATCTGATGGGTCAGGCGCCGAGGCGCATGATCTTGTGTTGGCCGGTGGCAAACCCGATGTGCTTCTGTTCCATGTAGAATTCGAAAGACCAGTCACCGCCGTCGCGGCCGATGCCGGAGGCCTTGACCCCGCCAAAGGGCGTGGGCAGGTGGCGCACGTTTTCCGAGTTCACCCAGATCATCCCGGCCTCAAGCTGGTCGGTGAACCGCAGCGCGCGGGTCAGGTCATTGGTCCACAGATAGCCGGTCAGCCCATAGTCGATGTCATTGGCCATGCGCAGCGCCTCTTCTTCGGTCGAAAAGGGGATGGACGTCAGCACCGGGCCAAAGATCTCTTCCTGTGCGATACGCATCTGGTTGTTGGCATTGGTGAACAGGGTGGGACGCACGAAATAGCCTGCGTCGCCGACCTTTTCGCCACCCGCGGCCACGGTGGCCCCGTCTTCCCTGGCGATGTCAAAATAGGAGGTCACCTTGTTGTAGTGCTCTTCGGTGACCAGGGGACCGATTTCGGTTGCAGGGTCCAGCGGGTGGCCCACCCTGATGTTATTGACGCGCTCGATCAGTTTAGCTTCGAACTCTTCCTTGATCGTGTCCTGAATCAGCAGGCGCGAGGAAGACGTGCAGCGTTCTCCGTTGATCGAGTAGATCATGAAGATCACCGCATCCAGGGCGCGTTCAAGGTCTGCGTCGTCGAAAACGATGACGGGGTTCTTGCCGCCAAGTTCAAGGTGGTTGCGTTTCAGCGTATCCGCCCCTTGTTTGACGATCAGGCTGCCGGTGCTGCTTTCGCCGACAAAGGCGATGGCCTTGATAGCCGGATGTTCGCAGAGCGCCTTGCCCGCGTCTTCGCCAAAGCCGTTCACCGTGTTCAGAACGCCGGGCGGCAGGCCCGCCTCTTCGGCGATTTCCACCAGCAGGCGGGCGGTTAGCGGGGACGCTTCGGCGGGTTTGTGAACCACGGTGCACCCTGCCGCCAGAGCCGGAGCAATTTTCCATGTGGACAGCATGAAGGGCGTGTTCCACGGGGTGATCACGCCAACCGGGCCAATCGGCTTGCGGGTGGTGACGTTCATCAGCGTGGGGGACTGCAGGTGCTGGCCGTCACGCGCCTGCACCACCTGATCGGCGAAGTAACGGAAGTTTTCTGCCCCGCGCAATGCGGCCTTGGACATGAAGCGCAGGGTTTGACCAGTGTCCCAGCATTCGCACAGCGCGATTTCTTCGGCCCGGGCTTCGATCGCGTCTGCGATGTTCAGAAGGATGCGCCGACGTTCGGTCGCCGGAAGGTCACGCCAGGCGGCGAAGGCGTCCTTGGCGGCGGTCGCAGCGGCGTCGATATCCTGGGCCGTGCCATGGGCGACGTCGCAGATCACCGATTTGTCGACCGGGGAGGTGGACTGGAAAGTCCCGCCGGACCCGGCGGTGTCCTGACCGGCAATGCGGTTCAGGATGCCGGTTTCCCTGAAACGGGACAGATACCCGTCGAGCTTGGCCAGATTCGTTTCAAGAGCGGTCATGGTCAGGTCTCCGACATCTATGGCGCGCGCTGACCATGGGGGCGGTTTGGTCAGCTGGCGTGCAGGCTTCTTTATTAACGTGTTAATTAAATTGATAGCAGCGTCCCGTTTGGTCTGTCAAGCGGAACTTCCCTGCGCGAATTGCGCGGGTTTGCAGGGCTGGAAACCGGGTATGGGTTGAGCCGCAGCCGCAGCTTTGTAATCATGTGAAATAACTGGCGTATCAACCGGGCGGATGCCGGCCCGTGGCCGTGCGCAGAGCAGCACATGTGAAACAAGCAGGATGCCACACAGGCAATTGGATCTCTCCTCCAAAGGCCGGAAACCGGGCGCCCGCGACTGTCGATTTGGTAGTGTCCCGGGAGATGGTGTAGGAACTGGCGTCCACCTGCTTCTTCATAGCTGGTGCTGCTCGTTCACTGCGCGGCGATCATCGTCGCCGCG
>JALEGX010000008.1 GCA_022763485.1 Paracoccaceae bacterium | reverse complement strand
GTACTGCGCCTGCAACGCATTCAGCGCCGGGACCAGCTGTTCCTGCGGGGTCTCCCCGATCGCAAACAGGCCCGAAGTGGTCTCACCCCCTTCATACAGCGGGGTATAGACATAGGGGATGCGTTGACGGACCACCTTGCTCAGCCGTTGCCGGATGGCGCTGATATGCATACCGACGATGGCGTCGATCTGATGGCGTTCGATTAGATCGTTGATGATCACCTCAAGCGGCTCTGTCGCTTCCATCGCCGCGTCGATCATGATCAGTTCGATCCGCTGTCCCAGGATGCCGCCCTGTTCGTTCAGCTCTGCAACCGCAACCTGCGCACTGGAGATACAGGAGGGAGCCCAGATCCCGGCCGAACCGCAAAGCGGGATCAGCAACGCCACCCGGAACACTTTTTCGCCGAACAGCCGACAACCGGCGCGCAAGTCGTCCAGTTCCAGCGGAAGCGGGATGTGGGGCCGGGGGTGGGTCATGGGGCGTCGGGTCGTTTCTCAGCTGTCCTCGTGTCCGGATGCGGAACCCGCACATAGCAATTGAATTTACTTTCCAAGTCAAATAAAATCGCGATGCAGGTTTCGAGAGATGCACCATGGATGACCAACGTACCCCGTTTGAAAGCCACATTTCCTATGCTTTGGCGGCTGCGCATCGCAAGGTGCACCAGACACTGACCGGGTGTCTGAAACAGCATGGCGTCCAGATCGAAGCCTGGCGCATCATGGAGCTGTTGGATGGGGACCAGCGTCTGACGATGGGCGAACTGGCCAAACTGGCCCTGATCAACCCGCCCACGCTAAGCAAACTGGTGGACCGCATGGTGTCGGATGGTCTGGTGCATCGTCAGGTCGCGGCGCAGGACCATCGGCAGGTCAACCTGCTGCTGACCGATCTGGGCCGCAAGCGCATGCATCAGGTGCGCGAAGACATTGAGGCCAATGATCGGGTGTTTGCAGATGCGCTGGACGGCGAAGACGGTAAGCTGCTGGTCTCGCTTCTGTCACGTCTGGCCAATTGAAGGGACCGTCCCGCCACAGGCGTGGCGGAACGATCCAGCGTGTTCAGCTGACCTGATACTGCGGGGCGGAGGCCAGGAATTCTCCATAGGATTTGGCATCCGGGTAAGAGAATTGTTCCGCCAGCGGATTGTCCCGCTTGCGCTTTGTCGCGCCGATATCGGCCAGAAGCTCATCAAAATGCTTGAAGTGGAACGGGGCCGAGCAGAGGCCACCGTAGACCTGCGCCGAAGGTCGCTCCTTGCGCTTCCAGTTCAGCATCATTTCGATGTTCTCGTTCATCTGCTGATCCGAGGGCTGATGCGCCAGCTGACCATCGGCAAAACGAACCAGCCAGTTGGCAATCATTTCCGCCGAGAGCACCGTGCAGAACGAGGAGTTGAAGCCGACAAACCCCATGTCCGGCAGATCCGGGTTCACCGCCAGCCGATAGACGCGGTATTGCCCATCGCTTTCGATCAGCTTGTCCAGATGTTCCTGCGCCAGATAGGGAATACCCAGCTTCCAGCCCACGGCCAGAACCGACAGATCGCAGGGGATCCGGTCACCGGTGGTCAGCACCGCATGGCCGGGTTCATAGTGATCGATCGTGCCCTGAATGGGTTTGATCGAGCCATCCCGGAACCCTTCGAACAACCCCGGCGTAACGATGGGCAGCGAGCAGCAGGCCTCTTTCTCGATCGGGCTGTCGGGGACCATGTTCCACTTCTTCAGCCCCAGCTGCGTTTTCAGCAGGGTTTCCAGCCCGCGGAAGTTGGCCCAGACCAGCGGCTTCAGCACCGCAGCGATCACCCGCTGCAAGGGCGACTTGCCCCATTGGTTGAACTGCTGTTCCTGCGCCCGCATGTAGAGCAGCCGCTTGAAGTTGATGCCGCCCACGAAATAGGGCACGCGCCAGACGTTCTCGCGATAGACCATGGTCGAGGATTTGGCCCCGTTCTTGGCCGCGTTCACCACCAGGTCGGTGGCCGATTTCGACCCGCCCAGCACCAGCACGTTCTTGCCTTTGGCGATGGAGCTGTCGGTGTATTCCGACGAGTGCATCACCTGGCCGCCGTTGGCGATGAACTCCTCCTGCCCGGGGTGCGAGATGATGTTCTTGTCGGAAAACTGACCGGTGCAGATGGCAACGAAATCAAAGTCTTCCTGGCGCTCTCGCCCGGCGCTTTCGATGGTCAGCGTCCAGCCCGGCTTGCCGTCCGCGCGGCGGTCCATCGACTTGATGTTGGTGTTCAGCTGATACAGCCGTGGCAGGTTGTGCTTGTCGGCATAGGAATGCAGATAGGCATGCACCTGCGGACCTTTCGGCCATTCGGGATACTCCGCCGGCATCGGATGATCGGTGTAGCAGTACAGATCCTTGGGGCTCTGGGTCTGCACGTCCGGGTAAGAGCGTGACAGCTCCCAGACCCCGCCGAAATCATGGGTGCGTTCGAACCCGGTGACCCGGTGCCCGCGTTCATCAAAGGCCTTGGCCGCAGCCAAGCCGGAGACCCCGCCGCCGATGACGGCGACGTTCTTGCGTTTAACCATTGTCCTGATCTCCCTGGCGCTTATGCGTCTTCCGGGGGCGGCAGGAAGTCGACCTCATGCAGTGCCGACAGGCGTACGAGCTCGGCCGGATCGGTCACGCCATCCAGCGCGATGAACAGATCAAAGAGCTTCCGCGAAGGGGCCACGCCGAACAGGCATTTTGCTTCCGCGCCGGAGCGGTTGAACACGCCATGCGCCACGCCGCGCGGCATCTGGATCATGTCGCCGGGGCCGGCTTTATGGGCGACGACATTGCCGGTCTCATAACCGAAGTCGACCTCCATCTCTCCTTCCAGCATATAGATCCATTCGTCCTGGGTCGGATGGACATGAGGCGGCACGAAGGTGTCGGCCGGGATGACGGCGTGCCACAGCATGGCGTTGTCGCTGTGCAGCTTGGGGGTGTAGATATGACCAACCACGTTCCAGGATTTGCCGTCCACGCCAGCATCCGTCGCGGTGATTCCCGCATCCATTTGCATTTCCCTGTTCTCCTTTGTCGTTTTGATTTTCCATCAGCCTAGAAAGCGAAAATTGCGCTGGATATCCAAAAAGCGAAATTTTCTGCTCATGTTTTGCGGGGACCCTGTCGGAAAAGTTTTGCGAAAACCCCAAAGGCCCGTCATGCTTGCCAGATGCAGCCAGCCACTCGCACCGCACCTCTGTCAGCTTTTCGCCAGTTCCAGACCCGCGATCTGGATGAAGCGCGGGCGCTGGTGGCGCGGAATTTCTGCGGGCATCGCCTGGAACGTCAGGCCACTCAGGATCATTTTGATGCCTGTCAGCACCGGGCCGAAGGGCAGGCACTGTCCTTCAACTACATCCGCTATGGCGCGGATGTGGAAATCGAACCCGGTGAGCTGGGGTCCTTCTACCTAATCCAGGTACCGATCATGGGCACCGCCACCGTGTGCAATGGCGCGACCGAAGTGCAGACCGGCGCAGGGCGGGCCTCTGTGCTGAACCCCGATCGCCACACCCGGATGCGCTGGCACGCGGGATGTGAGCAGATGTTGTTGCAGATCGACAGAACCCGCATGACGGAGATCGCGGAAAAGCTGACGGGCCAGAGGCTTCGCGCGCCGATCCGCTTTGCGCCCGATATCGATCGGCAACAGGACGCGATGCGGCACTGGCTCTCTGCGTTTCGTGCGGCGGTCTCCGCAATCGATCAGGGCGCGCTTTTGGGCAAGGAGCACCGGCTGAGCCAGGCCATCGTCGAAGAAGAGCTGATCGCAGGGTTCCTCTATTCCCAGCCCAGCAATATTGAACCGCTGCTGGAGCGTCGGGCCAGCGCGATTGGCTCACCCTATGTCAAACGGGCCCAGGACTACATGCGGGCCAACCTGTCGGAACCCTTGACCGTGATCACCGTGGCCGACGCCGTCGGAACCTCGCCACGCAACCTGCAACTGGCATTTCGGCAGGCGCTGGAGATGACGCCGTTGGAATATCTGCGGGCCCAGCGTCTCAACCTGGCGCGCTACCTGTTGCAGGAAGCCCCACCGCAAGAGACCGTCGCGCGGATCGCCTGTCAGGCGGGGTTTACCCACCTGTCACGGTTTTCCGCCCAATATACGCGCCGCTTTGGTGAAACCCCCAGCCAGACCCGCAAGCGCCGCGTTCTGAACTGAGGCGGAATTTTTCAAAAATTCCGAGCCGGAAAACGTCTCGTTTTCCGCGCCCCTTGGTCAGCGGCGCAGCAGGTAGATATCCATGATCCAGCCGTGATCGGCGCGGGCCTCTGCGCGGGTCTGGATGATCTTTTCACCAACCTCGCTCAGGGCGCCGGACAGGGTGATTTCCTGTGGCATGCCTGCAAAGGCCGACCACCAGATCTGCACGCCTTCCGCGTCCAGATGCTGGAAGGAACAGGCCCCATCCAGCATCACCACAACCGAAGTTGCACCCTCCGGCCAACCGGCATCGCGGATCTGTCGGCCGGTAGTGATCACCACCGGGCCATTGATCTCATTCAGCGGGATGACATGCCCTGCGGTCAGCGCCTGGATTGAGGTGATGCCGGGGATCACCCGGGTGTCCAGCTCCGTCACGCGGTGCAGCCGGTCCGCGATCCGCATCGTGCTGTCATAAAGCGACGGATCGCCCCAGACCAGAAAGCCCACCTTGCCGCCCTCGGGCAGATGCGCGCGAATGTTCCGCAGCCAGATTTCCGCGATCTCATCGTGCCAGTCATCCACGCGTTTGCGATAATCCTTGGTGGCCTCATCGCGTACGGGCAGCTGGAACTCGACGATCTTCGGCCCATCGGCCCGCAACGTCTGGGCACAGATTTCGCGCCGCAATCCGGCCAGATCGTCCTTGGTCTCTCCCTTGTTTGGGATCAGGATCAGGTCTTGCTGATTCAGGGCGTCAACCGCCTGCAGCGTCAGGTGCTGCGGGTTGCCGGTTCCGATGCCGATCAGGGTCAATTCGATCATTCAGGCTCACCTTGCCGAAAGTAGAAGGGCGTCACCGGCCGCCGCGCATGGTCTGCGCAAAGTGGCGACCGGTGGCCGGGTTGCAGGATCAGCCGTCGAACTCGGCCAGGGCCCCATAAAGGATCAGCACGGGCGCCGTGGTGTCCAGCTCGGCCAGATGGGCGGGCAGATCCCCCAGTTGATGGCGGGACAGGGTCTGATCGGGGGTTGAGACGCCGGTGGCCAGCAAACAGGCGGTGTCAGGCGACAGGCCACGCTCCAGCAATTGCTCGGCCAGCTTGGCGAAGGTGCGCTTGCCCATATAGACAACCGTTGTGGCCTCCCCGTCGGCCAGCGCTGCCCAGTTCAGCGTTTCCGGCAACTCACCGGTCACGTCATGGCCGGTCACATATTGCAGGCGGCGCGCCGTCAGACGGCGGGTCAGCGGGATGCCAGCGGCGGCGGCGGCGGCAGAGGCCGCGGTGACGCCTGGAATGATCTCATAGCTGATCCCGGCCTCACGCAGGGCGGTCAACTCTTCCTCAAGCCGTCCGAAAATCCCGCTGTCGCCGGATTTGAGGCGGACCACATGGGCCCCGGTCGAGGCATAATCGACCAGCAGCTGGCTTACGTGGTTCTGCTTGGGGGAGGGCCGTCCGGCCCGTTTGCCCACGCCCACCAGATCCGCGTCTTCCCGGGCGTGGCCCAGGATCGGGCCGGAACTCAGGTCGTCAAACAGAATGGCATCGGCGGCCTCGATCCGCTTCACCGCCTTCACGGTCAGCAGCTCTGGATCACCTGGCCCCGAAGATACGAAACTGACAAAGCCGCTCATGCGTCCTCTCCGGTGATCAGGTGAAAGAAGGTGCCGGTTACATGACCCTTGACGGACCCGGTCTCAGGAACAGGATTGCCATCCGCGTCAAAGACCTGCGCCAGCGGCGCGTCGGGCTCTTCCAGAATTGTGGAATAGTGGAACTCATGCCCGCGCAGCGCATTTCCGGCCGCAAACCCGGGCATGGCGTTTTCCAGCACGGCGCGGCGATAGCCCAGGTGGAACTTGCGCTTCTCGTAAGAGGTGACCAGACCCAGCAGACCGGCCATCTGGTGGCGCGTGCCCTGTTTGTCGATCAACGCTTCCCCCAGCGCCATGTAGCCACCGCATTCGCCGTGCACGGGCTTGGTCTCGGCATGTTTGCGCAGGCCGGCGCGGAAGGTCTCGGCCGCGGCCAAGGTGCCGCCATGCAATTCCGGATAGCCGCCGGGCAACCAGACCAGATCCGCGTCCGCTGCGGGCGCTTCATCTGCCAGCGGCGAAAACGGCAGGATCTCCGCCCCGGCATCCCGCCACCCCTTCAGCAGGTGCGGGTAGGTGAAGGAAAAGGCCGCGTCGCGGGCCAATGCGATACGTTGGGCCGGGGGCACCGGCAGGGCGGCCGACGATGGCCCTTTCGGGCCTGAGGAGGCCGCCACCACCTGCTTGATTGCGTCCAGATCCACATGCTCACGCAGAAACGCGGCATAGCCCGCAATCGCGGCGTCCAGATCCGGGTGTTCCACCGCCTGGATCAGCCCCAGATGGCGTTCCGGCAGGGCCAGATCGCCACGCCGGGGCAGGGAGCCAAGCACCTTGATCCCGGCCCGTTCCATCCCCAGACGGGTCAGACGTTCATGCCGGGGGCTGGCCACCCGGTTCAGGATGACACCGGCAAAGGGCAGGTCGGGGTCATAATTCTTGAAGCCCAGAGCGGTTGCCGCCGCCGATTGCGCCTGGCCGCCCACATCAACGACCAGCACCACCGGCCAGCCCATGCGCTTGGCGGTCTCTGCGCTGGTGCCAAAGGCTGTCTGGCCCTTGGTTGCGACCCCGTCATACAGCCCCATGGAGCCTTCGCCGACGCAGATCTGCGCGCCGTCCGCCTGGGCGGCGATTGCATCCAGCAGGCCCGCGCCCATGGCCCAGGTGTCCAGGTTGAAGGAGGCACGGCCCGCGGCGGCCAGGTGAAAGGCCGGGTCGATGTAATCCGGCCCGCTCTTGAACGGCTGCACCGCCAGCCCGTCTTCGGCCAGTGCCCGCAGCAGGCCCAGCATGACCGTGGTCTTGCCGGTGCCCGAAGCGGGGGCCGAGATCATCAAGCCGGGGATCGTCATTCCGCCGTCTCCGGGAAACGCGGGTTGGTGCCCACCGGGCGATAGCGGCGGTCATAGTCGCCCGCATAAAGGCAGCTTTCGTCGAACTCCTCGGCGCCAATCGCGCGGCCCACAAGGATCAGCGCGGTGCGGCCGCGTTCGCCTTCGGTGGCTTCTTCCAGCGTCTCCAGCGTCGCCTTGACGATGCGCTGATCCGGCCAGGTGGCGCGCCAGATCACGGCGACGGGACAATCCGCGCCATAATGCGGGGTCAGGCGGGAAATCACGTCCTCCAGCACATGCACCGACAGGTGAATGGCCAGCGTCGCGCCTGTGCGGGCAAAGTTCTCCAGCGTTTCATTTTCCGGCATCGAGGACGCCCGGCCCGAGGTGCGGGTCAGGATCAGCGATTGCGCCACGCCGGGCAGGGTCAGCTCGGCGCCCAGTGCCGCGGCAGAGGCGGCGAAGGCCGGAACGCCCGGGGTCACGTCATAGGGAATGTCTTCGGCGCGCAGGCGGCGCAGTTGTTCGCCCATGGCCGACCAGACCGACAGGTCGCCGGAGTGCAGGCGGGCGATGTCATGACCTTCGGCGTGCGCGGCCTTGATCTCGCCAATGATCTCATCCAGCGACATGGGCGCGGTGTTGATGATCTTTGCGCCTTCGGGGCAGTGCTGCAGCAGCTCTTCGGGCACAAGCGATCCAGCATAGAGGCACACCGGGCAGGAGGCGATCAGATCGCGGCCCCGGATGGTGATCAGGTCGGCAGCGCCCGGTCCGGCGCCGATGAAGTGAACGGTCATGGTTTCGTCCTTTCCGCAATGGCGACGGTCGCCATTCCATTGGCGGTTTTTATGCGCGGACCCTGCAAACGTACAGGGATCCCTTTGGTGTCTTTTCTGGCGCCCGCCTTTGCGGCGGCTTCAGCCAGCGATCCGGTGCCGAACCGTGCCTTGATCCTGGGCGAGCAGGACAGGGTGGGTTCGCCGGAAATCTCGTGCTCGTCCAAGGCGATAAGCGGCAGGCCCAGCTCTTGGGCCAGTTGTTGCAGCTGTGCGGCCCCGGCCTTTTCGGCGATCGAGGCCAGCGCGTCGGGCTGCGCGCCGGTCTGATCCAGCGCGTCGCGCAGATCGGCAACCGTGGCGGCCGCGCGAAATCCGAACCCCGCCACGATCATCGCGTGACGCTCCATTGGATGACGGGCCGCGCCCGGTCCCAGCCGCGCATCGAACCCAGCGGCGAGACCTCGGCGATCTCGGCCTTCAAAAGGTGCCCGCCGTGGCGCTTCTGCGCTTCCATCAGCAGGGTTTCGGTTTCCAGCGTCACGCCATTGGCAACGATGCGCGCGCCTTGGGGCAGGATCTGCCAGAGGTGATCCAGCAGCGCTTGCGAGCCACCGCCACCGATGAACACCACATCCGGCAGCTCGAACCCGTCCAGCACACCCGGCGCCTTGCCGATCACCGGTTTCATGCGATGGGCCAGCCCGAATTTTTCGGCATTGGCGCGGATATTTGTCAGGCGGTCTTCACGCGGTTCAAAGGTGATCGCCCGCGCGCCACGCGCCGACAGGCACCATTCGACTGAAATCGAGCCCGAGCCGCCGCCGATGTCCCACAGCAGTTCGCCGGGACGCGGGGCCAGCGCCGACAGGGTCAGCGCGCGGATCGGGCGTTTGGTGATCTGGCCGTCATTGTGAAAGACATCATCCGGCAGGCCGGAGGCTTTGGGCAGGCCGCGC
Source organism: Paracoccaceae bacterium (assembly GCA_022763485.1). Classification (GTDB taxonomy): domain Bacteria; phylum Pseudomonadota; class Alphaproteobacteria; order Rhodobacterales; family Rhodobacteraceae; genus Aliisedimentitalea. The sequence continues at coordinate 9,588 of JALEGX010000008.1, read as the reverse complement.
GCGCCCTCAGCCGCAATCGCAACCGTCACCAATGTATCAATGTCGGTCAGGTCAAAACCTTCGGCAGTGGTTTCGCGCACCCGTTCACGCGGGCCGCCAAGGCATTCCAGAACCGTCAGGGTCGAGGCGCCGAACCCCTGCGCCGTCAGCCACTCGGCCAGGTCCGCGGGGGCGGCGGCATCGCGCACGGTGGAAATGATCTGCTGACCGGGCGCCAGCAGCGGCAAAAGTTGTCCCCAGGAGGCGGCGTGCAGCCCTGTGCACAGCACCTCTTCCAGTTTCCAGCCCAGCCGGTTAGCGGCCAGAGCGAATGTGGACAACCCGGGGTAGGAGCGCCATTCGCCGTCATTAAGATGGCGGGACAGCGACCCGCCCGCGCCATGCCAGAACGGATCGCCGGAGGCCAGCACCGCAACCTGTTTGCCGCGTGCCGCCAGCACCGGATCAATGGAAAACGGCACCTGCCAGGGCTGACCACGGTCACCTGCATTCACCAGCTCCAGATGCCGGGGGCCACCAAAGATGATTTCGGCCTCAGCAAGTGCGGATCGGCTTGCATCACCCAGCCCATCCAGTCCATCTTCGCCCAGACCTATGATCGACAACCAGGGCTTATCCATGACACGCATCCTTCTGCTCGGCGGTACGACCGAAGCCTCCCGCCTGGCCCGCGTATTGGCGGAAAGCAGCACGGATGCGGTGTTTTCCTATGCAGGCCGCACCGCCAGCCCGGTGGCCCAGCCGCTGCCCATGCGTGTGGGCGGCTTTGGCGGGGTCGAAGGCCTTGCCGCCTACCTGAAACAGGAAGAGATCACCCATGTGGTCGACGCCACCCACCCCTTTGCCGCGCAGATGAGCGCCAATGCGGTCGCTGCCTGTGCGGAGACCGGCGTGGCGCTGACCGCGCTGGAACGCGCGCCTTGGCAGGCGGGAGAGGGCGATGACTGGATCAGTGTTGCGGATATGAGCGCCGCCGTCGCTGCGCTGCCCGATCAGGGCGCGCGGGTGTTTCTGGCCATTGGCAAGCAGAACCTTGATGCCTTCGCCGTCAAACCCGCCAACCACTACCTGCTGCGGCTGGTTGATGCGCCCGACGGCGCGCTGCCCTTGCCCGACACCTCGGTGGTGGTGGCGCGTGGGCCGTTTGATGTGGAAACCGACACCGCGCTGATGCGGGATCACGCCATCACCCATGTGGTCGCCAAGAATGCCGGCGGTGTCGGCGCCGAGGCCAAGCTGACCGCCGCGCGCGCGCTGGGGCTGCCGATCGTGATGATCGACCGCCCGCATGTGCCGCCGCGACGCATTCTGCGAACCGTGGATCAGGTGATGGCCTGGCTGGGTCACTCTGCCGAACCCTCTGGCGCGTGACCGGGCGCAAAGCGCGGGGTGTAGACGTAGCGGCCGATCGTGCGCGTGTCGCTGTTGCCGACAATCACAACCGTGCGCATATCCGCCATCTCGGGCGTTGCGTCCTTTAGCGGAACGGTGTTGATCTGCTGAGCCGGTTTGGTCACGTCGCGGGCAAAGCTGATCAGCGTGTCGCCGCCGCAGGCCTCGCGCAGGATCTCCAAAGCGCGGGCAAACTGGTGCGGGCGCGATTTTGAACGCGGGTTGTAGAACGCCATGGCGAAACCGGCCTCACCTGCGGCGCGCAGGCGGGTTTCGATCAGCGACCAGGGTTTCAGGTTGTCGCTGAGGTTGATCGCCGCGAAATCATGACCAAGCGGTGCGCCGATCTGCGCCGCAGCCGCCAGCATCGCGGTGATGCCGGGCAGGACGGTGATGTCGATCTCCAGCCACTCGGGCTTGCCCGCTTCCAGCGCCTCGAACACGGCAGAGGCCATGGCGAAGACGCCCGGATCACCAGATGAGACCACGACGACCTTTTTGCCCTCGGCCGCCATCTCCAGCGCGTGGGTGGCGCGGTCGACCTCGACCCGGTTGTCGGTTGCGTGCAGGGTCAGCCCCTCGCGCGGTTCCACCCGTTTCACGTATGGAATGTAGCCGACGATATCGGTGGCCTGGGCCAGCGCATCGCGGACCTCTTGTGTGACCAGCGCCTCGTTTCCGGGGCCCAGCCCGGCGATGATGACAGATCCGCTCCCGGTAGAATTCATGGCCGACGTCCTTGTCCGTGGATCAATGCGATCGAGAAATAGGGCACCTTGCCCTCGATCTCGTCCAGCTTGTGCACCTTCTGATCCGTCATGGTGCCGCGTTCCACCAGCCAGGCGTCCTGCAGCCGTCCGGCGCGTTCCAGCGCGCGGCGCAGTTTGGGCAGGTTGCGGCCGATCTTCATGATCACCAGCGCGTCGGTATTGGCGGCGCGCTCGGCCAACTCGTCCTCGGACAGGGTCGCCATGGCCACGGTCAGCACGTCGTCGCCCCAGGTGATCGGCTGGCCGGTCGCGGTCCAGCAGCCGGACATGCCGGTGATGCCGGGAATGATTTCGACCTCGGCCCGGCCCGCAAGCCGCGTGTGCAGATGCATGAAAGAGCCGTAAAGGAACGGGTCGCCTTCGCACAGCACCACGACGTCGTCGGTCTGCGTCATCTCGGCCAGACGGTCGGCCCAGTCGTCATAGAAGGCCGCCATCACCCGGTTGTATTCGGGGTCCGAGAAGTGGATTTCGGTCGTGACCGGGTATTCCATCGGGTATTCCTGCACGCCTTCGGGGATCATCCCGTTGACCAGGCGGCGGGCCTGGCCTTCGTATCCGGCCTTGCGGAAATAGGCGATGTGACGCGCGCCCTGGATCGCGCGATAGGACCGCAGGCTCATCAAATCGGGGTCGCCGGGGCCGAGGCCCGCACAGATCACTTTGCCCATATCACTCTTTCCAGCTGGCCAGCGCGTTGATCGCGGCCACGGTGATGGCCGACCCACCCAGGCGGCCTTTGACGATCATCGACGGGACGGGGAGGTCCTCCATCAGCGCCTCTTTCGATTCCATCGCGCCGACAAAGCCCACCGGGCAGCCGATGATGGCGGCGGGGCGGGGGCAGTCGGGATCCTGCAGCATGTTCAACAGGTGAAAGAGCGCGGTGGGCGCGTTGCCGATGGCGACCAGCGCGCCTTCCAGCTTGGGACGCCACAGTTCAACGGCAGCAGCAGAGCGGGTGTTGCCCATTTCCTTGGCCATTTCCGGCACTTTGGGGTCGCGCAGGGTGCAGATGACTTCGTTGTCGGCGGGCAGGCGCGGGCGGGTGACGCCTTCGCTGACCATATAAGCGTCGCAGAGGATCGGTGCGCCATTGGCCAGCGCGGCGCGGGCGATCTCGGCCATGCCGGGTGAGAACCGCACATGCTCTTCCAGACCCACCATGCCGGCGGCGTGGATCATGCGGACAGTGACAGATTCCTCATCCTTGTTGAAGCGCGCCAGATCGGCTTCGGCCCGGATGGTGGCAAAGCTTTCCTTATAGATCTTGGCGCCGTCGGTTTCATAGGTGTGTTTCATAGTGTCAGTCCTGCGTCAGGAGGTCGGGCGTTCTGCGCAGGGCGAACGCATTGAGGTCGGTTTTTGCGGGCCGGTCGGCGGCTGTGCCGTTCCGGATCAGGTCGAATGTGTCACGCGCGGTTGCGGTCAGGGTCAATGGCGCAGGCGCGGGATGGGCGCAACCCTTGGCGCAGCCTGAGACGTGCAATTTGGCGTCGCCGGGCAGCATTTGCGCCAGATCCAGCGCCAGTTGCCGGGTGGAGGAAAGCGCCTGCGGGCACCCGGGCGCGCCTGTGCAGGCGGTCACACGCAGGCGCGGGTCAGCTGCGTCAAAGATGGCACCCGTGCAGGTCACGCTGGTTGAGACGCCTTCCAGCAGCAGCATCCGCCAGGGCGTCAGGCGCAGTGGTGCATGGCCTGCCAGCAGGGCAAAGCTTTCGGCGTCGATCTGACCGAATTCCAGCGCTGCCAGAATGCCGGACGGGGTGGGGCCGGGGATTGGCGCGTAATCGTGCGGGAGTGCGCGACGGTCATGGCCAGCGGGCAAAGGCGTGCCCCGTGCCACATGGGCTTTCATCCGGCCACGACCCTCAGGCGCGCCGCCTGTGTCCACGAACCAATGCGCCAGTTCCAGCGCGGCCTTGGCGGCGGTTTCTGCGGTGACGGGCAGGCCGGTGTCGGCGCCGTCCGCGCGCAAAAGCAACCCGTCCGAGTTGCGCTCGATGCGAATGTCGGCGGCAATATCCAGGAGCACCGGCACCGTGCCACAATCCACAGCAAAGCCAAACTTGCCGGGCAGTTTCAGATCCGTGGCGGCGGTCAGCGCTAGGCTCAGCGCCTCGGCAATCCGGTGGGTCTCATCGCCCTCGCTCCAGAACGGTGCGACCAGTACATTGCGGCGCGCCTCGGCACCCGCGTCGTCATCGACAAGGCCCAATACACGCAGGCCTTCAATCAACCCTGCGTGGCCTTCTTCGCGGATCCCGCGCATCTGTAGGTTGGCGCGGGCCGACAGATCCAGCAGCCCGTTGCCGAATTGCTGCGACAGCCGGGCGACGCCCTGTGCCTGCTCCGGGCTGAACCGACCCAGAGGCGCGCGGATGCGCACCACCAGCCCGTCGCCCGACATCATCGGGCGCAGTGCGCCGGGACACCAGCCATAGACCTTGGGATCAGGCGCTGCGCTCATGCCGCGCCCTCCAGCTCCGCCATGATCGAGTTGCGGCGCGTGATCCACAGACCTGCCTCATGCAGCGCGCGGAACCGGTCGCGCATGGCGGCCAGCGCTTCGGGGTTTTCACGCTCCATGAACGCGACCAGATCGTCGCGGCCCAGCGTCGCCTCGAAGTAAAGGTCAAAGAGATGCGGTTGCACCACCTGCGCCAGATGCGCAAAGGCGGCCATATGATCCAGCGTTGCCGAGATCTCGGCCGCGCCGCGGAAGCCGTGCTCCATCATCGAGGTCGCCCAATCCGGATTGGCCGCACGGGCGCGGGTGACGCGGGCAATCTCTTCGCCAAGGGAGCGCGCCTGCGGCTGATCGGGGCGGGTGGCATCCATGTGGTAGAGCGCCGGGGCTTTTTGCCCGACCCGCGCCATCGCAGCGGCAAACCCGGCCTCATGGGCGGCGTAGTCCGAGGCCATCAGCAGATCGGTTTCCGGCAGGTCCTGCAGGTGCACAAAGCTGTCGGCGCCTTTCAGGCGGGTCTCCAGTTCTTCCCGCGCCAGTCGGATGTCGCCTTTGGCGTCGATGGCGTGGGACGAGGCGTTGAGCCAGGCTTCGCCCGCGGCTTCGCGCGCGTCATCCGAGTAATCCTCGAGCATTTCGGTCATGTTGAGACCGTATTGACCGGGACGGGGGCCAAAGACGCGCGGGGTCTGGGCCAGATAAGGGTTGTCCGCGTCACTCTCATCCCGCTCAGCCAGCACGGCGGCGGCACTTTCGAACATCTGGGCAAGTCCGGGGAAGACATCGCGGAACAGGCCCGAAACGCGCAGGGTCACGTCGATGCGCGGACGGCCCAACAGAGCCAGCGGAATGATCTCAAAGCCCGAAACCCGTTCCGAGTTTTCATCCCATTTCGGCGCCAGACCGGCCAGATGCAGCGCCATGGCGAATTCTTCACCTGCGGTGCGCATGGTGGCGGAGCCCCAGAGGTCGATCACCAGCCCTTTGGGCCAGTCGCCGTGATCCTGAAGGTGGCGGCGCAGCAGCTCTTCCGCCAGCTTGACCCCTTGCGCCTGCGCCGCCCGCGACGGCACCGCGCGTGGGTCGGTGGTAAAGAGGTTGCGCCCGGTCGGCAGCACGTCTTCGCGGCCGCGGAAGGGCGAGCCGGACGGGCCGGGGGCGACGATGCGGCCTGCAAGCGCGTCGTTCAGACCCTGCAGTTCATGGGCACCGCATTGGCCGGTGCCAAAGATGTGCAGGCCTTCGCCATACTGGCTTTCCTTGATGTCACAGACAAAGCGGTCGATACGGGTGATCGCCTCGGCAGCCGAGGCGTCCGGCGTCAGGCCCAGATCGGCCTCTACCCCGGTGCCTTGCGCTTCAGCCCGGATATCTTCGATCAGCCGGTCACGGCGGGCCGGGTCCAGCCCGTCGGCGGTGGAATATTCATCCAGCAGGCTTTCCAACCGCGACATGCCTTCGGGCAGGGCGGTCTGGGCCAGCGGCGGGGGCAAATGGCCCAGGGTCACGCCGCCGATACGGCGTTTGGCCTGCGCGGCCTCGCCCGGGTCGTTCACGATGAACGGGTAGATCACCGGCAGCGCGCCGGTCAGCGCCTCGGGCCAGCAATCACCGCTGAGCGCTACGGATTTGCCCGGCAGCCATTCCAGCGTGCCATGGGCGCCGATATGCACCAGCGCGTCGATCTGGCTGCGCAGCCATAGGTAGAACGCCACATAGGCGTGGCGCGGGGTGCGCTCCAGATCGTGATAGTCATCAGCGCGGGTCTGCACCTGGCCGCGTTCGGGCTGCAGCGCGATCAGCGCGTTGCCGGTGCGGAGCGCCTTGAAATGGAAGGCGCCATCGCGGGCCTCGGCATCCTTTTCGGGCGTGCCCCAGGCAGCGGTCAGATCGTCGCGCAGAGGCTGGGCCAGACCTTCCAAAGCGGCTTTGTAGTCGGCGATCGGCCAGCTGAGCGTGTCCTGCATCAGACCGGGGCCAAGGTCCGCCACTGTTTCGGTCTGATAGCCCTGCTGCGCCAGCCCGGACAGGATGCCATTACAGGAAGCCAGCGCGTCCAGGCCGACCGCATGGGCCAGCTGATGCGCCTTGCCGGGGTAGGTCGACAGGATCAGCCCCAGCTTCTTGTCCGCATTGCCAAGGGTCGACAGGCGATGCCAGCCCTGCACCCGGTCCACCACGGCGCGGATGCGTTCCGCGTCGGCGCGGTGTGCAAAGCGGGAATATTCCAGATCCGGGTCCTTCTTGCCCGGTGCCTTGAAGCTGGCGACCCCGGCAAAGATGCGTCCGTCCACTTCGGGCAGCACCACATGCATCGCCAGATCGGCAGGCGACAGGCCGCGTTCTGCTTCGGCCCAATCCTTGCGCCGCGCGGTGGACAGCGCCACCTGAAACACCGGGCACCCGGGTTCGGACAGGGGCGAGGCGCTGCCATCGGTGCCTTGTGCGGAGAACGCAGTGGCGTTGATGATTGCGGCAGGGTTCAGAGCGGGCAGCGTTTCACGCAGCCAAGCGGCAGCGGCGGGCGCTTTCAGCGAGGCCGCGAATGTGCCGTAGGCCTCATAGCCGCGTTCGCGCAGTTCGGTGATCAGCTGATCGACGGGCGCAGTGTCGGCAGAGGTCAGGTAAGAGCGGTAAAAGCTGACCATGACCAATGGCTTGTCGCCGTCCGGGGTGATTGATGGAACCACACCCTTGTCGGGATCATAGAAGCCATACTCGGGCATGGACTTCAGGCCCAGCACCGGCCCGGCGTAAAGGCCCGCCGCAAGCGCCAGCTGCGCCAACGCAGCCTGCGCCGCGACGGCACCACCCGCGTCACAGAGAGCTTGCAGACGGCGCAGGGTCGAGACGGGCAGGGTGGACAGCTCATCCAGCCGGGCATCTTCGCGCCCGTCGGCCGGCAGAACCGCCAGCGCAATGCCCTTGCGCCGCGCCAGATCCTGCAACGTCGCCAGACCATAGGGCCAGTAGCTTTCGCCGCCGATCAAACGGACCAGAACGCCCTTGGCACCTTCCAGCGTCTGCTCCGCATAGACATCCACCGACAGCGGGTGTTTCAGCGCAACCAGATTGGCCAGACGGCAGGTGGGCAGCTTGCCCTGCGCGCGATGCCACCCGGCCGCGAAAGCGCCGAGGTCACTGTCCGAAAAGGACAGCACCACAAGGTCCGCCGGGCTCTGACCCAGATCCTGTGGCGTATCGGTCTGATCCAGACCATGGCTTTCGCGAAAGACGACGTGCATTCGTTTTATCCTGACTCGCGACCAAGAGTTGAGGGCAGGGCCCGACCCTGGGGGGACGCAGAGGCCCCCCGCCGGGGAGAGCACAGTCGCAGCGCGGCGTTGCCACCGTGCGAATTTGCGCAGTATCTCCCCATCAAGCCCATGTTGCGTTACGCTCCCAATGCGGCGCGGATCGCCGGTTCGTCGATGTTGTCATGCTCGGCGATCACGACAAGCTGGGTCTTGCGCGGCTGCGCGCCCCAGGGCTGGTCATACTGGGCCCGCAGACGTTCGCCCACGGCCTGAACCAGCATCCGCATCGGTTTGCCGGTGACGGCCACATAGCCCTTGACCCGCAAGATGTTGCGTTCGCGCGCAAGACGGACGATGGCATCCTGCAGCACTTCGGGGTCTTCGACTTCTCCCAGTTCGACAACGATCGTGTCAAAAGCGTCATGATCGTGATCGTGATGGTGGTCATGATCGTGGTCGTGATCATGGTCATCGTCGTGGTGATGGTGGTGATGCTCATGGTGCGACGGGCGCGCGTCCAGATCATCTTCGGCCGCGGCCTCAAGCCCCAGGATCACGCGCGGGTCGATCACGCCTTCGGACATCGGCAGGATCGGCAGCTTGCGGGGCGCTTCGGCCTCGATCGTGCTGCGGGCCTGCTCAACACCCTCATCCCCGGCCAGATCGGCCTTGGACAGAAGGATGATATCCGCGCAGGAGATCTGATCCTTGAACAGCTCGGACAGGGGCGTTTCGTGGTCGATGCCTTCATCGGCTTCGCGCTGGGCCTGAACCGCGTCCAGATCGGTGGCGAACTGACCCTTGGCGACGGCCTCGGCATCGGCCAGCGCAACCACGCCGTCCACGGTGATGCGCGAACGGATCGCGGGCCAGTCAAAGGCCTTGAGCAGAGGCTTCGGCAGCGCCAGACCGGAAGTTTCGATCACGATGTGATCGGGGGTTTCCGGCAGGTCCATCAGCTGTTCGATGGTGGGGATGAAGTCGTCGGCCACGGTGCAGCAGATGCAGCCGTTTGCCAGCTCCATGATGTTCTCCGCCGGGCAGTTTTCGTCGGCGCAGGATTTCAGGATCTCACCGTCCACACCGGCGGTTCCGAATTCATTGACCACAACCGCCAGACGCTTGCCCTGCGGGTTCTGCATCAGGTGACGGATCAGAGTGGTCTTACCGGCGCCAAGAAAGCCGGTGATGACGGTAACGGGGATCTTGTTGAGGTCAGACATGATTACTCCTCGGAGGGCAATTCAACCGGGGGGATCCGGGCGATGGATTGTTTGCGGAAGACGACGGGGCGTTCGCGCCAGGGCACCAGCCCGTCAGAGGTATTGGCGTAGGCGCGGACACCTTCGGCGATATCGGCGGCGTGTTCGGACGGATCCATGTCACCGTAGACATAGGACCAGCGGCCGGGACCCCCGGTCAGAACCATCGAACATCCCCGGCTGCAGGCCGACAGGCATTCAACCGATCGCAGCGACACGTTTTCGGGCAGGTCCTGCTGTTGCAGGGCTTCGAACATCAGCGTGCCCGGGCGTTTGGCTTCCGGATCGCTCATTTCACCCCGGCGGCACGTGGTGCACACCGTCAGGGTCACATTGCTGGTCTCAGTGGCCATGCGGACCTCTTCCTGCGCGTTACGACGGCGGGGCAGACCAGCTATGCCTGTTGCCAGGCATGATAGCCGGACGCGAAACACCCC
>JALEGX010000085.1 GCA_022763485.1 Paracoccaceae bacterium | reverse complement strand
CCGCAGTGCTGGCCCGCGCCTCCGCCTCCAGGTACGAGACCATGTCCCGCCCAGTGCCGCCGTCCAGCGTGTCATTGCCGGTGGTGGCAATGAACCAGTCGTAATGCCCCAGCCCGCGCAGCTGGTTGTCGCCGTCATCACCGCGAATCCGGTCGCCGTAGATGGTACCGGTAATCCGTTCAACATTGGTAAACACCAACTGCTCGCTGTCATCGAAGCTGCGCCCGGTGCCCGCGCCCAGATCGATGTCCAGCCGGTAATCCACGTTGCGCTGCCCCGGCAGCATGCCGAGGTTGGCGAAGGACACCATGTCGTTGCCCGGCCCGCCGTCGATCGTGTCGCTGCCACCACCGGGGTTGATCCAATCCGAGCCGCCAAGGGCGTTGATCTGCTCGGAATCGGGCGTTCCATTCAACAGCTCACCGTTTTCGGTGCCATTGATCGTCGGCGTGGTCGAAAACAGAGCCATCGCTTCGGCAAAAGACAGAAGTGCATTGTTGAATTGCAGTTCCTCAACATCATTTGCGATCGTGACCTGTCCATCGTCTGTATCGATGACGAGATCGCCAACCGCAGCAGGTGTCTCAGAAGGTTGGGTGTGCGGCAACGGATCGGACGAATGTGGGACTGGGGGAAGCAATACGTCGATATTGATAAGCGCCCGGTCGAGTCCATCGCCGCCGATCAGGGTGTCCAGGCCGATCCCGCCGTCCAGAGTGTCATTGCCAGCGCCGCCTCTGAGCAGGTCGTTGCCATTCTGGCCCCGCAAGAGGTCACCATCCAGACCGCCATCCAAGGTGTCATCCGAGCCGCCGCCGATGAGCGTGTCCAGCCCTGCCTCTCCCTCCAACAGGTTGGGACCATCCAGAAGGGAGTTTGGGCCGCCCTCAAGCAGGTCATTGCCCGTGCCGCCTTGCAGGGTGTCGGCGTCCGAGAAGCCGAGGATTGTGTCATCTCCGGCCAAGCCGATCAGCGTGTCACGTCCTGCGCCGCCTTGCACCCTGTCAGATCCCGGCCCGCCACTGTCGTTGATGCCGTCGGCCCCAAAGTACAGCAGCGTGCCGCCCGGTGCATCCCGGATGACCGGGTCAGACAGGTTGTCAAAGTTATGAATTGTCAGAGAGGTTTCGAAGACATTGTCGCCGTCCGTGTCGATTTCGATGATGAAGGCCTGTCCGGGCGGGCGCTGAAAGGTGACGGGTTGCGGGAAGTCGCCCTGGATTAATATGCCTTCTCCGGGGGTGATGTCGTAAAGCGTATCATTGCGCAGCTCATCAGGGGTCCCGCCGAACAAGTCCAGACCGTCATTCCCGGTCAGCTGGTCGCGGCCTATGCCGCCAAAGAGGACGTCATTGTCGAGACCCCCGGCCAGATTGTCATCGCCCGCAAGACCTAACAGCGTGTCGTCCCCGTCGCTGCCGAACAGAAAGTCCAAGCCATCATGCCCATCGGCACAATCCGGGCCCAAGCTGCCGGAGTAATCGAGGAAAAACGGGCGGGTCGGATCAGCGGGGTTGGAGAGAAAGAGCGACTTGAGGGCTTCTGCGCCGGCCTCGGGTGTGAGGGCATCTCCGACAGCGTTCAGAATCAAACTGATCGGGATATCACGAGGCAGTGTCACGTTCAGTGTCTGGCCAGGGTCGCTTCGTGAAGTCAGGACAAATGAGCTTAGATTGCCTTGCAGCTTTGCTGGGTCTCCATCCTCGGCCTTTTGAAAACTCAGGCCGCTTCCGGACAGGGTTGCATTGACGTCGAGCCGCGCGATCGCTTCGTTTGCATCGGGCATGACGGTCATGCTTCTTTGATCAGCAGCAAAGCTGAGCTGATGATTCAAAAGGTCCGCGAAAAAGTCGCGGAGTGCCATGAACGGCTTGCGCCCCCCGAGATCCAGTTCTCCAAAGATAATCAAAACGATGTCCTCCCGTCCAAACGTGGTTTGTTGACAAGTGGCATCAAGAAAGAGGCTGGCCCTGCTCGCCGACCTGCTTGATCAGATATAGATTGGATATTGTTGTTGAATGTGTTTCTGACACTCCCCCATGCGCCTGCGCCCGACTATACACAATTCCTGTGGATTTGCCAAAATGCGCTCTGACCAGCGCGGGGGGGGGCTCTTGTCGGGATGTGGGCCAAACTGAAGCTACAGCACATCCAACGACACTTTGACCCGATCCATGACGACCGAGGTCTTGAAGCGGCTGATATTGGATTCGTCAAAGAAATAGGTCTGGGTGAAGGCCTCATATTCCTTGATGTCCCGGACCAGCAGGATCAGCACGAAGTCGGCCTCGCCTGTGGTGTAATAGCATTGCTGGACGCAGCTTGCTTCGCGCATGCGTCGTTTGAAGGCATCCAGATGGGCGCGGTTCTCACGCTCCAGGATGACCTCGACTATGATTGTCATCTCCCGACCGATGCGGGCAGGATCCAGGACGGCGATTTCACGTTCGATGACCCCGGTATCACGCAGCTTTTTCAATCGCTTCTGCACCGCGGGGGCGGACAGACCGATCTCTTCGCTGATGGCGTCCGCGGTCAAACGGGCGTTGCTTTGGAAAAGACGGAGGATCTTGGAATCGGTGTCGTCCATGGTGGGCTTTCGGATTAATATGACTTCATGAGTATTCCTTTCGTATCATTTTCCGGAAAAGAATACGAAAAACATCTTGGCGCGCAGCTATCCTGCTCTGACCAGAGCAAGGGGAAGGCATGTCCGGTTTTGCAGACAGATTGACCGCGCTCCGCCACGTGTTTCACGCGGATCCGGAGCTGGGATTTGACGAGACGCGCACCAAGGCCCGCGTGGCGGCGCATCTGCGTGATCTGGGGTTGGAGGTGCATGAAGGGCAGGGGGTTGTCGGCGTTCTGCGGGCAGGCAGCGGCAACCGGGCCATCGGTTTGCGCGCGGATATGGATGCACTGCCGATCACGGAAAAGACCGGTCTGCCCTATGCTTCGGCCAATCCGGGGGTGATGCATGCCTGTGGGCATGATGGCCATACGACGATGCTGCTGGGCGCGGCCGAGCTGTTGGCGCAATCTGCTGATTTTGACGGCACTGTCGTGTTCCTGTTCCAGCCAAATGAGGAGCATGGACTGGGCGCGCAGGCGATGATCGCAGAGGGCGTACTGGAGCGGTTTCCGGTTGAAGAGGTTTATGCCATCCACAATCTGCCGGGGGCGCCGGTGGGACAGGTCTCAACCCGCAGCGGGCTTATTTGCAGTAGCGAAAGCCTGTTTGAGATCCAGATCAAAGGGCGGGGCGGGCACGCCTCCATGCCGCAGGCCGGGGTGGATGCCATCACCGTTGGGGCCGAGCTCGTTCTGTCCTTGCAGACGATTGTGTCACGCAAGCTGAAGCCCGGAGCGGGCGCAGTGGTGTCGGTGACGGAGTTCCTGACCGATGGCCAAAGGAACGTGCTGCCGGGGCAGGCGGTTCTGAAAGGGGACGCACGGGCCAGAAGCCCGGAGGATCGCGAAGCCATCGAACGCCACATGCGGCGGATCGCCGAAGGGGTTGCAGCGGCGCATGGGGTGGAGGTCTCGGTTTCGTTCGTCACCGAGTTCATCGAGACCGTCAATGCGCCCGACCCGACGCAGGCGATCGTGGGTGCGGCGCAGAGCTGTGGTCTGGATGTTGTGCCAGATCGGGAGCCGATGAGCTTTTCTGAAGATTTCGCCCATTTCGCCCGCGCGGTGCCCGGCTGCTTCCTGTTGCTGGGCAACGGAGAGAGCGGGGCGCAAGGCCAACCGCTGCATGCGGATGACTATGACTTCAACGACGCTCTGCTGCCGCTTGGGGCCGAGCTTTGGGCCGCGCTGGTGCGGCAGCAACTGCCACGGATGGAGAATGCCACGTGACCGATCCTTTTCTGAATGCCAATCTGGGGATCCATTCCGGCCAACGCGCCAGCGGGGATGCTGCCTATCGTGTTCTGACACCCGCCGATTTTGATGGGGCCGTGCAGGAGATCACCCGCTGGGATGGGTACGCACCCACGCCGTTGGTTGAACTCACCTCCATAGCCGCGGATCTTGGTGTCGCGGCCATCCACTACAAGCACGAAGGCCCGCGTTTCGGCCTCGGCAGCTTCAAGGCGCTTGGAGCCGCCTATGCGGCGCTGCGTGTGCTGCAGCGCGAGCTGAGCCGCCGCAGCGGTCAGGAAATCTCGCTGGATGCGATCCGGCGCGGGGAGCATGCGGCTCAATGCGCGGAAATCACCCTGGCTTCGGCGACCGATGGCAATCACGGGCGTTCGCTGGCCTGGGGGTGCCGGATGTTCGGTGCGAAATGCAGGATCTATATCCACGCCGAAGTCAGCGAAGGCCGGGCGCAGGCCATGCGGGACCTTGGTGCAGAGGTAAAGCGGATCGACGGTGACTATGATGATTCCGTCGAACTGGCGCGCGTTGAGGCAGAGCAGAACGGCTGGTTCGTGGTCTCTGACACATCCTGGCCCGGATACACTCAGCCCCCGCTTGATGTTATGGCGGGCTACGGTGTGATGACGTTTGAGGCCTGTGATGCGATGGATCAGGCGCCTACACATGTTTTCCTGCAGGGCGGGGTCGGGGGGCTGGCGGCGTCGGTCGCGGCAGCCCTGCGCCAGTATTGGAAAGAGGACGCGCCGCGCGTCATCGTTGTGGAACCAGAGCTTGCGGCCTGCCTGTATGAAAGTTCCCGCGCTGGAGCGGCCAAGACCGTGCATATCGCCGAGGAAACCATCATGGCGGGGTTGTCCTGTGGTGAACCGTCAGAATTGGCCTGGGACATTCTGCGCGAGGAGGCATCGGACTTCGTGACGATCCCCGACACGATCGTTGCGCCGACGGTGCGCCGTCTGGCCCGTCCTGAAGGCACGGATCCCGTGGTGGAGGCCGGGGAAAGCGCGGTGGCTGGGCTTGCCGCCCTGATCGCGCTCTGCGGCGCGACGGACACGCGTGAGGTGCTTGGTCTGGATGCGACTGCAAGAGTCCTGTTGATCGGCTCCGAAGGTGTGACGGATCCGGAGATCTTTGCTCAGATCATGGAAGGGCGGCTCTGATGACGCCAGCACGCGGATTTGAACCCGCTGAGTTTGAACAGCGCACGCGCAAGGCGCAGGCCCGTATGGCCAAGGACGGTCTTGCAGGTCTGTTGCTTCTGTCAGAACCGGAAATTCGGTATTTTACCGGTTTTCATACATTGTTCTGGCAAAGCCCGACGCGCCCCTGGTTTCTGTTCGTTCCTGCGGCGGGAAAACCCGTTGCCGTCATTCCTGAAATCGGTGCGGCGCTGATGCGGCAAAGTTGGTTGGATGACGTTCGGACCTGGAGCGCGCCGAACCCAAGTGATGATGGGATCAGCCTGTTGCACGACCTGTTGTCGCCTCTGGCGCAAGCGGGTGAATGCCTTGGGGTGCTCAAGGGGCATGAAACCGGATTGCGGATGCCGCTGGCCGACTATGAGCGCTTGATGCAGGGTTTGCCCGGTCTTCACGTGGCGGATTGCACGCCCTTGATCCGCGCGTTGCGCATGGTGAAATCGGAGGCGGAAATCGCCAAGCTGTCCCATATCTGCGGGATCGGATCGCAAAGTTTTGCGCAGGTTCCGACGTTTGCGGCGGAGGGCGTGCCGCTGGGTGAGGTGTTCCGCAGCTTCCGGCGAGAGGCGCTGCGCCTGGGCGCGGATGATTTGCCCTATCTGGTTGGCGGGGCCGAGCCGGGCGGTTACCGGGACGTGATTTCCCCGCCCACGGCGCGCCCCTTGGCACGGGGGGACGTGCTGATGCTGGACACCGGCGCGACCTGGGATGGGTATTTCTGCGACTTCGATCGCAATTTTGCTATCGGTCACGCTGATGACGCTGCGCGCCGCGCCTATGATGTTCTGTGGCGGGCGACTGAGGCGGGCCTGGGGGCGGCGCAACCGGGCGCAACCTGTCGGGATCTGTTTGAGGCAATGCGCGCCGTGATCGCTGAACTGGATGATCAGGGCGGCGAGGTTGGCCGTCTGGGGCATGGGCTGGGCATGCAGTTGACCGAATGGCCGTCCCATGCTGCTTTTGACGCCACGGTGCTGCAGGAAAACATGGTGCTGACGCTTGAGCCGTCACTTTCGTACGGCGACGGTCTGATCATGGTGCATGAGGAAAATATCGTGCTGCGATCCGATGGGGCACATCTGTTGTCTGACCGGGCGGCCCCAGAGCTGCCGATCATTTGAGGAGCCGATATGAAGCTGCCATTCGAAACGGATCAGGGTATCGGCACACGGGCCACGTTGGGCGCGATCGTGCTGGAAACCGATGAAACGCTGGAAAAGGAATTCGGGCGCATCATGGATCTGGAGGGTGTTGCCCTGCACCACAGCCGGATCCCGATGGTGCCCGAAATCCGCGAGGACAATTTGCAGCAGATGGCGCGGGACATTCCGGCCTCTGCCGCGTTGCTGCCTTCGGCGGCGCGGTTTGACGTGGTGGGCTACGGCTGCACCTCCGCCGCGACGGTGATCGGGCCGGCGCGTGTGGCCGAGCTTGTACGTCAGGCCCGGCCAGAGGCCAAAGTGACGGATCCGCTGACCGCTGTGCGCGCGGCCCTGTCGGCCTTGGGGGCCGGGCGCCTGGGTTTCGTGACGCCCTATCGGGCAGAGGTGTCGGCCCGCATGCGTGCCGCGCTGGAGGACACGGGCATCCAGATCACCGCCTTCGGCTCATTCGAGGAAGGCGATGACCGGGTCGTGGCCCGGATCACCGAACGCTCCATTGCCGACGCGATTCGATCTGTCGCTACGCAGGCGGAGGTGGATGCCGTCTTTGTCGCCTGTACCAACCTGCGCTGTCTGCGGGTGATCGCAGTGGTGGAACCCGAGATCGACCGCCCCATCCTGTCTAGCAACCAGGCCCTTGGCTGGCACATGCTCCGGCTGGCGGGAATTGATGAGCCGATGCCGGGGTTCGGGCGGTTGTTTCAATGCGGTATGTCGGACAGCTGAAACACAGGGCCCGAGGGCGATAACCCAGTCGCACTCTAGGCTTTGAAAAGAAAAGGCCCGCTGCATTCAGCGGGCCTTTGTATTTGGGCCTTAGCGCGCGAATTTCTTGTGCTTCAGGCGCTTGGGTTCTAGGGCGTCGGGCCCCAGGCGGCGTTTCTTGTCTTCTTCGTAGTCTTCGAAGTTGCCTTCGAACCACTCCACATGGGCGTCGCCTTCAAAGGCCAGGATGTGGGTGCAGATCCGGTCAAGGAAGAAGCGGTCGTGCGAGATGACCACGGCGCAGCCGGCGAAATCGACAAGCGCGTCTTCCAGAGCCCGCAGGGTTTCCACGTCCAGATCGTTGGTCGGTTCGTCGAGCAGCAGGACGTTACCACCCTCTTTCCGCAGGCGCGCCATGTGGACGCGGTTGCGTTCACCGCCCGACAGAAGCGACAGTTTCTTCTGCTGATCGCCGCCCTTGAAGTTGAAGGACGAGCAATAGGCGCGGGAGTTCACCTGTGCGTCGCCCAGTTCGATGATCTCTGCCCCGCCGGAAATTGCTTCCCAGACGGTGTCATTGTCATCCAGGTCGTCGCGCGACTGATCCACATAGGACAGCTTCACGGTGTCGCCGTATTCGACCGACCCCTCATCGGGCTGTTCCTGCCCGGTCAGCATCTTGAAGAGGGTCGATTTACCGGCGCCGTTGGGGCCGATCACGCCGACGATGCCGCCCGGCGGCAGCGAGAATTCCAGACCCTCGATCAGCTGCTTGTCGCCATAGTGTTTGGCCAGACCGCTGACCTCGATCACCTTGGCGCCCAGACGCGGGCCGTTGGGGATGACGATCTGCGCGCGGCCGACCTTTTCACGTTCAGACTGGCTGGCCATTTCGTTATAGGCGGCGATACGGGCCTTGGATTTTGCCTGGCGGGCTTTCTGGCCCTGACGCATCCATTCCAGTTCGCGTTCCAGCGTTTTCTGCTTGGCCTTGTCTTCGCGGGCTTCCTGCTCCAGCCGTTTGGCTTTCTGCTCCAGCCAGCTGGAATAGTTGCCTTCGTAGGGGATACCACGGCCACGGTCGAGCTCCAGGATCCAGCCGGTGATGTCATCCAGGAAATACCGGTCGTGGGTGACGCAGAGGATGGTGCCCTTGTAGTCGATCAGGTGCTGTTGCAACCAGGCGATGGTTTCGGCGTCCAGGTGGTTGGTCGGTTCGTCGAGGAGCAGCATGTCGGGTGCTTCGAGCAGCAGCTTGCAGAGCGCGACGCGGCGACGTTCACCGCCCGACAGGTTGGCGGGCATGGCGTCGTCAGGGGGGCAGCGCAGGGCCTCCATCGACACGTCGACCTGGCTGTCCAGATCCCACAGGTTCTCGGAATCGATGGCGTCCTGCAGGGTCGTCATCTCTTCCATCAGCTCATCGGTGTAGTTTTCTGCCATCTCGATCGCGATGGCGTTGAAACGGTCCACCTTGGCCTTCTTCTCGGCCACGCCCAGCATGACGTTTTCACGCACGGTCAGATTTTCATCCAGCTGCGGTTCCTGCGGCAGGTAACCGACCTTGGCCCCTTCCGCGGCCCAGGCTTCACCGGTGAAATCGGTGTCCATGCCTGCCATGATCTTCATCAGCGTGGACTTACCGGCGCCGTTGACGCCGACCACACCGATCTTCACACCGGGGAGGAAGGACAGGTGGATGTTTTCAAAGCATTTCTTGCCACCCGGGTAGGTCTTGGAGACACCCTGCATGTGGTAAACGTACTGATAGGCGGCCATGTGCACGCTCCGTGATGGGGATTTCGGGTCAGAGCGTGTGATAGCGGAGAGTGGACGGG
>JALEGX010000084.1 GCA_022763485.1 Paracoccaceae bacterium | reverse complement strand
GTTCCCATCGGTGCCCAGATAATACTCACCGGTTTCGGTTTCATTGTTGTAGGTCGTACTGCCAACGGTGCCCGAGAAGGTCCATTCGCCCGAGCCAAGGGACGAAGCGGTGGTGAACCCGGTCCAGGGGTCGCTGATCGCGTCCTCAAGGCTGAGGGTTTGGTCACCACCTAGTGTCACTCGATACCCGAAAGGCATGTACTCGTTCCTCGCTGTGCGGATCTGATGTCCGCTGTGTCCGAGCATTCATCCGACAGGGATCGGACTGCTCCGGTGTTGAGGCTAGAGACCTGTCAAGGCGGCTTTGGGGGCGCAAAAGGGTGCGTTTGTGAAATTTTGGAGACAATCCGCCACAATTCGGCCGATTGTGAAGCGTCCGGGATCGTTTGTTCGCGGTTTCGGAAACAATAAGCAAAAGAAAAGGCCCGCCCGGTTGGGGCAGGCCTTGGAGGGATGCGAAACCCGCCTTGGGTCAGACCATAAGGTCGAAATCATGCATCAAAGGCAGGCGGCGCGGGCGCTTGCCGGTCAGGTCGAAGATGGCATTTGCCAGCGCGGGGGCCGCCGGCGGTGTACCGGGTTCGCCTGCGCCGCCCAGATGCTCCTGTACCTGCAGGACGGAGACTTCGACCTTGGGCATCGTGTGCATCCGCAGCGCGTCGTAATCCGGGAAATTCCCTTGCTCCACAGCACCATCGGAGAAGGTGATCTCTCCGAAACAGGCCGCCGACAGACCATAGACCATGCCGCCGAACATCTGCGCTTCGACATTGCGCGGATCCAGGGCAACGCCCATGTCCGCGGCGATCCAGGCATTGGCGATGCGGATCTGCCCATCCTGTTCGACAACCTCGATCACCTCGGCCACGGGGGTGCCGAAGCTGTAGCTCATCGCCACGCCGCGTCCGACACCGTCGGGGGTCTTGCCGGTCCAACCCGCCATGTCGCGCACTGTTTCCAGAACACGCGCCGCCGGTTCCCATTCGGCGCGCGCCAGCTCCAGCCGGAATTCCAAGGGATCGCGCCCCGCTGCATGGGCCAGTTCATCCATGAAGCTTTCCAGGAAGAACCCGTTGAACGAATTGCCCACCGACCGCCATGACCCCGCGGGGATCGCCAGATCCGCAAGATAGCCGCGAATGCGGTAGTTGGGGATTGCGTAGGGCTGGTTGAAGGCGCCTTCGACATGGACTTTATCCGGGCCGCCGCCTTCCATGCCCATCAGGCGCATCAGGGTGCTCTGGATCACCGACTGCGCGGCGATACCGCCGTCCAGCGCTACTGCCTTGCCGTCCTGCACCGCGCCCTTGAAGCGGGCGATGGCGCCGGGGCGGTACATGTCATGGGTCATGTCCTCTTCGCGGCTCCAGGTGACCTGCACCGGGGTGCCGGGCATGGTCTTGGCCACTTTGGTCGCGATCACGCCATAGTCAAACTCGCCCCGACGACCGAAGCCGCCACCCAGGTTGGTGACATGCACTTTGACGGCATCGCTCTCCAACCCAGCCGCTTCGGCACATTTCATGCGGAAGTAGGTGGGCGCCTGATTGCCGGCCCAGACTTCCAGCCGGTCACCCGAATAGAGCGCGGTGGCATTCATCGGCTCCATCGTGGCGTGGGCCAGGTAGGGCACCTGATACTTGGCCTCGATCTGTGTGGCGCCGGCAGGCAGGGCGTCAACGTCGCCATCGTCGCGCATGGTCGAGTTCGGGTCCGCGTCAAAAGCGCTGGCAACCTTGGCAAAGATCGCATCGGTTTCGGGCGGGTAGGGCGCTTCACCCCAGTCGATGTCGATGACTTCCAGCGCCTGAATGGCGATCCAGGTGTTGCGCGCCACAACCGCCACGCCATCGCCCAGGTCCACGACTTTTTCGACGCCGGGCATGGCCAGCGCTTCGGTCGCGTCAAAGCTGTTCATGCCGCCACCCAGGCGTGGGTTGACCTTGGCCGAGGCGAATTTCATTCCGGGCAGACGGACATCAATCCCGAATTCTGCCGTGCCGGTCGCTTTGGACACCATGTCAATACGGGGTTGGCTCTTGCCCAGCTTGGTCCACTGGCTGGCGGGGCGCAGATCTGCCTCTATCGGGTCCAGCTTGGAGGCCCGAGCGGCCAGGGCCGTATAGTCGATCCGGTCGCCATTCGGCGCGATCACCTGTCCCTTTTCGGTCTTCAGGCTGCTGCGGCTGACGCCCAGCTGCTCGGCCGCGGCCTGTTTCAGCGTTTCACGGGCCGAGGCGCCAGCGGCGCGCATCCGCACGAAACCATCCTTCATGGAGGTGGAACCGCCGGTGATCTGCATCAGCAGGGGTTTGCCCAGATGGCCCAGCGTATCGCCCAGACGGTGCTGGAAGTTCGAGCGGTCATAGCCCTTGTCGGGCAGGACCTCGCCCATCAGCGCACTGTTGTAATAGGCCTTGGCGGCGGGGCCGTGCAGAACCGTGACCTGTTCCAGATCGACGTCCAGTTCCTCGGCGATCAGGGCGGCCCAGGTGGTGCTGACACCCTGTCCCATCTCTGAACGGGGGGCGATCAGCGTGATCTGCGTGTCCGAAATCATCACGAACGGGTTGAAGACCGCTTCGCCGTCGGCCGGCTCCAGCGGGTTGGGCGCTGGGCGTCCCACGTACCAGGCCCCGAAGGCGACGCCTCCGACGATGGCGGCGGATCCGATCAGAAAGCTGCGGCGGGCGATTTTACCTACGCGGGACATGGATCAGGCCTCCTGGATCATCTGCGCTGCGGAATGGATGGCGGCGCGGATGCGGGGATAGGTTCCGCACCGGCACAGGTTGCCCTGCATCGCTTCATCAATATCGGCATCACTGGGGCTGGGATTGCTGGCCAGCAGTGACGCGGCCTGCATGATCTGGCCGGACTGGCAGTAGCCGCATTGCGCAACCTGATGGTCCACCCAGGCCTGTTGGATCTTTGCCAGCGCCTGGGGCGTGCCGACCCCTTCGATCGTTGTCACCTGACCGTCGACATCGGACAGCGCCACCTGGCAGGAGCGGACGGCCTCACCGTCGATCTGGACCGTGCAGGCCCCGCAGGCGGCAACCCCGCAGCCGAATTTGGTTCCGGTCAGGTTCAACTCGTCCCGGAGCACCCACAGCAGGGGGACGTCATCGGGCAAATCAACCTGATGGGTTTTTCCGTTGATCGTCAGGGTCGTGGGCATATCTGGCCTCCGTGGAATAACGTTCATGACAATATGAGTTAAAAGTGTCAGTGTGTCAATTGACAAAATCTGGAACAGATGTCAGAACTTATTTCATGAATAAGATTACCCTCGACCCGCGACAGATTTCGATCCTCGAATCGGCGTCCGCCGCCTTTGCAGCCTACGGATTTCGCAAGACCTCCATGGATGACATAGCCCGTGGTGCGGGCATGTCGCGTCCTGCGGTCTATTTGCATTACAAGAACAAGGAAGCGATTTTTCGGTCCCTCGTCACCTCATATTACATTCTTTCCACGCAGGAGGTGCAGGCGCGTCTGGAACAGGACCTGCCTTTGGTCGAACTGCTGGAGCAGGCCTTTGCCGCCCATGGGGGCACTGCGATCGAGACGATGATGAATTCGCCGCATGGCATGGAAATTCTGGACGCAGGATCCAGCGTGGCGGCCGACATCATCGAGGAGGGCGAGGCGCGCTTGCGGCAAATCTATTCGGACTGGCTGTCCGGGCAGATGGAAAGCGGCACGGTGCGTATGGCGGCAGAGCCCGCGGAAACCGCGGCGGCCTTCTGTGCGGCACTGAAAGGGGTCAAGATGACCGCGCCGGACTATCAGACTTACAGCCGCACCATCGCATTGATGGCACGGCTGTTCGGGGCCGGGTTGACGCCCAGCCAAAGCTGACGGTCAGGGATCAGGTGACGGCCGCGCGGACCTTGAATTCCGGGCGGTCCCACAGGCGATTTTCCATGATCTCTGCCAGAATCTCGACGGCCGCCGCGACATCCGCCTCATCGATGTAAAGCGGCGTGAAGCCGAAGCGCATGATATCGGGCGCGCGGAAGTCACCGATAACACCACGCGAGATCAGCGCCTGCATGGCGGCATAGCCTTCCTGGAAATGGAAGGACACCTGGCTGCCGCGTTGCTGCGGGTCGCGCGGAGACGCAAGGACCAGATCCGGGCAGCGCGCTTCGACACCCGAGATGAAAGCCTCACACAGTTCGATCGACTTGGCGCGGAGATCGTTTAGATCGACGGTGTCCCAGACGTCCATCGCCGCTTCCAGTGCGGTCATCTGGATGATCGGAGGGGTGCCGACGCGCATCCGCTCCACGCCCTGACCGGGACGATAGTCCAGATCAAAGGCAAAGGGCGCTTCATGTCCTAGCCAGCCCGACAGCGCCGGTTGTGCCGCCTCTGCGTGGCGGGGCGCGACATAGATGAAGGCGGGGGCACCGGGGCCGCCGTTCAGGTATTTATAGGTGCAGCCAACAGCAAAATCAGCCTCGCACCCGGCCAGATCCACCGGGAAGGCGCCCGCCGAATGTGCCAGATCCCAGACGGTGATCGCGCCGCAGGCGTGGGCGGCTTGGGTCAGGGCCCGCATGTCGTGCTTGCGTCCGGTGCGATAGTCCACCTCGGTCAGCATCATCACCGCGACCTCATCGGTCAGCGCGTCCTGGACGGCTTCGGGGTCGACCACGCGCAGTTCATAGTCGGAGCCCATGGATTTCAGCAGGCCGGTCACCATGTAGAGGTCGGTCGGGAAATTGCCGTTGTCCGACAGTACCACCTTGCGCTCGGGGCGCAGCGCCAGCGCGGCGGCGACCGCCTGATAGACCTTGATCGACAGGGTATCCCCGGTGGTGACATGTCCCGGCTCGGCCCCGATGAGCTTGCCGATCCGGTCACCCAGCCCCATGGGCTTTGCCATCCACCCGGCCTTGTTCCAACCAGTGATCAACATGTCGCCCCATTCGTCGCGCAGCATGTTGGAGACGCGGTCGTTGGCGGAAATCGGCAATGGTCCCAAAGAGTTGCCGTCAAGATAGATCATACCTTCAGGAAGGTGGAACATGGATTTTGTGGCCGCGAAATCGGTCATCTGCGAGCTCCTGTGCTGTGGGGCGTTTGCCTTGGCGATAAAAAATCGCATTTTGAAACTCAATGAAAAATACGCGACTGTTCACAAACTATGATGCGTGTGCCGTCCGTGAGCAGGACTGATCAACATTTCGCATTGTATCGCCATGTGCCGGGGCAGGGCGCGGCCGGCTGGGCTGACCCTGCCACAGCTTTGCGTGTCTCAGGTCTGGCCGCCCGCGATCTCGATGCACTGGCCGTTGATGCTTTGTGAGCCGGGGCGCACCAGCCAGAGCGCGGCGGCAGCGACCTCTTCCGGGACGATCAGCCGTTTGTGACGGTTCGCCTCGGTCATCACCTTCAGCGCATCTTCCTGGCTGACACCAGCGCGTTCCGAGATCGAGGTGATGTTCCGCTCGACAATCGGGGTATCGACATATCCGGGGCACAGGGCGTTCACGGTGAAGGGCGTGCCCATATATTCCTCGCTCAGCGCGCGGGTCAGGCCGATCATCCCGTGTTTGGACGCCGAATAGCAGACACCCCCCTTCAGGCCGCGCAGACCGGCAATGGAGGCCACGGTGATGACCCTGCCCCAATCGGTGGTCAGCATGGATTTCATGCTCTCGCGAATGGTCAGAAAGGCGCCGTCCAGATTGGTGGCCATCATGTCGCGCCAGAAATCCATGTCGGTCTTCTGTGCGGTCTTGCCCACTGCAACCCCGGCATTGGCAACGCAGATCTGGATGGGGCCCCGAGCGTCTACTGCGGCTTCGGTCTTGGCGATCACATCTGCTTCGTCGCGCACATCCATCACCAGCGGGTGCATGCCTTTGGTCGCGACCTCTTGCAGCACCTCCAGCCTGCGGCCGGTGATTGTGACTTGCGCGCCTTCGGCCACCAGCGCCTGCGCAATGGCCAGACCGATCCCTGTGCCGCCACCGGTGATCAACGCGTGCTTTCCGTTCAATGTCATATCTTTATCCTCCCGTTTGTTGGGATGGTACGGGCCTGTGCCCCTGTGACAAGACGCGCCGTCCCGTCACGAAAATGATTTATTTACATACCTATTCGCATCTGTGAATTTATGGCGAGTTGAGGAGATCACTATGAAGCCACTTGCCATCCTGCCCCTGTTTCTGGCTGGCGCCGTCGCCGCCAGCGAGGATATTGCCGACCAGTATCCGCAGTCCGAGCTCTATTCCAAGCCGGTCGAAGTCATTCCGCACGTGTTTTCGGCCATCGGCGCCACCGCGCCGCCCACGTATGAAAATGCAGGTCACAACAACAATCTGTCCTTCATCCTGACCGATGAAGGCGTGATCGTGGTGAATGCCGGTGCCTCTGATCGGTTGGCCAAGGCGCTGCATGATGAGATCCGTCAGCTGACCGACAAGCCGGTTGTTCTGGTGATCAATGAAAACGGTCAGGGTCATGCCATGCTGGGCAACGGCTATTGGCGTGATCAGGGCGTCGATGTTCTTGCCCATGCGGATGCCATTGCCGAAACACAGGAAAACGGGGATGCCATCATCAACGGGATGCGCGGCTACAACCGGGACCGTGCCGAAGGCACCCGGCTGGTTCACGCCAACCTGAGCTTCGATGACGAATATGAGGTGCAGCTGGGCGGGGTTGAGATCAAGGTGCTGCATCTGGGCCCGGCGCATGATCCGGGGGATATTCAGGTCTGGATCCCCGAATGGGAGATCATGATCGCCGGAGATATCGCCTTTCACGAGCGTATGCTGCCGATCTTTCCGCACACCTGCACCAGCTGCTGGATTGAGACCTGGAAGGAAGAGCTGGAACCGCTGGCGCCGACCTATGTGATTCCGGGCCACGGTCATCCGACCAACTTTGCGCAAGTTCGCCGCTACACGCTGGACTATCTCGAAGATCTGCGGGCCAAAGTCGGGGCGCATATTGACGAAGGCGGCGATCTGGCCTCGGCCTATTACGTCGATCAGCAGCAGTGGAAGACTCTGGACACCTTTGAAGAGCTGGCAACCAAGAACGCCGGTCGTGTGTTCGAAGAAATGGAGTGGGAATAGGCCGCGAACGCCTGTTCCACGCAAAGCGCACGGGCGCGGGGGCTTGTTCTTTTCGGCACCCCCGCGACAATATCCGCGTTGCGCCCCTTTTTCCGTGAAGTATGGAAGACCTCATGAAAGCCTTGCGCGCCCTGACCATAGCCCTTTTTGCGGCCGGACCCGGCTTCGCCGTCCAAGCGGATCCGATTGCCGAAGCGATTGCGGACTATATGGATTTCGCCCCCTATGAGGCCGGGATCATCCTGCCCGCGCAGCTGGATCAGGACGTGTTCGAAGCGGCCGTTTTCGTGGATACGCGCGACGCCCAACAATTCGCCAGTGTGCATATTCCCGGAGCAGTCAACATCGAATGGCGCGAGATTGCGGCACGGCTGGATGAATTTCCCGATCAGGGGATGGTCATTTTCTACTGCAATACCGGAACTCTGTCGGCGCAGGCCACGTTTGCGGCGCGTTTGTTGGGGCGGGAGAACGTATTGGTTTTGCAGACTGGCCTTCTTGGTTGGCAACAGGAGGCTGCTTACAGGCCATGATGAAATGGATCGACATTCCGCCCGTGTGGCTGTTCGGGGCCGTGGTCCTGGCATGGCTGCAGGCCGATCGTTTCGCCTATGGGCTGAGCTTTGGTGGGGCCTGGGCGGATTTCCTGGGTGGAATCCTTGTGGGCGGCGGGGTGCTGCTGATGCTTCTGGCGGTCTATGAGATGCGCAATCAGAAGACCACGGTGGTTCCACATCAAACGCCAAGCCGTTTGGTTCAAACGGGAATCTTCAGCCGGTCGCGGAACCCGATCTATCTGGGCGACGTGCTGATCCTGGCGGGGCTGATCCTGCGGTTCGATGCCGTATTGTCACTGCCGTTGGTTCCGGTTTTGTTGTGGCTGTTGGAACGGCGTTTCGTCATTCCGGAAGAGAACAGGATGCGAAAGACATTCCGCTTGGAATGGGCGCGCTACGAACAGAAAGTACGCCGTTGGGTGTAGCCCGGAAGCGGCAGTTCGTAGCGTCAAACCGTCATTTTGCTTGCGCAAAATAATTGCGCAGTTTAGGTGAAAACTTTGCAGAACATGCGCTGCGGCGCAGCAAATCATCAAGTCGAGGGGGACTCGTAGGTGAAAATAGGAACGCCAAAAGAGATATTCGAAGGCGAAAACCGGGTCGCCATGACACCGGATTCTGCCAAGCAACTGCAAAAGCTTGGTTATGAATGTGCCATCGAAAGCGGCGCCGGGGTTGCGGCCGGTTTTTCGGACGCGACATATGAAGCGGCCGGGGTCGAAATCATCAAGACCGCTGCGGATTTGTGGGCAGACGTGGATATCGTTGCCAAGGTCCGTCAACCGAATGCGGATGAGCTGGAGCTTCTGACCAAGGGTAAGACGCTGATCTCCTTCTTCAACCCGGCCGGGAACGAAGAGGGCATGGAGCTGGCCAAATCCAAGGGCGCCAATGTCATCGCCATGGAAATGGTTCCGCGTATTTCGCGGGCGCAGAAAATGGACGCGCTGTCGTCTATGGCAAACATCGCCGGTTATCGTGCGGTCATCGAGGCGGGCAACAACTTCGGTCGTTTCTTCACCGGCCAGATCACCGCAGCGGGCAAGGTGCCCCCGGCGAAGGTTCTGGTGGTTGGCGCCGGCGTTGCGGGTCTGGCCGCAATCGGCACCTCGACCAGCCTGGGTGCGATCACCCTGGCGTTCGACGTGCGTCCCGAAGTGGCCGAGCAGGTCGAATCCATGGGCGCCGAATTCGTCTATCTGGACTTCGAAGAAGAACAGCAGGACGGCGCATCGACCGGTGGCTACGCCTCTGTGTCCAGCCCGGA
Organism: Paracoccaceae bacterium; assembly: GCA_022763485.1. GTDB lineage: Bacteria > Pseudomonadota > Alphaproteobacteria > Rhodobacterales > Rhodobacteraceae > Aliisedimentitalea. The sequence continues at coordinate 13,909 of JALEGX010000084.1, read as the reverse complement.
ATTCCGCGAAGCGCAGCTGGCCAAGTTCCGTGAACTGGCGCCCGAAGTGGACATTGTGATCACCACCGCGCTGATCCCGAACCGCGAAGCGCCGGAGCTGTGGACCGAGGACATGGTCGCGGCCATGAAACCCGGTTCGGTCATCGTTGACCTTGCGGCGGAAAAGGGCGGCAACTGCAAGCTGACCGTCGCGGATGAGAAGATCGTGACCGAGAATGGCGTGACCATCATCGGCTACACCGACTTCCCGTCGCGCATGGCGGCGCAGTCGTCCTCGCTCTATGCGACCAACATCCGTCACATGATGGCCGACCTGACGCCCGAGAAAGATGGCCAGGTCAACCACAACATGGAAGACGACGTCATCCGTGGCGCCACCGTGACTTTTGAAGGGGACATCACCTTCCCGCCGCCGCCGCCGAAAGTGCAGGCGATCGCGGCGCAGAAGAAGCCCGAGGTCAAGGAACTGACCCCGGAAGAGAAGCGTGAGCAGGAAATCGCAGCCTTCAAGGCGCAGACCAAGCAGCAGGTGACCCTGCTGACCGTGGGTGCCGTGCTGATGCTGGGTGTTGGCCTGATCGCACCGGCCAGCTTCATGCAGCACTTCATCGTGTTCGTGCTGGCCGTCTTCGTGGGCTTCCAGGTGATCTGGAACGTCTCGCATTCGCTGCATACCCCGCTGATGGCCGTGACCAACGCCATTTCGTCGATCATCATCCTGGGCGCTCTGATGCAGATCGGGTCGGGCTCGTTCCTGGTGATCCTTCTTGCCGCGCTTTCGGTCTTCATGGCCGGGATCAATATCTTCGGCGGCTTCCTCGTGACCCGGCGCATGCTCGCCATGTTCCAGAAATCGTAAGGAGTAGGGGACCATGGAATTCGGATTTACCACTGCGGCCTATGTTGTCGCGGCTGTTCTCTTCATCCTCAGCCTGGGCGGTCTGTCGGGCCAGGAAAGCGCAAAGCGCGCTGTCTGGTACGGCATCGTCGGCATGGGTCTGGCGGTTTTCGCAACCCTGATCGGCCCCGGTGCGGGCCTGTGGTGGCTGTCGATCATCCTGATCGTCGCCGGTGGCCTGATCGGCTTCCAACTGGCGTCCAAGGTCGAAATGACCCAGATGCCGGAACTGGTGGCTGGCATGCACGCCCTGGTCGGTCTGGCCGCGGTGTTCGTGGGCTTCAACGCACATTTCGAACTGGGCCGCGTTCTGTTGATGGACGACGCAGCCAAAAAGACGCTTGAGGGTTTTGCAGCCCTGCTGGCCAAGAAAGACGGCGTTGAGATCAACATCCTGCGGGTCGAAGCAGCCCTGGGCATCTGGATCGGTGCCGTGACCTTCACCGGCTCGGTCATCGCCTATGGCAAACTGTCGGGCAAGGTCACCTCTGCGGCGACCAAACTGCCGGGCGGTCACATCCTGAACGCAAGCGCGGCGGCACTGAGCTTCCTCTGCCTGATCTGGTACCTGAACTCGGGCGGTTTCTTCCCGTTGCTGCTGCTGACCATCGCGGCGCTGTTCATCGGCTATCACCTGATCATGGGCATCGGCGGCGCCGACATGCCGGTGGTTGTGTCGATGCTGAACTCCTACTCGGGCTGGGCCGCGGCGGCCATCGGCTTCTCGCTGGGCAACGACCTGCTGATCGTTGTGGGTGCTCTGGTGGGCTCCTCGGGTGCGATCCTGTCCTACATCATGTGTAAGGCCATGAACCGGTCCTTCGTCAGCGTGATCCTGGGCGGCTTCGGCGGCGCGGCTGGTCCCGCGATGGAAGTCGAAGGTGAGCAGATCGCCATCGACGCCGAGGGCGTGGCCACCGCTCTGGATGAAGCCGACAGCGTCATCATCATCCCGGGCTACGGCATGGCCGTTGCACAGGCACAGCAGAACGTGGCCGAGCTGACCCGTCGTCTGCGCGCCAAGGGCAAGAACGTGCGCTTTGCAATCCACCCGGTTGCAGGCCGTCTGCCGGGGCACATGAACGTGCTGCTGGCCGAAGCCAAGGTGCCCTATGACATCGTTATGGAGATGGATGAGATCAACGACGACTTCCCGGAAACGGATGTCGCCATCGTCATCGGCTCGAACGACATCGTGAACCCGGCGGCACAAGAGGACCCGAACTCCCCGATCGCGGGTATGCCGGTTCTGGAGTGCTGGAAGGCCAAGCAGGTGTTCGTGTCCAAGCGTGGTCAGGGTACCGGTTACTCCGGCATCGAAAACCCGCTGTTCTACAAAGAGAACACCCGCATGTTCTACGGCGACGCCAAAGCTTCGCTGGATACCCTGCTGACCATGATCAACTGATCCGGTCCCAGCCACAAAAGAAAGAGCGCCCCCTGTGGGCGCTCTTTTTCGTTTGGAAACAAGGGCAAGGCTGCCGCCGCGCGCGAAATGCCCGATTCTTGGGCGAAAAAATGACAGCGTTGTATACGTTTGTATTCCTCTAATCGCTTGATAATAATAGGTTATTTACAGAATTCCTTGACCGGCCTATGATTTCCCGAAGACAGGAGATCAGCCCCTTGCCCCCGATTCAGGATCATCCTTTGCGATATCGGCTCAGCAATGAGCTGCACGCCCGCCCGTTCCCGCAACTGAGCAGCCCCTGCACGGTGACTTATCTGGCCATCAAGCAACCGCAGGAGGCCGTGCATCGGGACCGGGACCTTGATCGGGCACATCTGGTGGAACTTCTGGATCGCCATGGCGCCGCGCATCCGCAACCGGGTGCGACCCATCATTCGGCTGAGATCGGGCGACATACGTTGAAATGGGAGAGCCATACCGAATTCGTGACCTACACGGTGTTCACGCAGGGGGTCAGCGCACGTCCTTTCGATCCTCTTGATTTCGACGTATTCCCTTCGGAATGGTTGGCCTCAGCCCCCGGGCAGCGGGTGACATCCATCCATCTCCGGGTTCTGGAACGGCCGGAGAACGAAGTGATGCTGGAGGCTCTGAATGACTGGTTTGTGCCCGAGAGCCTGGCAGTGGGCGAGGTTCTGGACGGCAGCGCTGTTGCGGCTTCGGATTTTCGCATTGATCAGGCCGGGCACACGCGGTTTGCCCTGTTTGTCAGCCCGGGTACAGGGCAGCGACGGATCGGGCGCGTGGTGCAGCGGCTGTGCGAGATCGAGACCTACAAGGCGATGTCGATGCTCGGCTTCTCCCGGTCCAAATCCATGTCGGCGCGGATCGGTGAGCTGGACACCCGGCTGACCGAACTGATGATCGAGATCTCGGATGGCTCGGCGCGGGCCGAAGAGACCTTGCAGCCGCTTCTGTCCATCGCGACCGAGCTGGAAACGATGGGCGCCAGTGCCTCCTTCCGCTTCGGGGCGACGGGGGCCTATGAGGCCATTGTCACCCAGCGGATCCAGATGCTGCGCGAAGAGCGGTTCTGCGGGCAGCAAACGTTCAACGAATTCATGGTACGCCGCTATGATCCCGCAATGCGCACGGTGATGGCCACCGAGAACAGGTTGGGCAAACTGGCGGACCGGGCCATGCGGGCAGGCGAGTTGCTGCGGACGCAGGTGGATGTTGAGCGCAGCGCTCAGAACCAGGCGCTGCTGGAAAGCATGGATCGCCGGGCCGACACCGCGCTGCGCCTGCAGCACACGGTCGAAGGGCTGTCAGTGGTCGCCATCAGCTATTACGCGGTCTCTCTGGCGGCCTACATGCTCTATCCGGTTGCGGCGGCCATGCAGATCAGCAAGGGGATGCTGACGGCGTTGCTCACTCCGCTGGTGGTGGGGATGGTATGGCTGGCGATCCGCCGAATCCGGAAGAAACTGCATTGAGCATACGGTCCGTCAGCAGGCCGCCGGCCGCGATGGAGGCCAGCGCGATGACGGCGGCAAGGCTCAGGGTGGGGAGACCGGCAAGTCCGGCACCAACGGTGCAGCCACCCGCCAGAACACCACCCAGCCCCATCAGCGCCGCACCCGTCATGTAGCGCCCGGTCTGGCTGGGCGAGGTGAAGCTCTGCCACTGGAACTGTCCAAGCGCCAGCGCAAGCAGGGTGCTGCCCAGAAGGACACCGCCAATCAGACCCGCACCGAACCCCGCAGGGATTGAGGTGGCCGCGATCACGAAAAACAGGCCATCTGCCGTGGGGGCTGTGAAGGCAAGGCTCTGCATCGCGATCGGGTCGAATTCATCGAACAGGACATAGCCCGTGCCAACCCAGCCCAGCGGCACCAGCAGCCCGATCAGGGCCGCGCCCATCAGGGCGCCCGTCCGGTTGCCGGACCGCGCCGCAAAAAGCAGCGCCGCCAGCGCGATCAGCGCCGTCCACAGGTAGGGCGCGCCGGGCAGGGCGGCCGACGGCAGCTCCAGCGTTTGGGACCGCAGCTGCGTGACCAGCGGAGCAAGCACGCCTTTCATGCTGGCATGGGCGACAAAGGCAAACACCAGCACGCAAAGCACCGCACGCAGGTTCCCGGTGCCGCTCAACACCGTCAGGCGTGAGATGCACCCGCGGGTCAGCACCATGCCCGCGCCGAACAGCAACCCGCCCAGAACGATGGCGGTGAGGGGCAGCTCGGACGACAGGAAGCGATGTTCTTCGAAGCTGATCCAGCCTTGGAAAACGGCCAGTTGGGTTCCCAGAACGGCGACAGCAAGCGCGGTCAGCCAGACCCCGGCGGCCTGTTTGCGATCCGCACCTACAACCGCACGGCGGAAGCAGAAACGGGTCACCAGTGCAAGCGCGCCAAAGAGCAGCCCCAGACCAAGGCCAAGCACGACGCTGGCCTGACGTGGGGTGATTGTTTCGAAGCCAAGAGTTTCGAACATGGGATCCTGCCTTGAATGGGAACAACGTCCCATCTGGCGAAGAATGGATTCACAATCAAGGCTATATGAATGTGTTTGAGTGTGCCGCTTTGGAACAATGTTCTGATTGAAGGCGCCGGGATGTGATGCTGTATCGCTCGGTGACTGCCCCAAAGAAAATCGCCGCCCCGTTTCCGGAGCGGCGATTTCTTTTGTTCTTTTTTCAGCGGCCCCGGATGCGCGGGTCCAGCGCGTCCCGCAGACCGTCGCCCAGGTAGTTCACGCTGAGCACGGTCAGCGAAATCGCCATGCCGGGCCAGAACACGCGTTCCGGATATTGCTGCAGATAGTCGGTGGCATCAAACAGCAGGCGGCCCCAGGTCGGGAAATCCGGCGGGAAGCCGAGGCCCAAGAAGGAGAGCGCCGATTCCGTGATGATCGCCGTTGCAATCCCAAGCGTTGCCGACACCATGATAGGGGACAACACGTTGGGCAGGATGTGACGGGTGATCATCTTGGTATTCGTGGTCCCGATGGAGCGGGCGGCCAGAACGAATTCACGTTCCTTCAGCGCCAGAACATCGCCGCGCACGATCCGTGCGGTGGGCATCCACGAGGTGATGCCGATGGAAACCACGATCAGGATGAAGATCCCGCGCTCCAGTCCGAAGGCGGCGTTCAGCGGTTCGCGGAAGAGCAGCATCATCACCAGCAGCAGCGGCAACAGGGGCAGGGCCAGAAACAGGTCGGTCAGGCGCATCAGCGGCCCGTCCAGCCGTTTGAAGTAGCCCGCCAGAACCCCGATGAAGGATCCCAGGAACAGCGCCAGCAGCATGGCGGTGATCCCAACCGAGACCGAGGTCTGCCCGCCAGCCATCATCCGGGCCAGCATGTCCCGGCCCAGCTGGTCGGTGCCGAAGGGATGCGCCAGGCTGGGCCCCTGGTTGCGGGCGCGGATGTCGATCTTGGTCGGTTCGATGTCCCACAGGAACGGACCGAAGTAGACGGACAGCACGATCAGCAGGAACAGGATCCCGCCCATCAGCGCGCCCTTGTGGGACTTGAACTGGTCCCACACGTCCAGCCATTGGCTGCGCGGTGGTTTTGCGGGGGTCGGATTGCTCAACTCAGTCATAGCGGATCCTCGGGTCAAGAATGCCGTAGAGAACGTCGGCGATCAGGTTGAACAGAACGATCAGCACCGCAAAGATGAAGGTCAGTGTCTGCACCATCGGCAGGTCGTTGGCCTGAATTGCACCGATCAGCAGCTGACCGATCCCATTCACCTTGAAGACCTGCTCGGTGATGATGGCGCCGCCAAAGATCGAGGGGATCCCCAGCGCGATCACGGTAACGACCGGGATCATCGAGTTGCGCAGCACATGGACCATGACCACGATGTATTCGCTCAGACCCTTGGCGCGGGCGGTGCGGACATAATCCTGGTTCAGGTTGTCCAGCATCGAGGCGCGCATGAAACGGCTCAGCTGTGCGGTGATCTGCAGGGCCAGCACCATCACCGGCATGACCATCTGTTGCAGCTGTTTGACGAAACTGTCCCAGCTGTTGACCACATGGGTGGTGTCATAAATCGACGGGAACCAGCCCAGCTGGACCGAGAAGATCACGATCACCAGCACGCCGGAGAAGAAGGGGGGGACGGAGAACCCGACCATCGAAACGAATGTCCCGGCCTGGTCGAACCAGCTGTACTGGCGATAGGCGGAATAGATGCCGATGGGCAGAGCGACGATGATCGCCACGACATAAGCGGTGCCAACAACCCACAGGGTCTGCGGGATGCGCTGCACGACGATATCCATGACCGGCGAACGGGTCTGCCAGGAGATCACGCGAAGATCACCTTCGGAAAAGCTGGTGCCGAAGTAATAGTCGATCATGACCTGGGGTTCGATCCAGAAGAACTGTACGATCCACTTCCAGAACCGGATGTGCATCGGTTGGCCAAGGCCCAGGGCCTCGCGCATCTTTTCTTTGACTTCCGGGGGAACGGTCAGGGGGACCTGAGCCATCGGATCACCTGGAGCCAGTTCCAGCAGCAGGAAGATCACGAGGCTGATGAACAACAGCGTCGGTACGGCCAATACCAATCGCCGGATCGTAAAGGTCAGCATTCAGGGGCGCCTTTTTAACGATGTTATTATTGCCGCCTTCTGGTCAAAGACGGATACCCGCCCCGATCCAGATCCGGGGCCTCCTGCACTTTGCAAAGAGGCCCCGGCCATGCTGGGCCGGGGCGGGAATGTCAAGCGTCAGAGACGATCAGGAACCGTCCTTGCGGTACCAGTCTGCAACGTTCCACAGTTCGCTGTCCCACACGTTCAGCTTCACGCCACCCAGGGTGGTGGAATGCGCCGACAGACGGCCGCGGTGGACCAGCGGGATCACCGAACCGCTTTCGATGATCATGTTGTTCAGCTGGCGGGCGATTTCCGCGCGCGCTTCGGTGCCTGCGGTCTGGCTCAGCTTCTTGTGCAGCGCGTCATACTCTTCCGAGCAGAAGCGCGAGATGTTGCCACCCTGCCACTGGCTGTCCGGGCGCGGTGCGTCGTTGCACAGGTAGTTCGCCAGGTAGGCCTGCGGGTCGGTGCCGTTGAAGGTGTTCGCGTACATTTCCACGTCCGCATAGAACTTCTGGAACGTGTCCGGCGAGCCCGGGTCACCCCCGAAGAAGACCGACGCGTTCAGGTTGCGCAGCTCGGTTTCGATGCCGATTTCGCTCCACCACTGTTTGATCAGGGCCTGGAAGTCCTGACGCACGGCGTTGGTCGAGGTCTGGTAGGAGAAGCTCAGGCGCACGCCGTCTTTCGAGCGCACACCGTCCGCACCCTTGGTCCAGCCCGCTTCGTCCAGCATCTTGTTGGCGCCAGCGATGTCCTGGGTCAGGCAGGAATCGTTGCCGGTGGCATAGATCGCCGGGGCAGGCACCAGGTCACAGGTCAGCTTGCCCGCGCTGCCATAGCCGATTTCAACCAGCAGCGGACGGTCGATGGCCATGGACATCGCCTTGCGCACAGCCGGATCTGCGGTTTTCGGGTTGGGGCGGATCACCGAACGCTCATCCGGGCCAAGCGCCGGATCGGGGTTGGTGTTGTTCACCATGATGCGTTCAACCAGCGGGCCGAAGCCTGCAACCGGAATGCCTTTGCCGCCTTTTTGCATCTGGGCGATCACTTCGGGGGCCAGCTGCAGGTTCCAGGCGTAGTCGAATTCACCGGTTTCCATCACGGCACGACCGGCCGCGGTCGCGTCGCCGCCACCTTTGAAGGTCAGGGTCGCGAAGGCGGGTTTCGCCGGGTCACGATAGTTGTTGTTGGCTTCCATCTGGATCACGTCATTGGGACGGAAATCCGTGACCACAAACGGGCCGGTGCCAACGGGATAGAAGTTCTGATCGGTACAGCCGGGCGCCGCAGCGCCGATGCAGCTCTCGAACTGAGCTTTCTGGATGATCGGGCTTTCGTTGCCAACGAACGGGCCATAGGGGAAGGGGGTCGGGCCGTCGAAGGTGACCTTGATGGTCATGTCGTCAACCAGCTCGACGCTGCTGACGCCGTCAAACTTCGACAGGGACGCACAGCCGCCTTCGGGGTGCAGACAGTAGTCCGCGGTGAATTTCACGTCATGCGCGGTAACGTCTGATCCGTCGGACCATTTCAGGCCCGGCGCAACTTTCCAAGTGATCGAGGTCAGGTCCGCGCTCACACCACCGTTTTCAACGGTCGGAATCTCGCTGCCCAGCCAGGGAACCATGGCGCCATTTTCGTCGTAGCGTGCCAGCGGCTCCAGAATCAGCGAGGCGGATTCCAGGTCTTTGGTCCCGCCCGACAGATAGGGGTTCAGGATCGAAGGGGCCTGCCAGTAGATGATGCTGACATGGCCGTCCGAGCCGCGTTCCGCAAAGGCGACTGGGGCAAAGGCCGTGCTGGCGATCGCGCCAAGCAATAGGGCTTTGATTTTCATTTCACACTCCATGTTGGACACATTCGTGTCTCAGGTTCTCTACATTCCCCGCAGAGATTGGGTGGGCCGATCCGGTGATAAACATATGAAAATGATGTAGAAAAAACGCCACTTTAGCGAAGCGTCGCCTTCATCCCCAGATCTGACTACGAAAACATTCGAAACAGAGTTTCAAAAAAAAGCAAGCCTTGCCGTTGCGAAAATTGGCGACTGGGTTTGACCTTGGTGGGCGATAAGCATAGCGTCTGGGACTTAAACACCCATACAACAAACAGGGGAGCGACGTCGTGCTGGATCAACCGATTGCACGGATCAAGGGACTTCGGGTCGAATTTCAGACCAAGGATGGGCCGGTTGTCGGCGTCGAAGATGTCTCTTTCGAGGTCAATCCCGGGGAAACCGTCTGCATTGTGGGTGAGTCGGGCTCGGGCAAATCGGTGTCCTCGCTGTCGCTGATGCGGCTTGTCGAATTCGGCGGCGGAGAAATCGCCGACGGTGAACTGGTGTTCGACCGACGCGATATCGGGGAAACCAATCTTGAGACGGCCGATCAGGATCTGATGAAGAAGATTCGCGGCAATGAGATCGGCATGATCTTCCAGGAGCCGATGACGGCGCTGAACCCCGTGTTCACCGTGGGGCGTCAGCTGACCGAGGGGCTGCGGGTCCATAAACACCTGTCCAAGGCCGATGCCGAGGCGCGGGCGGTCGAACTGCTGCGCCAGGTTCGGATCCCTGAACCCGAACGCCGGATGAAGCAGTATCCGCATGAGCTGTCGGGCGGGATGCGTCAGCGCGTGGTGATCGCCATGGCGATGGCCTGCGAACCGCGCCTGCTGATCGCGGATGAACCCACCACGGCGCTGGACGTGACGATCCAGGCCGAAATCTTGGCCCTGATGGACCGGTTGAAGCGTGAAACCGGCACGGCGGTGATGTTCATCACCCACGACATGGCAGTGGTGGCCCAGATGGCCGACCGCGTTGTGGTGATGTTCCGTGGCAACAAGGTCGAAGAGGGCACGGTCGAGGAGATCTTCACCAACCCGCAGCACGACTATACCAAGGCGCTGCTGGCCGCGGTGCCCAAGTTGGGTGAAATGCGCGGCAAGGCGGCCCCGGAGCCGATGAAGCTGTTGGGGGCGGAAAACCAGAATGTGGATCCGATCCCGGGCACCTCAGACGTGCTGCTGACGGTCAAGAACCTGACCACACGCTTCCCGGTAAAAGGCGGCTTCTTCCGCCGCACGATTTCCAACGTGCACGCGGTGGAGGACGTGTCCTTCAACATCAACAAGGGACAGACGCTTTCGCTGGTCGGCGAATCCGGCTGCGGCAAATCCTCGGCCGGGCGGTCGATCCTGCGTCTGGTCGAACCGATTTCCGGCGAAATCAATCTGGACGGCGTCGACATCATGAAGCTGGACCAGACCGGCCTGCGCAAGGCGCGGCTGGATATGCAGATGATCTTTCAGGATCCCTTTGCCTCGCTGAATCCGCAGATGCAGCTGCTGGACCAGGTGGCCGAACCGATGCGCAACTATGGCACTGCCAGCGGGTCCGAGCTGACGGACCGGGTGGCGCATCTTTTCGACCGGGTGGAGCTGCCGCGCAGCTTCATGCGCCGCTACCCGCATGAAATGTCGGGCGGCCAGCGGCAGCGGATCGCCATTGCCCGTGCGCTGGCGCTGAACCCCAAGCTGATTGTCGCGGATGAAGCGGTGTCCGCGCTGGATGTGTCGGTGCAGGCGCAGGTTCTGAACCTGATGATGGAGCTGCAGTCCGAACTGGGACTGTCCTTCCTGTTCATCAGCCACGATATGGCGGTGGTCGAAAGGGTCAGCCACCAGGTGGGCGTGATGTATCTGGGCCGTATTGTTGAGCTTGGACCGCGCGACCGGGTCTTTGAGAACCCGCAGCACCCCTATACGCAGGCGCTGATGTCTGCTGTGCCGATCGCGGATCCGCATCAGCGCAAGTCCGAGAAGGACCTGAATTTCAAGCCGATCCCTTCGCCGATCCACGGCCTGGACTACGACCCGGCCCCGTCGGAGTACAACGAGGTCGAACCGGGCCATTTTGTCCTGACCACGGACAGCGGATACTGAGACCAGGCGCGCGCAAAAGGCTGCCGGCATCACCTGTGGAAAGGTCGGATTTGAGTATTTGGAACGAGAAGAAGCAGGGCGCCTGTGCTCCTTCGAAACGGTCCACCCCGCAATCCGGCCTGACCGTCAGACGGAACACCGGCGGGCTTGCGGGGCTTCTCCTCGTACGGCCATCGGCTCTCCAGCCTGTACCGCGCAAACAGAAAACACAGTCAAGCTTAAGACTTGGTTACCAGAGGCGTGGCCCTCAGGGCTTCTTCTTGTCAAAAATACTCAAAGTCCGAACCCGGCCGCATGAGCTGCGGTTCGAGGAGGCGCAATGACCCAACATCTGTCCCCGCTGGAGATCATGACCAAGCTGGTCTCCTTTCCAACCGTCAGCCGCGACACCAACCTGCCTCTGGTGTACTGGGTGCAGGACTACCTTGCCGCGCATGGGATCGAGAGCCACCGCTGGCCCGATCCCGACCAGCCGCACAAGGCGGCTGTCTTTGCGCATGTGGGGCCGATGGACGAGGGCGCGATTGTGCTGTCGGGGCATACGGATGTGGTGCCAGTCGATGGTCAGCCCTGGACTTCTGATCCTTTCACCGTCACGGAACGGGATGGGAAATACTACGGGCGTGGCACCTGTGACATGAAGGGTTTCGATGCGCTGGCGATCTGGGCGCTGGTCGAGGCGCATCACAGCGGGGTCAAGCGTCCGCTGCAACTGGCGCTCAGCTTTGACGAAGAGGTCGGCTGTACCGGCGCGCCGCCGATGATCGAAGCCATGCAACCGCTGCTGCCAAAGGGATCGGCGGTGATCGTGGGCGAGCCGTCGATGATGCAGTCGGTGACGGGCCACAAGGGCGGGCAGGGCTATCGCACCCATATGATCGGCTTCGAAGTGCACAGCTCGATCATGCACACCGGGGTGTCGGCAATCATGCAGGGGGCGCGGCTGATCGACTGGGCGAACCACCGCAACGCGGAAAACATGGCCAAACAGCCCGGAGAGATCGCGGCCATGTTCACCCCGCCCTGGACCACCTGCCATGTCGGCATGATCGAAGGGGGCACCGCCCACAACATCACCGCCAAGGATTGTCACTTCATGATGGATTTCCGCGTCGTCCCGGGCGAAGACGCCAGCACATGGAAAGACGCGTATCTGGCTGAGGTTGCGCGGGTTGAGGCGGAAATGCAGGCCATCCATCCGGAGGCCCGGATCGACGTGGTCAAGCAATTTGATGTGCCCGCCCTGGTGCCTGAAACCAATGGCGAGGCCGAAGCCCTGGTCCGGTCGCTGACCGGCGACAATGCCGCCCATGTGGTCAGCTATGGCACCGAAGCCGGTCAGTTCCAGCAGGCGGGATATTCCGCCGTGATCTGTGGGCCCGGCGATATTGCCCAGGCGCATCAACCGGATGAATACGTCACGGTTGAACAATTCAACGCCGGGCACGCCTTCATGAAACGTCTAGTGGAACGGCTACAGGCCGCGTCTGTCTGACCCGGCAACCCGCAGCGATATGACCCTCGGAGCCTTTGGCCGCTCAGTGGTGTACGGTGTCTGACGTCGCGTCGCGGTGGTCGGAAAACTGCGACAATGTGACTTGCGCCCCCTGCGATTGTGGCAGACAGTTTGCCCCGTTGCAGGTCACCAAAACGGAGGGCGCTATGCCGATCAAGAACCGACTGGCGGAAATGCACGAGGATATCACCGGTTGGCGGCGGCATCTGCATATGCACCCCGAGCTGATGTATGACGTTCATGAAACCGCTGCCTTCGTCGAACAGAAGCTGCGCGGCTTCGGGCTGGACGACATCACCACCGGGATAGGTCGCACCGGCGTTGTCGCTGTCATTGAAGGCCGCACCAACACCACGGGCCGGGTTATTGGCCTGCGCGCGGATATGGATGCGCTGCCGATCGAAGAGGCGACGGGGCTGGATTATGCCTCGACTGTGCCGGGCAAGATGCACGCCTGCGGTCATGATGGCCATACGGCGATCCTGCTGGGCGCGGCCCGTTACCTGTCAGAGACACGCAACTTCGACGGCAAGGTCGTGCTAATCTTTCAGCCCGCCGAAGAGGGCGGGGCCGGGGGCAAGGCGATGTGCGATGACGGGTTGATGGAGCGCTGGGGCATTCAGGAAGTCTATGGCCTGCACAACATGCCCGGTTTGCCGGTTGGAGAATTCGCCATCCGTTCGGGGCCTTTGCTGGCTGCCTCGGATGAGTTTGAGATCATCGTAACGGGCAAGGGCGGACATGCGGCAGCCCCGCATGAAGCGGTGGATACCACGCTGGTTGCGGCACAGATTCTGGTCACGCTGCAATCGATTGTCTCGCGCAGCGTCGATCCGATCAAATCCGTGGTTCTGACCGTTGGGATCTTTGAGACCGACAGCGTTGCCTCCAACGTGATTGCCCATACTGCGCGCCTGAAGGGGACGGTTAGGACCCTGGAGCGGGAAAACCGCGCCCTGGCCGAAGAGCGCATTCGTCGGATCGCTGGCGACACCGCCTCGGCCTTTGGCGCGACGGCAGAGGTCATCTGGTCGCCGGGCTATCCGGCGACGGTGAACACGCCGGTTGAAACGGAGTATGCTGCGGATGCCGCGCGCGCGGTCGGACAGGCGGTCAATGACGCCACTGATCCGATCATGCCCTCCGAAGATTTCGCCTACATGCTGGAAGAACGGCCCGGCGCCTATATCTTCCTTGGCAACGGGGACACCGCCATGTGCCACCACCCGGCCTATCAGTTCGACGACGAAGCGATTCCGCTGGGATGCTCATGGTTTGCCGAACTGGTCGAACGCAGGTTGCCTGCGTCCTGACGCTTCCAACGGGACGGTATCTGCCCCCCGTATCAGACAATCAACCATGCGCCTGCTGTGTTTCCGGCGCATGTTCCGAAGGAGAAAATTGACATGCCCGTAAAGAACAGATTTGCAGAAATGCAAGGCGAGATCACCGCCTGGCGCCGCGATATTCACGAAAACCCGGAAATCCTGTTTGAAACCCACCGTACCAGCGCGCTGGTT